>JBDRSE010000098.1:0-9525 GCA_043825095.1 bacterium
TTGGAAGTTGGAAGTTGGAAGTTGGAAGTTGGAGTGAAATGAGCTTCTGTGTGCGGCTGTCGATGGGGGCCTACATCGGCGCGGTGCTGCTGACGGCGGGCGGCTGCGGGTCCACGCAGAAGACCGGGCCGCGGGAGCTGGTGATCCTCATCGAGGCGAGCGTGGAGGATCTCGACCCGCGCTTTGCCGCGTCCGGCTACGCGATCAAGATCTCGCGGTTGGTGGCGGCGCCGCTGGTCAGTCTCAACACCCGGGACATGCGCCCCAAGATGGAGCTCGCCGAGTCGGTGAGTCTGCCGGACGCCCTCACCTACGAGGTGACCCTGCGGCCCACGGCGCGCTTCTCCGACGGCGCCCCGGTGACCGCGGCGGACGTCAAGGCAACCCTGGACTCGATTCGGAGCCGGGGCTCGCTGAGCCCGCACCGGCGGTCCTTCGCGCGGATCGCGAAGATCGAGGTGCTGTCGGCGCGCCGGGTGCGGTTCACGCTGCGGGCGGCCCACGCCCCCTTCCTCAGCGACCTGGACATGGGCATCCTCAAGGCGTCCCAGGTGCGCGCGTCGGCCCGCGGGCTGCGGGGGCGGATCCCGGACTGGAAGCTGATCGGCGCCGGTCCCCTCCGGATCACGAAGCGAACGGTGTCACGGATCGAGCTGGCGCCGAACCCGCACTACTTCGGCGCGCGGCCGAAGCTCGAGCGGTACGTGGTCAAGACCGTGGAAGACGACAACTCCCGGCTGCTGGCGCTGGTGGCCGGCGGCGGGGACGTGACCCAGAACACGGTGGCGCCGCTCCTGCTGCCGGCGCTGGAGCGCTCCCCCAAGCTGCGGGTCCTGCACGGCCCGAGCCTGATGACCACCTACATGGCCGTGAATCTGCGCGACCGTAAGCTGAAGGATCCGCGGGTGCGGCTGGCCATCGCGCTGGCCATCGATCGGAAACGGATCATTGCCGCCAAGTTCCGGGGCCGCGCCCTGCTCGCGTCGTCGATCCTGACGCCGCAGCACTGGGCGCACAACGACCGGGTGAGGCCGCTGCCCTTCGACCCGGCCCGGGCGCGTCGGCTCCTGGATCAGGCGGGCTTCCCGCGGCCGTCGGGCGGCGGCCCGCGCTTCGCGCTGACCTACAAGACCTCGTCGAACCGGTTTCGGCTGGCTATCGCCCGGGTGATCGCGCGGCAGCTGGGGCGGGTGGGCATCCAGGTGCAGGTGCGGTCCTACGAGTGGGGCGTGTTCTTCGCCGATCTCAAGCAGGGCAGCTACCAGCTCGCGACGCTGCAGATGACCGAGCTCGCGGAGCCTGACTACCACTACTACTTCTTCCACTCCTCCAAGCGCGCGACGGCGGCCCGGCCCAACGCGGGCGGCAATCGCTTCGGCTACGCCTCCGCCGAGGTGGACCGCCTGCTCGAGCAGGGGCGGACCGCGACGACCCGGGCGGCGCGGCGGCTCCACTACCGGGCGGTCCAGCGGCTGCTGAACCGGGACCTGCCGATCATCCCGCTCTGGCACGAGGACAACCTCGCGGTGCTGCGGCGGGAGGTGCGCGGCTACCACCTGCTGCCCAACGCGCGCTTCGACCCGCTGCTCGAGGTCGTGAAAAAGAGATGAAGGTGACGCCCCCCATCCCCTACCCGTGCATCTCCCTGCCCACGCCGTATCCCGTGGGGCGCGTGAACGCCTACCTCGTGCCCGGGGAGCCGCCGCTGCTCGTGGACTGCGGCGTGAAGAGCCGCCGCTCCCTCGCGGAGCTCGAGCGGGGGCTCGCCGAGGGCGGCGTGCGGCTGGAGGAGGTCGGCGGGATCCTGCTGACCCACCCGCACTACGACCACGGGGGCCAGGCGGCCCAGATCGCCCGCCGCACCGGCGTGACGGTGTACACCCACGCCGACGGCGTGGAGTACGCCTTCCGGGGCCAGGAGCTGCTGTACGAAACGCTTGAGCGGTACGGCGCTCCACCGTCGCTGCTGCACCAGCTCCGGGAGCTCAACCGCGCGGGGGAGCGCTACGGCGAGCAGATGCAGGAGGTTCCGACGCTGACCCTGCTCGCCGACGGAGACACCGTGCCCGGCGCCGCGCGCCTCACGGCGCTGCACACCCCGGGGCACAACGCCGGTCATCTGTGCTATCTCGACCGGGCCGCGGGCGTCTTGTTCTGCGGTGACCTCCTGCTCCGCGGCATTACGCCCAACCCGCTGCCGCACTTCGATCCGGACGCCGAGCACGGGCGACGCTCCAGCCTGCAGCTCTATCTGGAGTCCCTGGATCGGGTCGAGGCGCTGGGGCCGCTCGTGGGCCTGGCCGGCCACGGCGGGCCCCTCAAGGA
Source organism: bacterium (assembly GCA_043825095.1). GTDB lineage: Bacteria > Myxococcota_A > Polyangia > HGW-17 > JAJRWW01 > JBDRSE01. The sequence goes on from JBDRSE010000098.1 coordinate 2,326, forward strand.
CACGGCCGCCGCCGCCCGCAAGGCGCGCAGCGGCATCCACCGCCGGAGCGAGCTCGTGCTCGAGCTCTGCGCCGAGCACCCCGACGCCACGCTGTACGAGCTCGCCGGGAAGCTGTTCGGCGAGGAGCTTCCCTTGGGCCAGGCCCTGGCGTTTACGGAGATTCTGGCGCACTGCGACCGGTTGGAGGCGGCGGGGAAGATCGTGGTCGACCACGACGGTGGGAGGGCGCGGGTGGCGTGAGGGGCTTCGTCGTGCTCGAGTTCTCGGAAATCGGAAATCGGAAATCGGAGAGCGGAAATCGGAGAGCGGAGAGCGGGGCTATCCCACGGGCATCAAGATGCCCCAGACGCGTTCGATTTCTTGTTCGGTGGTGATCTGGGGGGCGATCCAGAGCAGGACGGCGTTTTGGGCGTTGTCTTGGGTGGAGAACTCGATGCGGCGGAGCAGGGCGATGCGGCGCTGACGGGAGGTGGAGAAGTCGCGCTCGACGTCGTGATGAATCTGACCGATCCGGCTGTTGGCGAGGCCCGTTCCCAGGAGCTGATCCAGCGGCGTCTCCACCACGGCGCAGAAGGCCGGCGTGGCGGCCACGAACCGGCCGTAGCGGTCGGCCAGGAACACGGGCCAGGGGCAGCCGCTGAAGAAGCGCAGGAGGTCGTGCTCGCCGGTGATCTTGTGCTTGCCGGTGACCGGCCGCGCGCGCTGCATGGCCGAGTCGGGCACCTCGTAGCCGAGCCGGAGGATCACGGTGCGCAGCTCGGCGATGAGCTGCGCCATGGAGATGGGGCGTTTGTTCGGATCCCGCGCCGCGGCCCACATGATCAGGGACTCCACATCGGGGTTGAGTCGCTGCTTCAGCCGCTGCGACGGGGGCACGATGTCCCGCTCGCGTTTCTCTCTGAGGATCTTTTCCACCGAGCCATGAAACGGCGGCCAGCCGGTGATCAGCGCGTAGAGCAGCACCCCCACGCCGTAGATGTCCATGCCCGGGGTGGGCGCGACGCCGGCGAGCTGCTCCGGGGCCGCGTAGGCCGGCGTTCCCCCCACCTCGGACTGATCCAGCTTGCCGCCGCGGACCATGGTGCGGGAGAGTCCGAAGTCGATAAGCTTCACCCCCTCACCGACGCCGTGTCCCACGGTGTCGCGGCACAGAAAGACGTTCTCCGGCTTGATGTCGCAGTGGATCACGTCGCGGCAGTGCATGTAGTCGAGCGCCTCGGCGATCTGCAGCGCGATCTGCATCGCGACCCCGACCTCCAGCCGCTCGTGCCGCTCGAGACGATCGAAGAGCGACTCGCCGTACAGGTACTCCATCACCAGGTACAGGCCGAAGCTCTCGTCCCGTCCGAAGTCGGTCACCTGGACGATGTTGGGGTGGGTGAGCTGGCTCAGCACCCGCGCTTCACGGAAGAAGAACTTCTGCATGTTCGCGTCGGAAGAGCGATCGGACAGGATGATCTTCAGCGCGAAGGGCTTCTGGAGGCGGATGTGCATGACCTTGAAGACGGCGCCCATGCCGCCCATGGCCAGGCCTTCGGTGATGCGGTACCGGCCGCCGATGACATGGGACTCCTCCCCGACGGCGAGCTCGGACTCGATGTCGTCGGTGGACCAGACGCCGGTGATGGTCTCGCGATCCGCCCCGTCGTCGAGGTCGTCGTCCGTTGTCTCAAGCAGCAGGTCCGTGGGCTTGACGGCGATGAGCTCCTGGTTCGGTCGCTGCGCCTCGACCCGGAGCATCTTGGAGTCGGCCGGCACGCGGAAGGGCTTCCGCTCCACCAGGATGTCGGACGTGTTCACGCGCTCGAGCACGTCCTCGGCGTCGAGGGTGTCGGCCTTTGCGTTCCGCGCCCCGGGCACCGGGGGAGGTTGCACCGGGGGAGGGTAGAGTTTCGTCCCGTCGGTCATGGGGTGGCGTCATTATAGCCAGATGTAGCGTGGGAAGCCACCCACACCGGTCGGCGCCAAACGGTGCAGTTTTGCCTTTTTCTTGCGCTTTCGGGGGTGGTGTTGTTCGATGGGGCTGGCGGAGATGCGTATGCGAGCCGACCGAGCGAATGCGGGGCGTTCACGCCCCACGGGGTGGGGTGGGGCGATCCTCGGGGGTGGGGTCGCGGCGCTCGTGTTGGCGGTCGCGGGGTGCGGCTCCTGCAAGGGGAAGCACCGCAAGCCCCGACCCGGAGAGCTGATCGTACACATCGGCTCGGAGCCGCCGCACCTGAACCCGCTCCTGCAGGAGGACGTCTGGCTGTGGCGGATCACCCTCCACAACATCTTCGAGGGGCTCCTCCGGCGACACCCGCAGTCCTACAAGTTCGTCCCGGCCCTCGCCACGCGCTGGTCTTTCTCACCTGGCGGCCGGGTGCTCACCTTCCGGATCCGCAAGGGGGTCACGTTCCACGACGGAAAGCCCTTCGGCGCCGACGACGTGATCTTCACCTTCGATCGCCTGATGGATCCGAAGGTGACCTCGGCCTCGTCTCGCTCGGACTTCACCGAGCTGAAGAAGTGGGAGAAGTCCGACGCGGACACGGTGCGGCTGACCTTTGCCAAGCCGGGGTTCAAGATCCTCGAGTCCCTGTCGCACCTGTCCATTTTGCCGAGGCACGTGTACGGCACCGGGAACCTGAACAACCACCCCGCCAACCACCGCCCCGTGGGCACCGGGCCCTTCCGGTTCGACTCGTGGAGGCGCGGCGCCGCCATCGTCGTGTCCCGGTACGGTGGATACTGGGGGCCCAAGCCGGCGCTGCGGCGCGTGATCTATCGCATCATCAAGAGCAAGGAGAAGGCCTTCGAGCTCCTCAAGAAGGGGGAGCTCGACCTGATGCCGCGGGTGCTGCCCCAGCACGCGTGCGGCGCGAAGGCGCCCGTGCGCGATCCGCGCATCGCCAAGCGGTACCGGCTGATCATCCACTACCCCGTCCAGTTCTATACGGTGGTCCTCAACGTGCAAAACCCGGTCTTGCAGGACGTGCGGGTGCGGCGGGCGCTGTCGCTGCTCGTGAATCGCGAGCTCATCGCCGACAAGATCTTCTGCGGCCGGGCGCGCCGCATCTCGGGGCCCTACTGGCTCGGTCGGCCCGGCTACGACGCGCGGGTGAAGCCGCGCCCCTATGATCCGCGGCAGGCGGCGAAGCTGCTGGCCGCGGCGGGGTGGACCGACTCGGACAACGACGGGGTGCTCGACCGGCAGGGAAAGCGGCTCGAGCTGACCTATCTGCGCTTCGCCGAGTCGTCGGTGCAGCGACGGCTGCTGCCCATTCTGCAGGAGGAGCTCCGCAAGGCCGGGCTGAAGCTGCACGTGGAGACCATCAGCTGGACCGCGGCGCTCAAGCGGATGAAGCAGCACCGCTTCGACCTGACCGACCTGAACTGGTTTTACTACTATGAGCAGGACCTGTATCAGATCTACCACTCCAGCCAGTGCCACGGCGGCTCCAACTACGGCTGCTACGCGAACCCGGAGGTGGATCGGCTGCTGGTGCAGATCCGCGCGACCCTCGACGACGCCCGGCGCGGCGCTCTCGAGCGGAAGCTGCACCGGCTGCTGCACGACGACCTGCCGGGCCTGTACCTGTTCAACGTGGGGGATCTGACGGTGGTGAGCCGGCGCTTCACCGGCGTGACACCGTCGGCGGAGTGGTTCCAGATGCGGGACATCAAGCCCGCGCCGGGGAGCAACGAGTGACGGCGGAGCCGGAGGGCGGCGGCCCGCGCCGGCGGGGGGGCCGTGGGGAGCTCTGGCGGACCGTGCTCCGGCGTGTGCTCGTCACCCTCCCGACGCTGTTCGGCATCTCCCTGGCGACGTTCCTGCTGGTGAATCTCGCGCCCGGGGAGCCGGGGGCCGGCGCCGGGCGGGGCGGCCTGCGGTCGAACACGGTCACCGAGGAGGCGGCCGAGAACCTGCGCCGGACCTATGGCTTCGATCTGCCGCTGTTTCTGAACACCGACATCCAGGACCGCGGCAGGCGCATCCGGCGATCCCTCGCCGAGCTCGGAGACACGCGGCGCGCCAGGCTGGCCGAGCGACGGCTCGTCCGGGCCGGCTCCCTGGGACTCGACGAGCTCGTCGAGTCCCTCGGCAAGACCCCGGCCCGGGCAGTGACGGTGCGGCGCGTACTGGCGGCCATTCTGGAGCGCATGGACGAACCGGGGCGCAGCCTGCTCGCGTCAGGTACTGTTTTAGACTACGCGCGCTGGTGGAAACGGCGTCGTCCGGCCTTCCGTCCGTCGGCCGTTCGACGGGCCGTCGACGGCCTCGTGCGCGGAGAGCCGGGCGCGGCCGGCAACGTCCGGCGGCTGGATCAGCGTGCCGTACCGCTGCTCCTGGAGCGGCTGCTCAACGCGTCCACCGGGGGCGCGGCCCGTCGACGGATCACCGAGGCGCTTTCGGCCGTGACCGGTCACGCGGTGCGCTACGATCCCGCGGCCCCCGAGGTCGAGCGGCGATCGGCCCTCGGTCAGTGGCGCGACTTCTGGCGGTCCGAACAGACCGTGTACCGCGACCTGTCGGGCTGGGAGCGGTTCGCGGGAGCGTTCACCCACACGCGGTACGGGCGCTGGCTGGGGCGGCTGGTGCGGGGCGACTTCGGCGAGTCGCTGTACTACCGCCGGCGCGCCTGGGACGTCATCGGGGAGCGGCTGCCCGTGACTCTGGCGTTGAACCTGGCGGCGCTTTTGCTGGCCTACCTCCTCGCGGTTCCGCTGGGGGTGTGGTCCGCGGTGAACCGGGGTCGCTTCATGGACCGGCTCGTGACCACCGGGCTGTTCGTGCTGTATTCGTTGCCCTCCTTCTGGGTCGCGCTGATGCTGATCATTTTCCTGGGGGGCATCGAGGGGCCGAACCTGTTTCCCACTTCGGGCCTCCACTCGTTCCAGGCGGCGGACTATCCGGGGGGGAGCGCGCTGCTGGACCTGTTGTGGCACTGCGTGCTTCCGGTGTTCTGCCTGAGCTACGCCGCGCTCGCCGTGGTGTCGCGCTACCAGCGCACCGGCATGCTCGACGTGCTCGGCCAGGACTACATCCGCACCGCCCGGGCCAAGGGACTGTCCGAACGCCGGGTCGTGTGGCGGCACGGGCTCCGCAACGGCGTCATCCCGCTGGTGAACCTGCTCGGCCTCCAGATCCCGTATCTGCTGAGCGGCTCGGTGATCGTGGAGACCATCTTCGACATCCCGGGCCTCGGCTCGCTCACCCTGATCGCGATCCAGCAGCGGGACACGAACGTGCTCATGGGCGTGGTCTCCCTCACCGCCGTGCTCTCGCTGGTCGGCATGCTCTTGGCCGATCTGCTGATGCTGTGGGCAGACCCGCGGATCTCCCTGCGCGCGGAGGGATCCCCATGAGCGAGTCCCTGTGGCGCGCGGCGCTGGGCCGGGTCCGGCGGCAACGACTGACCAGGGCCGCCGCGGGCGTCCTCGTGCTGTTCGCGGCCACGGCGCTGTTCGCCGACTGCCTGGCGTCGGATCTCCCCATCGCCATGCGCTACGACGGCAGAACCTACATCCTGCCCAACCTCCGTCGCCCCGGCGCGCTGCGCCGACACGACAACCACACCCTGCGCAGGTCGGGCAAGCGGCTGTCGTGGGCCCTGGTTCCGCTCATTCCCTTCGGCCCGAACCAGACGCAGCCGGCGGGCGCCCTGGACGTCAACGTCGCGCCCGGCACCGGTGACCACCTGCTCGGCACCGACGACGTGGGCCGGGACGTGGCGGCGCAGCTGGTGCACGGCGCCCGCGTGGCCCTGCTCGTGGGGGTCGTCTCCGTGCTGCTCTACCTCTTGCTCGGCATCCTGCTCGGCGCCCTTGCCGGCTATCTGCGGGGCCCGGTGGATCAGCTCGTGAACTGGGCCGTGGCGGTGATGCTCACGTTCCCGACGTTCCTGCTGGTGCTGGCGATTCAGGGACTGATCGGCGACCAGTCCCTCACCGGCGTGATGCTCGTCATCGGGCTGACCGGCTGGGCGGCCGTGGCCCGGCTCGTCCGGGGGGAGGTGCTGCGGGTGCAGGGCCTGCCCTTCGTGGAGGCCGCCCGAGCCCTGGGCGCGTCCCACACCCGGGTGCTCGTGCTCCACGTGCTGCCCAGCTCCCTGGGCCCGGTGGTGGTGGCGGCGACCTTCGGCATGGCCTCGGCGATCCTCATCGAGAGCGGGCTGTCCTTCCTGGGCTTCGGCCCGGACGCCCCGAGCTGGGGGCGGCTGCTCGCCAACGCCCAGGTGAATCGGAGCGCCTGGTGGCTCACGCTGTTCCCCGGGCTGGCGATCTTTGCTACAGTGCTCGCGTACAACTTCGTGGCCGAAGGGCTGCAGGACGCGCTGGATCCGAAGCACACCGTCCAACTGCCGCGACACTGGGTGACCGCCTCCCCGCGCAAGGGTGACTGACGGACGACTGACGCAATGCTCGGCTATCCAAAACGATTCATGGCAGTCAACGGCGTGCGCGTCGCCCACTACAACCAGGGTCAGGGCCCCGCCCTGGTGCTTTTGCACGGCTTGGCCACCTCGTGCTTTCTCTGGCGAGACGTCATTGCCACCCTCAAGCACCGCTATCACGTCGTCGCTCCGGATCTGCTCGGGCTGGGGGACTCCTCCGGGCCCATGGACGCCGACCAGTCCCTGAGCGGACAGGCGGCGGTGGTGGAAGGGCTGATGAATCGTCTGGAGCTGCGAGACGCCGTGGTGGTGGGTCACGACCTCGGCGGCGGCGTCGCCCAGCTCATGGCTCTGGAGCGCTCACGTCGGGTGGCCGGGGTCGTGCTCGTTTCGTCGGTGGCCTACGACAACTGGCCCGTGCCCGTGATCAAGAAGCTCCGCCGACTCGCCCGCTGGCGGCCGATCTGGCAGGCTGCGGTGCGCGCCGGCATGACCCGCTCCCTGGGGTTCGCCGACCAGGGCTTCCGCCGGGGCGTGAAATACCCGGGCAGCATCGATGACCAGACCATCGACGAATACCTGCGGCCGCATCGGCTGAGCGTTTCGTCCCGGGAGCACCTGCGCCGCCTGCTGTTGGCGTTGGACAATCGGGAAACCGTGCTGGCCGGTCACCGGTTGGGCACCCTCACCCTCCCCGCCCTGGTCGTCTGGGGCTCGGACGACGCCTTCCTGCCCGTCGCCTGGGCCCACCGTCTCGCCGCGGATATCCGGGGCGCGCGGCTGCACATCCTGAACGACTGCGGTCACTTCGTGCCCGAGGAG
>JBDRSE010000099.1:0-2825 GCA_043825095.1 bacterium
TCGTTCGGGTCGACGATGACGCGGCCGATGAACCGTGTCTACTCGAGGCCGATGTAGCTCCAGGTGGCGCACGCGTCCGTCGACCTGTAGACGCCCTCTCCGAACCAGCTGTAGCTCGAGGAGTTGGCCTCGCCGGTGCCCACGTAGATGGTGCCAGGGTCGTTAGGGTCGATGGCGATGTCGCCGATGGAGAGCACGGACTGGTCGTCGAAGATGGGCGTCCAGTTGATCCCGCCGTTCGTCGATTTGAACACTCCACCGCTCGCCATGGCCGCGTAGACTACGTTGGTGGTCGTCGGGTGGACGACGAGGTCGGTGACTCTGGCGCCGATGTTGGTGGGGCCCCGCTCGGCCCACACGCCGCCCCTTCCTCTCGCCGTCTCCATCTCCATCACCCGCGCCTCGGCCCGCGCCTCCTTCAATTGCTCGAAGTTGATGCGGTCGTACGGATAGGCTCGCTGGACGGAGGCCCAATCGTTGGGGAAGGCCCCGGGCTCGTATCGCTCGCCCCGTTCCGCCATCTCGGCCTTCTTGTCCGCTTTCTGCGCGGCGATTACGACTGCTATCTCTTTAGCGGTCCTGAGGACGGGGTCGGACGGCCCCCACACCGTCCACGCCAGTGCGGCTACGACGGCAAGAACAACCACTGTGGACAGGACTCTGCGGTTCATCGGTTTGTGTCCTCCCTTGCTCTGCATCGGGGCTGGTGGTGGATTCGGCTCTGCAGGACAGAATCTCTTGACACGTGCATACATTATACCCAATTCGGGTTCCTTTCTCCAGTCCGGGCGCCTGGCGCGGAGCGAATCCCGTCCACGGTGTTGACGCGCGGCCACAATGCGCCGCTCCGTGTCTCTCGATTCGGCCCGTGCTGCAGCCGTTTCCCGCTGTTGCCCGCATCTGGACTGCCACCTGCTCTGTCTTGGATGCCAGCGGGCCGCGAGGGCGCCGCGTGACATGAGGCTGGGAGGGGAGGTGCGTTGCATGAAGCGGTCAGCTCTGGTTCTGGTGTTGCTCCTGAGCGTGGCGCCTGTCGCCTGGGGGCTCGAGGTCTGGAACAAGGTCGTGATCAACGAGGTCCACTACTACATGCCCGGATTCGACGCGCACAACGAGTACATCGAGCTTCTGAACGCCGGGGGCACAGTTGCTTTCCTGGACGGCGCCGTCATCACGGACGAGGGAGACGACGGCATGCCCGAGGCCGTCTTCCGGTTTCCCGGCAGCCACGGCGGCCATGAGATCCCCATCTGGCCGGGGGAGACCGTGCTGGTGGCCGTCGACGCGGTGCCCGGGGAGATCGAGCCAGACCTGTCCGGCGCGGACTGGGAGTTCGTACACCCCGGCGACGACAACGACAACCCCGACGTCCCGAATCTGATTCACGTGAGCGGCTCGAATTGCGACATCGCGCTCGCCAACAGCGGGGACGGGATTCTGCTGGCCACCGGCGTGGACACAACCGCGGCGGTCGACTGCTCTACGATCGTGGACGGGGTCAACTGGGGCGCCGTCCCAGACCCCGTGCCGATATCGTGGATCGATTGCGCGGACCCCCAGTTCGCCGACGGCGTCCCCCAGGGGAACTGCCTCGCGCGCTGCCCCGGCGGGATCGACCACAACCGGAGCAGCGCGGAGGACTGGTTCATGATGGTGCCGACCCCCGACGGGCCGAACATGCCGTCGTATCCCAGCGACTGCAGCACAGGCATCGCGTCCGAGGCGAGCTGGGGCGTGATCAAGGCGCTCTACAGGCGCCGCCAGGGCTGACGTTCCCTCCTCGCACCTCTCGTCAGACAGGGGGAGCAGGCGGACACATCGCTGCCTCGCGCAAGGGGCCCGTCCGGTTTCGTTGGTGCCTCTGCCGTCTGGCCCGTACCCCGCGCCGTGTCCCGGATTCAGCGAGCTTCGCCTGAAGCCCCCTCAGGCCTCCTGGCTCCCGAACGCGGTGCCGGAGCGGGCTCAAGTGGGGCGTGGGTCCCGGAGGCCCCTCCCACGGCCGTGGCACCCGCGCCAGAGGATCCCATCACGCGAACCCGAAGAGGGGAGGGAACGCAAGCGCGACGAAGGCTGCCCAGACCGCATGAGTTGGCAGATAGCGCATCTGCCAATCGACAACGGTCTGGTAGCGTGACCGCCCGGAAAGAAAGCGGTAGTAGCCTACGGCGAGCAAGATCAGATTGACCATCAGCGCGATGTTCAAGCCGAGGGCGGCAGTCTTGTTGGGGGAGAACCCGTAGGTGGCCAGCCGCCCCACGATCCCTGAGAGCGCGATCGCGTCCGCAATCAGCGCCAGGACCACCAGCGCCAGAACGACCCCGTCCCACCAGTTGGCCGGCTTCTCGGTGTCCCGGGCGCTCATCGTGTACAGCACGAGACCGAGCACCAGAGCCAGCACGATGTCGAACATGATGAGGAGTTCACGGTCCTCCGATGGCCCCTGGCCGGTCAGTGCCATCGTGATGATGAGTCCAAACAGCAGCACAACGAAAAGCGGTGTGAAGATTCGAGCGAGCACCGGCGCTATGGTCTCGATGGCGCCCTTCTTCTTCTCCATGAGGTAGGCGGCAATCACCGCCACGCCGCAGCCTCCGAACACCGCCACCCAGTTCAAGATAAGCGAGGTGATGTCAATGCCCACGAGCACGAACATCGCCCCGGCGACGCCCACCAGGACCAACCCTCCGAGCGCGATTAGTACGGCGTAGATGAACACCTCACCGGCGAACCGCACGAAGTCCAACGTGAGGTTGGGCCTGCGCCGCCCCGGTCCGACGTACAGCGCCATGAGGAGGAGAAGAAGCGCTATGGGCACGTGCAGTACC
>JBDRSE010000100.1:0-5224 GCA_043825095.1 bacterium
CCGCAGGTGCTGCGAGATCTCGTGATCTTGGCCCGAGAACAGCGTCCCTCGCGGTCACGACCACGAATCGCACGAGAGCTGGGAGCGGAAGGTGGGTGATTCATGCGCTCACTAAGTGATCGGGGATGCTCGGCGCACTGGCAAGCCACCCCGCAGGTTTCGCCACCCCCATATTGAAACAACCGCCTTTCACGAAGACAGTGCTCAACGGTCTACGCTTTACCCGACCTTTCCTCCCCATCGGCTGTGAAGAAAAAAGCCCAGCCGCAACCAAGAAACTGGCACTAAACACGACCACTCTCAGGCTGGCAGCAGATTTCGCCATGCGACCTCAAACACTAGTATTCCGTAATTACACCAGTCGCACAATCCATCATGTAATAGAATGTGCCCAGATAACCGGATGGGTTCACACTACGATGGGTCAAAGCAAAAATGAACGTACCTGGCAAACCCTCCGACGGACCTCCTACTACATGCGTTATCCAATGACCTCCAACATACGGAAAAATGGAAGCGTCACAGTCAAAACCGCCACTACTTCTGACCGCCGGTCCGACGAACGATCGATGCCCGAGTTTCTGGAAATAGTCTGACATCCAGCGCCTGACAATACGCTCAGCAGCGCTCGCCCGATTACTCAGATGGCCCCGACCTGGAATACATGGAACTGTTGGCGGATTTATCGGCAGCTCAGAACCAAGTCCGTCAATATCAACTGCGTTAACGGGATCCTGCAAAACATAACCGTACAAGTTTGTGTCTCTGCCAGAGAACGAAATCGGATCCTTTGCCGTCCACCTGCCAACTACCGGATCATAATCTCTGGCACCAATGCTGTCACACACCAGGACGCATCCGCGAGGCGCGATAGCTCGACGAAGACGACTGGGAGCTGCTGCTGACAATCGCTGAGCTGTTGTCCGCCGGCGCGATCCATCCAACGGCAGGTCAGGTTGCCACCGCGCTTCTGCGCCAGAAGCTCCAGGAAGTGAAGGACGAGCTCGAGCACGGAGCCGCGCAAATCCGGGCGCAGCTCAAAAAGTGACTTTGCCCGGCTGGATTTCGCTAGGTCTTTGCGGGCTTGGGCGTGTCGCCGGGCGAAGCAGGGATCATGTGCACGTCGCGCTGGGGGAAGGGGATCTCGATGCCGGCGGCCCGGAAGGCCTTGAGCACGGCGGTGTTGAGCTCGTGGGTGATCCGTCCGTGCCACTCGGGCTCGTCGATCCAGACCAGGAGCTGGTAGTCGAGGCTGGAGTCGCCGAAGGTGCGGAACCGGACCCGGGGCTCGGGAGTCTTGGCGATCTCCTGGCTTTCCTCGGCGACCTGCAGCAGGACCTTCTCCACGAGATCCGGATCGCTGGAGTAGGAGACGCCGACGCTGATCCGGATGCGGCGCTTGTAGACCGGACCGGACTCGTTGATGATCTTGCCGTTGGCGATGGCGGAGTTGGGCACCACGATCTCGATGTCGTCCCGGGTCAGGACGCGGGTGGACCGCATGCCGATCTCGACCACCTTGCCCCGCTCTCCGGTGGCGATGACGATGTAGTCGCCCAGCTTGTAGGGCGCGTCGGCCAGGATGAACACGCCGGCGAAGAGGTTGGCCAGGGTGTCCTTGGCCGCGAAGCCGATGGCGAGACCGAGGATCCCGGCCGAGGCCAGCCAGCCGGTGACGTTGATGTTCCAAGACAGCATCAGGGCGTAGATGCCGCCGCCGATGACGACGATCTTCACCGCGATGTCGAACAGCGGGAGCGTCCGGGGCTGCACCACCCGGTACTGATCCTGCTTCTGGGCGAGCCACTGCAGGAAGATGGTGCCGATCTTGGAGAAGGCGCTGATCCAGATGAACACCGCCGCGGTCTTGATGAGCCCGTTGACGATGTACGGCACCGGGCGCGGCAGCTTCAGCTCGAAGATGGCCCACGCCGCGCCCCCCATGAACACGCTCCAGAAGATCGGCTTGTGCAGCACCTCGATGATCTTGTCGTCGACGTCGGTTTCCGTCTTGCCCGCCAACAGCAGCAGCACCCGGGCCACCAGCCGGTCGAAGAGGAACCCGGCCGCCACGGCGCCGACCACGATGATGCCCGCGCGCATGTTCGGATCGGCCCAGATCTCCTGCAGGCTGAAGGTCATCGCGCGTCTCCCCGGCCGAGCAGCTCGGCCACGTACGGCGCGTGGTAGGTCAGGATCAGATCCGCGCCGGCGCGCCGGATGGCGGTCATGATCTCGAGCACCAGCCGCTCCCGATCCCCGGCCCCGGCCTTGGCCGCGAACTCCACCATGGCGTACTCACCGCTGACGTTGTAGGCCGCCACGGGCACGCCGAACTGCGCCTTCACCCGCCAGATGATGTCCAGGTACGCCAGGGCCGGCTTCACCATGACGATGTCGGCGCCTTCTTCGATGTCCAGCTCCACCTCCCGCAGCGCCTCCTCGGCGTTGGCCGGGTCCATCTGGTGGCTCCGCCGATCGCCAAAGGCCGGCGCGCTGCCGCAGGCGTCGCGGAAGGGGCCGTAGAACGCCGAGGCGTACTTTGCCGCGTAGGACATGATGGGGATGTGCTCGGCCTCCACGTCGTCCAGGGCCTCGCGGATCGCGCCCACCCGGCCGTCCATCATGTCCGAGGGCGCGATCATGTCAGCGCCCGCCTGGACGTGGGAGACGGCCTGCCGGCAGTACAGCTCCACCGAGGCGTCGTTCAGGATGCGCCCGTCCTGGACCGGGCCGCAGTGGCCGTGGCTGGTGTACTCGCACAGGCAGACGTCGGTGATCACGAGGAGGTTCAGCTTGGCGTCCTTGAGGGCGCGGATCGCGCGCTGCACGATCCCGTCGTCGTCCCAGGCGCAGCTCCCCCGCTCGTCCTTGACGGCGTCGTCGGGGATGCCGAACAGCAGCACCGCCTTGATGCCGAGGTCAGCGGCCCGCCGGCACTCGTCCACCAACGTGTCCACGGAGTACCGATTCTGCCCGGGCATGGACCCGATGGGAGTCACCACCCCCGTGCCCTCGCAGGCGAACAGTGGATAGATCAGATCGTCGATGTGGAGGCGGGTTTCGCGCACCAGGTCGCGCACGAGGCCGGACTCACGGAGACGACGGGGTCGGATGATGGGGTACATCATGGCTCAGCTTTCAACTTTCGAATCGGTAGCCGCCCGACTGGACGTGCACGAAGTGCCGGGGCCGCTCCGGCTCCGGCTCGAACAGGTCTCGCAGGCGATCAATGGTTTCCCTGACGCCCTCGGGCTGCGTCAGGGCGTCGCCCGCCGGGAGGCCGGTGGAGGCCAGCTCTCCGGCGAGCTCCTGCAGGGTGAGCACCTGGCCGCGCCGCCGGGACAGGAGCTCCAGCAAGCTCACCTCTCCGGCGCTCAGGTGCGCGGTGCCTCGCAGGGTCTCCGCCTCGCCGGAATGGAGATCCACGAGGAAGGAGCCCAGCTTCAGCTGGTGCGGGGCCGGGCGCTGCTCATCGGAGTGGGAGCGCCGCAGCAGCGCCCGCACCCGGGCGAGCAGCTCCGGCACGTCGAAGGGTTTGGTCACGTAGTCGTCGGCGCCGGCGTCGAGCCCGGTCACCTTGGAGGACGTGTCCGACCGCGCCGTGAGCATGAGCACCGGCGTGGTGCGGCCCGCGCCGCGGAGCTCCCGGGCGAGCTCGTAGCCCGTGCAGCCGGGCAGCATGACATCGAGCAGGATCACGTCGTAGTCGCGAAGGATCTCCTCCCGGGCCGCGGCCCCATCCTGTTTCCAGGTGACCTCGTAACCCTCCTGCTGGAGGTTCAAACGGATCATCTCACCAATGAGGCCGTCGTCCTCCACGAGCAGCAGTCGGATCACGACGCACCTCCGCTCCGCTGCAGGGCCACCGAGAAGCGGCTGCCCTGCCCGGCTCCCCGGCTGGCGGCGGTGAGCTCGCCCCCCATGGCCCGGGCGAGCTTGCGGGCGATTCCCAACCCGAGCCCGGTGCCCTCCACCATGGAGCCCTGATCCCGGGTCGCTGCCCGGAGCCCGCCGAACAGCTCCTCGGCCCGGTCGGGCTCGAACCCGATGCCATCGTCCTCCACGTCGAGCAGCACCCGGCTCGGCTCCTCGCGCACCACAACCCGCACCTGTTTGCCCTCGCCGTACTTCAGGGCGTTGTGCGTGAGATTCTCCAGCACCACGCGGAGCTTGTCGACGTCCACCTCCACCCGGGTCCCCGTGCCCGGCGCTCCTCGGACATCGATGCCGGGATGATCCGCGGGCAGGAGCGCGCTCCGATGCTTGACGAACTCCGACAGGAACTCCCCGACGTCCACGGCCTGCAGCTGGACCGCCAGGGTGCTGCGCCGGATCCGGTTGGCGATCAAGATGTTCTCCACCAGATGCTCCAGCCGATCCGCCTCCCGGAGCCCCATGTCTAGAAATTCCTGAAGACGGTCGGCAGGGATGTTACCCATCTGCAGGGTGCCGAGCAAGGCCTTGATCCCGGCCAGCGGCGTCTTCAGCTCGTGGCTCATCGTGTTGATGAAGGCCTCAATCTCCCGGCGTCGCTGGCGCTCCCCCAGCAGCAGCCGGAACAGCATCAGGCACAAGATGGAAAAGAGCACCAGGGCCAGCACGCCCTCGCCCAGCAGCATGCTCGAGCGGCGGCGGCGCTTGTGACGGAGCCCCTCCAGGGCGGCGGGGCTCGGCCTCACCCCGAGGTCGGGCCAGCGCGGCATCAGCCGGACTGACCCGGGCGTCCCGCCTCCGGCGGGCAGCCGGACGACCTCGAGATCCGCGACCCCTGGCACAGGGCCCAGGTCGGGCTCCCGGGGCAGCTTGCCCAGCCGCCGCGCCTGGGCGTGGGTCTTCAAGTTCAGCGCCTGCTCGGCCTTGGAGATCCCCTCGGACTCGTGGCGCCACAGCAGGGTCGTCCAGTGCAGCACCAGCGCGGCGAGCGTGACCAGCGCGATGCCGAACAGCCAGGGACCGGGTCTGCGAAGTATCTTCCACATCCTGGCGCACAGGATAGTGGGCCCATCTGCTTGGGGCAAGGGGTGGAGCTTTGGGGGCAAGAAATCTGGGAGAAGGGAGAGCTGACCAGGGTCTCCTGGACACTGAGTCAAACAGCGTCACAGTGGCCACGAGGCGCCCGCCAGGCAAGGCGCGAGTGAGGAGCGCGCTCAGCGTACTTGGGGTACGTGAGCACGCACCGCGGCGAGCAACGAAGCCTGGCGGGATGGATCGAGGTCAATGT
>JBDRSE010000101.1:0-31971 GCA_043825095.1 bacterium
GGACGCCAGGGGCTCGGTAAAGCCGTTCACCCGCTGGCCGCGCCGGAAGAAGCGGTTCGAGATCACGCCGTGCCTGGCCGGGGACACGCCGGTCAGCATGGACACCATGCACGGCGCCGTGAGGGTCGGCTCCACCGGGACCAGCGCCCGGGCCCGGGCGCCGGCTGCCAGCCGGGCCAGGCCGCCCGCGGCGACCTGGGAGGCGGGCGCCGGCGGCTGGTTGGGCAGGAAGCGGCGCTCCTTCAGGTAGCGCTCGAGCCAGTCCGCCCCGAACCCGTCGAGCTGGATCAGCACCGTGCGCAGCGTCGGAGCGGCAGGGCGGGGGCGGGCGTCCGCGCGCCGCGGCGGATCCTCCCGCGAGGTCGCTGTCTGCCGACAACCCGAGGCCAGGGCAGCCAGGGTCATCAGAAACAGCAGCGCAGCGGTCTTTGTCGCGAGCGTGGTCACCCCTGGGAGGATAGCAACCTCTGTGCCGAGCGCCACCCCCCCTACAGATTTGGGCCCAGCGGTCCGAAACCCGGACGCGGAGTGCGAAATCCGTGCTCAGGGGCCGGATATCGAACGGGATCTCGCGACTGAGGGAAGCGCTCCGGAACACAGGTGGAGAGCCCCGGGGCAGGACCCTTTGCGGGGACGTTTATCCGTGAAAATAACGATTGCGCACCGCGTTGCAGGGGATCATATTTGTGCGATTCCAGCCCTGCTGAATCGGCCCACACTGGGCTGTCTCACCGCAGCGGCCATGGAGGAGGACGTTATGATTTCGAACGAGTGCAAGGCCGTGCTCGAGACCATCGAGCGCGAGCAGGTCCGGTTCGTGGACCTGCTGTTTACCGGCATCATGGGCGAGCTCAAGTGCGTGACCCTCCCGGTGGAAGAGATGAAGACAGTCTTCGAGGACGACAAGGGCGTGGACGGCTCCTCGATCCTCGGCTTCGCCCGGCTCGAAGAGTCGGACCAGATGCTGGTCCCGGATCCGACCACCTTCCGCATCTATCCCTACGCCGCGGATCCCTCGGAGCGCACGGGCTGCTTCTTCTGTGACGTGCACAACCCGGATCGCACTCCCTTCGAGGGCTCGCCTCGCAACGTGCTGATGCGCCTGCAGCAGCAGGCCGTTGCGGCGGGCTTCGACGGCTTCTACGTCGCCCCGGAGCTGGAGTTCTTCCTGTTCCGGTTGAACGGAGACGACATCGCGCCGCTGCCCTACGATCGCGGCGGCTATTTCGATTCGGGCACCAACGACCCGGCAGACTCCATCAAGAAGAAGATGATGCTGGCCCTGCGGGCGCTGGGCATCGACGTGGAGTACGCCCACCACGAGGTGGCGCCCGGCCAGCATGAGCTGGACTTCCGCTACGGGCCGGCCCTGGAGACCGCGGACCGCACCATGCTGTTCAAGCACGTGGTCAAGGCGGTGGCGCTGGACAACGGCGCGCACGTGACCTTCATGCCCAAGCCGCTGCACGGGCAGAACGGCTCGGGCATGCACACCCACTTCAGCCTCTGGAAGGACGGCAAGAACGTGTTCTACGACCCCCAGGGCGTGCCCTATCACATGTCCAAGATCGGCCGGAGCTTCATCGCCGGGATCCTGGAGCACGTGCGGGAGTTCACGGCGATCCTGAACCCGCTGGTCAACTCCTACAAGCGCATCATCCCGGGCTACGAGGCGCCGGTGTACATCTCCTGGGCGAGCATCAACCGCAGCGCCCTGGTGCGGGTGCCCGCGGTCAAGGCCGAGAAGGAGCCCACCGGGCGCCGGGCCGAGATCCGCTCCCCGGATCCGAGCTGCAACCCGTACCTCGCCTTTGCCGTGCTCCTGGCCGCGGGCCTGGACGGCGTCGAGCGCGGGCTGGAGCCGCCGCCGCCCGTGGACAAGGTCAACCTCTTCGACATGGGCGAGAAGCAACGCCGCGCCGAGGGCATCGTGAGCCTTCCGGGCTCCCTGGAGGACTCGCTCAAGGACCTGCAGCGCAGCGCCTTCATGAAGGACGTGCTCGGGGAGCACCTCTTCGAGAAGTACCTCGAAGCCAAGTGGAAGGAGTGGGATCTGTTCCGCGAGGCTGTCACCGATTGGGAGCTCAAGCGCTACCTCCACTCCGTCTGAATGCCGTGGTGGGGTCAGACCCCATCACGGCATTTTGTCTGATATAACCCCCTCATGTCCCGGCTGCGTCGTCACCTGCCGCTGGTCGGTGGGATCCTCGCCACGCTGACCGTCTCCAGCCTCTTTGCGCTGCAGGCCACGGGCGTGTGGCGCTGGCCCCTGCTGGACCGGGTCGAGGCCTGGAGCCTGGACGCGCGGTTCAAGGTGCGCGGCCCGCGCAAGCCCCGGGACGACCGGATCGTCATCATCGGCGTGGACGACAAGGTGCGGGCCGAGTTTCCCAAGCTCAACCAGGAGCGACGGGTGTGGGCGCGGTTCCTGGATCGGGTGGCCGCGGCGCGGCCCCGGGCCGTCGGCGTCGACTACATCTTCGACACGCCGGAGCAGCGGCTGCCCCGGCGCCTGGAGGAGCGACTGCGCACGGAGCAGCGGGCGCTCGCCGCGCTCGGGGGCGGCAAGCTCGATCCCGCGGCGCGCCGGGTGGTGCAGTCCACGGCCGCCCTGCTCGACGCGCTGCTCGAGCTCAACCGCGGGGACGAGCGGCTGAGCGCCGCCCTGCGGCGGGCCGGCAACGTGGCGCCCGGCGTGCTGTTTCACTTCTCCGGCACGGGCTACGACGGGGCGCTCACCGGGCGGCTCCAGCGCGCGGCCTACGCCGAGGCCGTGGTGCCCCGGGGGTTGCCCGCGCGCCGGCTGCCGCCCCAGGCGGTCGGGGCGTCCGGCGTGACCCCGACCCTCGAGCGGTCCATCGCCGCGGCGGGGTTCGTCAACAACATCGTGGAGGACGACGGCGCCACGCGGCGTTACTACACCGCCATCCGGTTCCGCGGGCAGGTCTACGTCCCGCTGTCGGTGCAGCTCCTGCGCATGTCCCTCGGGATCTCCCGGGCCGACCTCGGGTACGTGGGCGGCGCCCGGGAGCTCAAGCTGGGCCCCCACCGGGTGCCCCTGGACTCCCGCGGGCGGCTGCTGATCGACTTCCTCGGACCCAAGGGCACCTTCCGGACCATCAGCGCGGCCGACGTGCTGGCCGGGCGGGTGGACCCGTCGGTGCTGCGGGACAAGATCGTGCTCATCGGCCCCAACGACTCGGCCAACATCGACAAGGCCATCACGCCCTTCGACCCGCTGCTGCCCGGCGTGGAGCTGCACGCCACGGTGATCCACAACCTGGCGCACGGCGAGGCGCTGCGGCAGGTTAGCTGGCTGTGGACCCTGCTCTCGGTGCTGCTGCTCGGCTTGCTGGCCACGCTCCTGCACGCGTTGCCCTTTCACCGGCGCTGGCTCTGGATCGGCGTGGGCACCGTGCTTGTCGTCGCGGCGTACCTCGCTCTTGCGCAATGGCTCTTCACCCGCTCGGGCCTCTGGCTCGCGGTCGTCTACCCCGTGGGCTCCCTGCTGCTGGTGACCGGAGTGGCCCTGGTGCTGGGATTTCTCACCGAGGGGCTGGAGAAGCGGCGCATCCGCTCGCTGTTCCAGCACTACCTCCACGCCGACGTGATCCGCGAGCTGACGTTGGACCCCGAGAAGCTGAAGCTCGGCGGGGAGCGGCGGGAGGTCACGGTGCTCTTCTCCGACATCCGCGGCTTCTCGTCGCTGTCGGAGCAGCTCGATCCCCAGGCCCTCGCGCTGCTGGTGAACCAGTACCTCACGCCCATGACCGACGCCGTGCTCGACGAGAAGGGCTACCTCGACAAGTACATCGGCGACGCCATCATGGCGCTCTTCGGCGCGCCCCGCCCCCGCGACGACCACGCCGAGCTCGCGGCGCGCACGGCGCTGACCATGCTCGCGCGGCTCGAGCGGCTGAACCGGAAGTGGAAGGGCGAGCCCTGGGCGCCGGTGCAGATCGGGATCGGGATGAACTCCGGGGAGGTGAGCCTCGGCAACTTCGGCTCGGAGCGGCGCATCGAGTACACCGCCATCGGCGACACCGTGAACCTCGCCTCGCGCCTCGAAGGCCTGAACAAGGCGTACGGCACCACGATCCTCGTCGGAGAGACCGTGGCGGAAGGGTTGCACGAGAAGTTCTGGCTCCGCGAAGTAGACCTCGTGCGTGTCATGGGTAAGGAGCACGCCACGCGGATCTTCGAGCTGCTCGGCCCGCGAGACCAGAAGTGCCCGGTGCCGGTCGAGCGGTTCGCCCAGGGCCTCGCCGCGTACCGCGAGGCCGACTGGAGCGCGGCCCGCGACCACTTCCAGGCCGTGCTGGACGCCCACCCAGCGGACGGACCCGCGCAGGTGTTTCTGGACCGGCTGTCCAAGCTCGAGCGCGACGCGCCAAAGCAATGGGACGGCGTGTTCGTAATGGACAGTAAGTAGAAGCAAGTCGAAGCAGGCAGAAGCAACAAGAGACGACGCTGACGGAAACCAAGTCGGGACGATGCTGACGGAAACCAAGGACCGCTACACGTTCGCAGAGCTCGTGGAGATCATGGCCCGGCTGCTGGCCGACAGGGGCTGCCCCTGGGACCGGCAGCAGACCCTGGAGAGCCTCAAGAGCTATCTGCTGGAAGAGACCTACGAGGTGCTGGAAGCCATCGACGAGGGAGATCCCGCGCACCACCGGGAAGAGCTCGGCGATCTGCTGTTCCAGGTCGTTTTCCAGGCCGCCCTGCGAGAGCGGGAGGGCAGCTTCGACATCTCGGGCGTGGTCACCTCCATCGCGCAGAAGCTGGTGCGCCGACATCCCCACGTTTTCGGCGACGAGCGCGTCGACACCGCGGGTCAGGTGCGGGACAACTGGATCCAGCTCAAGCGAGAAGAGGCCGCGCAAAAAGACGAACCGCGGCGCACCCTGGACGGCGTGCCCCGCGCGCTGCCGGCCCTGCTCCGAGCCCAGCGGATCCAGCAGAAGGCCGCGGGCGTGGGCTTCGACTGGGAGCAGCCTCAGGGAGCCCGGGACAAGCTCACCGAAGAGCTCGCCGAGCTCGACGAGGCCGTGGCCCAGGGCGACCCCGCCGCCGTGCGGCACGAGCTGGGCGATCTGCTCATGGCGACGGTGAATTTCAGCCGTCTCCTGGGCCTTGACGCCGAGGGCGCCCTCACCGCCGCGCTCGGCCGTTTCGACGACCGGTTCCGCTATCTCGAGGACCGCGTGGCCGAGCGCTCCCAGACCCCGGACCAGCTCACCCTGGACGAGCTCGAAGAGCTGTGGGTCGAGGCGAAAAACACCCTCCCCACAGGTGAGCGACCTGGTGAAAAACACAGTGCCCACGAAGTGAGCGATCTGGTGAAAAACGCTGGGATCCCGTGATCACCAGCGCTCGTCCCCCGACTTTTCCACAGCTTGTTCAGATCTTTGGTGGGAATCCTCGCGACCGCCGCAGGCCTACTGCTTGTCCCAGGCCTACTTCTTGTCGTTCATCTTCTGCTCCAGCTCCGCCTTGATTTGGACTGGGACGTGCAGCAGCTCCGCGAGCTTGTCCAGCACCTTCTGCTCCCCAGGCTTGACCTGGCCGTCCATGTGCGCGTAGTGCAGGGCCATCAGGTACATGGCATGCCGCTCTTTGTCGTTCAGCTCGCTGAAATCCAGGTCATCGATGTGCGGCTTGCTGCGCACGAAGCCCTCCACCTTGGCGCGGTCCCCGGCCTCGAGCCCCATCCGCTTGGCCAGGACCCGGATCTTCTCGATTTCCTTCTTGTCCATTCGGCCGTCCGACCATGCCATCGCTGCCATGGCCTTGACGATATCCAGCCGCCCCTTTGACATGGACTCACCTCCGTAGCGCGATCCCGGAAGGGTTCGAGCGCGAAACTGGGGTTACAATATCGTACTTTGGTCTGAAATACAGTCTGATATCTTCCAGCCCCGCGGAGGTCAGGCGGCTGACAGTCGGAGCGGGGGATTTCCTGCTCGGGCCGCGGCTCAGCCCCGGTCGTGAAGGCGGGCTGGTGCGGGGACAGCAGCTGCTCATGGATGCCATGAGACGTTCCCTCGAAGTCTCGGAAACCCTCGCGATCAACGCGCTGGTGGTCCACGCCCTCGATGATGCAGCTCGCGCCTTCTACAAGCGGTACGGCTTCCATTCCCTGCTGGACGGTCGCCTGCATCTCTTTCTGGGCATGAGCACCATCCGCCGAGCCTTTTCCTGAGCTCCGTTCCCCGCGGACCGAGATGCATGCGCGCGCCCCCCCTCCGGCGCTGCAGGTGTGTGTTATGCTTGGGGCTGCGACGTAACACCTTCGGGAGGCCCACCATGAATCGTAGCGCTGTTCGAGTTGTGCTTGCTGCCGGGCTACTGCTTTGCACGTCCCAGGCGAGCTGGGGCATTACGACTCCGGTGGCCGGCGCGGTGAGCCTGCCGGCGGGGTTCGACATCCGGCTGCCGTTTACGGCGGGGGAGACCTGCTACGTGTCGTCCGGGTATGGGCCCAACGCGGGGTCGAGCCTGCACAGCGGGACGAACAATGCGAGCTCGGCCAATGACTATTATGCGTTGGACTTCATCATGCCACAGCATCCGAACAACGGGCTGGGGCAGCCGGTGCGGGCGGTGGCGGCGGGCACGGTGGTGAAGGCGGGCTGGGCCACGGCGGGCTGGGCCAACTATGGGCTGCGGGTGATCATCCAGCACGACTACAACGCGGACGGGCATACGTACATTTCGTTGTACGCGCACTTGAACGCGCTGTACGTGGGCGAGGGGGCGCACGTGAACCAGGGGGATCACATCGGGGATCTGGGGGACTCGTGCGAGGGGGACATCCAGAACCTGAGCTGTCCGTTCTTCGGGGCGCACCTGCACTGGGCGATGCATCGGGACTCCACCATCGGCGGGAGCGGCACGGGGGGGTCGTATGGCGGGAATGCGGTGGTGCCGGAGTTTTTTGATGGTTATGAGGACATCGTGCAGGGGCAGACGCTGACGTCGAGCAACAACGGCCAGCCGCCGCAGCCGTGCCAGACCATCGATCCGGTGGAGACCATCCTGGAGGACGACGGGCCCTGCTTTCAGCGGTTCGGGCCGAGCCAGTATTGGCACGACGAGGGGAGTGGCCATGGCGGGCACTCGGTGTGGACCTACACCATCGATCAGGCGTCTCCGGACAACTGGGCGCGCTGGAACCTGCACTTTGCCCAGGCCGGGGACTACGACGTGTGGGCCTACGTGCCCGCGGCGTTCGGCGAGTCGCAGCAGGCGCACTACACGGTGCGGCACAACGGGAGCGAGCAGGTGGTCACCGTGGATCAGACCACGACGCCCAATGACTGGCTCAGCTTGGGCACGTTCTCCTTCGCGGCGGGGGGGGATCAGTGGGTGTCTTTGGCTGACAACACCGGCGAGCCCTACACCGACGTGAACGGCACGACCATCGCGTTCGATGCGCTGAAGATCGCGCCCAGCGGGGCGTGCGTGTGCAGCGCGAGCGACGCGCCCCAGACCCAGGCGTGCGCGCGCTGCGGCACCCAGACCCGGACGTGCGACGGCTGTCAGTGGCCGGCCTGGTCCACGGTGGCCTGCGAGAGCCAGGGCGAGTGCGAGAGCGGCGCCACCGATGAGGACCCCACGGGCTGCGGCGACGGCACGTCGCGGCAGCGCGTGTGCTCGACCACCTGCGCCTGGGACGCCTGGAGCGAGTGCGCGGTGCTGCCGGACGGCGGCCTCCCCGGCACGGACGCCAGCGTCGGAGTCGACGCCGGGGAAGACGACGGCGACGTGAACAGCGGCTGCGACTGCTCGCAAAGCTCCCCGGCGGGACATGGGCTCTGGCTGCTGCTCGTCGTTCTCTGGCTGGGCCTGCGACGTCGTCGCAGACAGTAGCTGATCAAACAGTAGCTGATCAGACCGTCGTCATCGGTCACGTCGCTCCCGCCCTCGCCCCGTGAGAATTTTCGTCAACGCTGCCCGAACAGAACCGCCGTCCTCTACATTGGTCGAAAAAGCGTTTAATCATTGGTAGTAGTGTGGGTATTTCTCCATCCGGACAATGAATTTCCGTCATTTCCGTCAATGACGGAAATTAGGAATTCACAGTGAAGAGAGTCGGCCGTTCTGACCATTGCCTCACAGGGATCAAGCCGGTAGCGGACCGTCCCGCTCCATTTAATCCATTGACAGTGGGCTGCGCTCCGGACAGATCCTCTCCCGAGGTACCGCCATGTCCGAGCTTCCGCTGGAATTACCGAACGACAACTGCTGCCCCTTCTGCGAAACCGAGCTCGAGGAGTGGGAGCCGAGCGCCTACCACTGCTGGGAGAACAACCTGTGGTTCTGTCCGAGCGACCGCTGCAAGTACTTCCGCTACGGTCGCCAGGAGATCGCCGACCGCTTCCAGAAGAACTTCGGCTACCGCTACTGCTTCGACCCGGGCAACAAGGTCGCCTTTCCCCTGATCGCCTGGTGCGGAGGCGAGCGCTCCTACCTCAAGGGCCGCTGTGCCGGCTGAGCTTTGCCGGCTGAGCTTTGCTGGCTGAGCTTTGCGCGGGACTTCCGGGAGACTTCGCACTATACAGATGGAGCTACTCGGTCGGCGGGAGAGCGCCGAACCGCGAGTATCAGGAAGATCGAAAGAGCGATGTCAGAGAAGAGTGAAAATGTGGTCCTGAGGCTGGCTTTGCCCAAGGGTCGGATGCAGAAGGGCGTGGAGAGCCTGTTGGCGGACGCGGGGATCGAGGTGGTGGTGGGGGGGCGTAGCTACCGGCCCCGGCTGTCGCTGCCGGGCGTGGAGGTGAAGCTGCTCAAGCCCCAGAACATCGTCGAGATGCTGCATGCGGGCTCCCGGGACATCGGCTTTGCCGGCGCGGACTGGGTGGCCGAGCTGGACGCCCGGGTGGAGGAGCTGCTGGATACGGGGTTGAACCCGGTGCGGTTGGTGGCGGCGGCGCCGGAGGAGCTGGTGGACGCCGGCTGGCCGCCGAAGCGGCCGCTGGTGGTCGCGTCGGAGTACGAGCGGCTGACCAAGGGCTGGATCGCGGACAGCGGGCTGGACGCCCGGTTCGTGAAGTCCTTTGGCGCCACCGAGGTGTTTCCGCCGGAGGACGCGGACTGCATCGTGGACAACTCGGCCACCGGGGGCACGCTGGAGGCGAACAAGCTGCGCGTCGTGGACGAGCTGATGCAGTCCTCGACCCGGCTGTTCGCGCACCCGGCCGCGCTGGAGAATCCGGAGAAACGGGAGGCCATCGAGCGGCTGGTGCTGGTGCTGGGCGCGGTGCTGGAGGCGCGCACGCGCGTCATGATGGAGGTCAACGTCACGGCCGAGCATCTCGAGGCGGTCATCGCCGTGCTGCCGTGCATGCGGGAGCCGACCATTGCGCCGCTGCACGGCGACGCGGGGTACGCGGTCAAGGCGGCGGTGCCGCGGCGGGACCTGCCGCTGGTGATTCCGGCGGTCAAGGCCGCCGGCGGGACAGACGTCGTGGTCACCCGACTGGCGCAGATCGTCAGCTGATGCTGAAGCTGAAGCTGATGCCGATGCCGATGCCGATGCCGATGCTGATGCCGATGCTGATGCCGATGCCGATGCTGATGCCGATGCCGATGCTGACGTCATGAGCGAGCTGCGACCAGTCCCGGGGATCGAGCGGATCTCGGCGTATCGGGTCCCCCGGCCGCCGATCCCGGTGGACCTGCGCCTGGACGGCAACGAGGGCCAGCCTCCCCCGGCCGCCGTGCTGGCGGCGCTGGGCGAGCACGACCCGGAGCTGCTGCGCCGGTATCCGGACGCGGCGCGGCTGGAGGGGCTGCTGGCCCAGCGGTTGGCAGTGCCCGCGGATCGGCTGCTGGTCACCGCGGGCGCGGACGACGCCTTCGATCGCATCTGCCGGGCCCTGGTGTGCCCGGGCCGCAAGATGATCGTGCCCGAGCCCACCTTCTCGATGATCGAGCGGTTCGTGGCGCTCTCGGGCGGAGAGCTGGTGTCCATTCCGTGGCCCGGCCCGCGGTATCCCACCGCGCAGGTGCTGGCAGCCCTCGGTCCGGACGTCACGGCCGTGGCCGTGGTGTCCCCCAACAACCCCACCGGCGCCGTGGCGAGCCGGCAGGACGTGGAGCGGATCGCCGAGGCGGCGCCCCAGGCCCTGGTGGTGATCGACCACGCCTACGTGGAGTTCGGCCAGGAGGATCTCACCTCCCTGGCGCTGGAGCGCCCCAACGTGGTGGTGCTGCGCACCCTGTCCAAGGCGTGGGGAATGGCCGGGCTTCGCGTAGGGTACGCGGTGGCGTCGACCCAGGTCCTCGAGTGGCTGCGCATCGCGGGACATCCCTATGCGGTCAGCGGCCCTTCGCTGGCCTTGGCGGCCCGGTGGCTTGCCCGGGGAGACGAGACCGTGTCGGCCTTCGTGGCCCAGGTGGCCCGGGAGCGACCCGCCCTCGAGGAGCTGCTGCGAGGGGCCGGCGGGCGGGTGGCCGCGTCCCAGGGCAACTTCGCCTTTGCCCGGTTCGGCAGCGCGCTGTGGGTGCGCGACGGGCTGGCCGGGCAGGGCATCGGGGTGCGGGCCTTCCCCGGGGACCCGCTGCTCGACGACGCGGTGCGGCTCACCTGCCCCGGAAACGAGGCGGAGTTCGCGCGTCTGACCACGGCGCTCCGGACGCTCTTCGAGCCCGAGGCGCTGCTGTTCGACATGGACGGCGTGCTGGCCGACGTGTCGCGGTCCTACCGCCGGGCCATCGTCGAAACCGCGCGTCACTACGGCTGCGAGCTCACCCTGGCGGACGTCGCCGCCGAGACCGCGCTGGGGGACGCCAACAACGACTGGGTGCTCACCCGACGCCTGCTGAAAAAGCGCGGCGTGGACGTTGCGCTCGACCAGGTGACGAAGACCTTCGAGGAGCTGTACCAGGGCACGCCTGAGCGCCCGGGGCTCCGGGAGCAGGAGTCCCTGCTCGTGCCGCGGGCCGCGCTCGAGAAGCTTGGCTCGCGCCTGCGCCTGGGAATTGTCACCGGGCGCCCACGCGCGGACGCCGAGCGGTTTCTCAGCCAGTACGACATCGGCGGTTGCTTCGACGCGGTGATCTGCATGGAGGACGCGCCGCTCAAGCCGGATCCTGCGCCCGTACGCCTCGCGCTCGAGCGACTGGCCGTGGAGCGGGCGTGGATGCTGGGCGACACGCCCGACGACATCCGCGCGGCGCGGTCGGCCGGCGTGCTCCCGCTGGGCGCGCTGTTCCAACCCGGGGATTCCATGATCGACGAGTCGCTGTTTCGCGCCGGCGCGGCGCGGGTCCTCCGGAACATCTCGGAGCTGATGGAGCTGATGGAGCTCCAGGAGCTCTAGGAGCAGGGGAGTTGAACCATGGGTCGTGACGCAAAGGTAGAGCGCAAGACGAAGGAGACGGACATCGTGCTGACGCTGAGCCTGGACGGCTCCGGCGCGGTGGAGGTGTCCACTGGCATCGGCATGCTGGACCACCTGCTGACCGCCCTGGCCAAGCACGCGGGCTTTGACCTGCAGCTCACGTGCAAGGGCGATCTGCACGTGGACGATCACCACACCGTGGAGGACTGCGCCCTGGCCATCGGCAAGGCAGTGGACGAGGTGCTCGGAGATCGGCGCGGCATCGTGCGCTTCGGCTCGGCCTACGCGCCCCTGGACGAAGCCCTGGCCCGCGCGGTCATCGACTTCTCGGGCCGGCCCTGGTCCGAGGTGGAGCTCGACCTCGACGGCGAGACCCTGGGTCAGCTCGCGGCGGAGAACGTGCCGCACGTGTTCCACTCCCTCGCCACGGCCATGCGCGCGTCGATCCACGTCGACGTGATCCGCGGTGAAAACGATCACCACCGCGCCGAGGCGGCGTTCAAAGCTCTGGCCCTGGCCCTCCGGCAGGCGGTCGCCCCGAGCGGCCAGACCGGAGTGCCCTCCACCAAGGGCGTGCTTTGATGAGCCGACCCGAGGTGCTCATCATCAAGACCGGCGTGGCGAACATCGCGTCGCTCTTCGCGGCCTTTGATCGGCTCGGTCGGCAGGGGCGTCTCACCGAGGCGCCGGAGGACGTGCTGAAGGGTGAGCACGTGGTGCTGCCCGGGGTGGGTGCGTTCGCGGCGGGGATGGCGAAGCTCCGGGAGCGCGGGCTCGACGAGGCGCTGGGCGAGCGGATCGAGCAGGGCCGTCCGACCCTCGCGGTGTGTCTGGGACTGCAGCTCCTGTGTGAAGCCAGCGAGGAGAGCCCGGGCGTGGCGGGCCTGGGGGTGGTGCCCGCCCGGGTGGCGCGGTTCGACGACTCGGTGCGCGTGCCCCAGTTCGGTTGGAACCAGGTCACGCCGGTCGCAGGGCCTGGTGGAGCGCCGGGTGGAGCCACTGGGGGCGGCTCGCTGCTCGAGCCCGGGTTCGCCTACTTTGCCAACTCCTTTCGCGTGGCAGCGCTGCCCGACGGGTGGGGCGGCGCCACCTCCGATCACGGCGACTCCTTCGTCGCCGCGCTCGAGCGGGGCTCTCTGCTCGCGTGTCAGTTCCACCCCGAGCTCTCCGGCCGGTGGGGAAGCGACCTGCTCGCCCGCTGGCTCGCGCGCTGATCGTTTCCGCGTCAGTCTTCCGCGTCAGCGCGGGAGGCAGCCGTCAAAGGCGGCGCAGGTCTTGGAGCGGGACATGCAGGTGAGGATCCCGCGGTCTCCGGGCTTTCCCAGCTTGCGGGTGCACTTCGACAGGAACTTCGAGGGGCGCCCCGCCATCTTGCGGGCGACGCGGCTGTTGTTCCGGCAGGCCACCGCGCGTTTCCAGAGTCGGGCGCAGACGCCGGTGAGGCCCGCGGGGCGGGCGGGCGGGAGCCCCGACAGCGGCGTGTAGCGGCGAACCATCTGCATCAACCCCCGCCACTGCTCGTTGCTGGGATCGGTCGGCATGCGGCCCACCACCACGCCGCGGACCAGGGCGCCCTCGGTGAGGATGTGGATGTCTCCCCGGAAACGGTGGGCGGTCAGGGACGGCCCCCGCCGGTTGGGCAGGATCATCGTCCCCAGGGGGCGGCCGAAGCGCTGGCGCGCCTTGCCGAGCTTGTCCCCGGGGTGCACCGGGAAGTTGCTCCGCTTGCGAAAGTACTGCCCGTGGAGGAAGGCCAGCGCCTCGATGGGCTGCGCATAGGGGCTCGTGCCCGGCGCGTTCATCTGGAGGTAGATCAAGACCGTGGTCTGCTCCGGGAACACCCGGCGCCGGCAGGGGAGCGCGCCGTAGACCATGGCCCGCCGCTTGCGGTTGTCGACGGGATCGTTGTCGCAGGGCTGGTTGTAGGGGGCGCGCTGGAACAGCTTGGAGTAGCTGTCCCCGAGCTTGAAGCCGTCGAACTTGTACGACCGGGCGCCCCGCCGCGCCTCGGCGGTTTCGCTGCTTGTCGTGAGGACGAGCATGGTGACCAGGGTCGCCAGCGCCAGCGTTTCGATTCTTGCAGTCATGGGTTCTCCTCCGGTTCCGCAGACTAACCGATTTGTCCCCAGACGGCGAGTCGGCGTCGGGACTGCGGCTGCGGCGGGACTGCGGCTGCGGCTGCGCCGGGACTGCGGCGGCTCGCCGTCTGCGGAGTGATGAACTGCCCGGCGCCCCCGCGGCCCCGAAGAGTCCCGGAGATCGGGAGTGTGCGACGGTGGGGCGGTGAGGTGGTATATTCGGAACGGCCGCGTTTTCAGGCAACCCGTCCGTGGCGTACGCTTCGGGCTTTCGTACCCGGAGGGTGGTTTCGACATGATGCAGAGGCTGCTCCCCTACGCGGATGACGTCGAACGATCGGTGCTGGGGGCCGTGATGGTGCGGAACGAGTGGTTCCGCGAGGTCGCTGCCGAGCTGTCCGCCGAGGACTTCTACAACCCGCGTCACCGGCTCGTGTTCCGCGCGCTGCTGGGGCTGTTCGCGCGGGGGATGGTGCTGGATCCCCTGAACGTTCGGGAGCAGCTGGGAGAGGACGACCGGCGCGCCGGTGGGCTGGAGTACTACTTCCTGCTCGCCGATCAGGCCGCCCCCGCCGATCAATGTCTCGCCCTGGTACGTTCGATCCGCGAGGCGTCCGCTCGGCGACGGCTCATCCGGGAGCTGACCGACCTGACGGCCCAGGCCCACGACGAAACCGTGACGGTCGGGACGGTGGTGGAGGGCCTCGCGCGGCTCACCCTGGGCCTCACCGAGCGGCTCGCCGGAACGAAGCGGACTGACGTATACGGTGGCCTGCGCTCGTTGTTTGATGGGTTGCAGCGCCGGATGGAGTCTCCCGGGTCTGCCCAGGGGTTGCGGACCCGGTTCACGGATCTGGACCGCGTCCTCGGTGGGCTTCAGCGTGGGGGCTTGCTCGTGGTCGCCGGGGGATCTGCGACCGGGAAGACGACCTTCGCCGTGAACGTCGTGGCCGACGTCGCCCTGAACGCGGGAACCCCGGCGCTGTTCTTCTCGCTGCAGGTGGACCGTCAGGCCCTGCTGCAGCGCATGCTGTGTGCCGAGTCCCAGGTCGGGATCAAGCAGCTGCGGCGCGGCCTGGTGAGCAAGGAGGAGATCCACCGCCTCCAGGTGGCCGGGAATCGCATGGCCCTGGCGTCCATCGAGATCGACGACACTCCGAGCGCGTCCATTGGACACATCCGGCGTTCCACCATCGGCTGGGCCGCGGAGCTTCTCCGCCTGGCGTCCGACGACGCTACCCAGCCCGATCCACCCGGGATCGTGATCGTCGACTGTATGGGGCTGGTGCGGGTTGCGGGGGGGCAGTCGGAGCAAGGCGCCTTGCTCGAGGCGGTCCGCGGGCTCAAGGCCCTGGCGCGGGAGACGGGGCTGCTCGTGCTGGCCATTTGCCACGTGGATTCCACGGTCGACGACGGCGTCCTGGGCGCTGATCCGGGCACGGCGCAGCCCCGGGGAGTCTCCGGGAGCGTGGAGGCCGCGGCGGACGCGGTGCTCGTGCTCCAGCGGGATCGAATCGATCAGGAGGGCACCATCCACGTCGTCGTCACCAAGAGCAGCAACGGCGCCCCCCGGTCGTTCGAGCTGCTCTGGCTGGGCAAGTGCCTGCGGCTCGAGAACCTGAGTGAGCAGTTCGACGACGAGACCACCGGCGGATCCACCAGCCGCCAACGACCGCTCTGGGAGTCGGTGTAGGGATCATTCGATTACTTCTGGCTCATGCACTCGACGAACTTCTTGCAGTCGTCGATGCCGGCGCACTTCTTGGCCCGCTGCTTGGAGTCCTCGTTCTTTTTGCACTCCTCGATGCCCTTGTCCCGGTCCTTCTTCAGCTTCTCGGCCAGCTTCTGGTCGTCCTTGGACAGGCACTCGATCATCTTGTCCGCGGCCTTGGTGCACGGATCGTTGCAGCCGCCGGCGGCCAGCGCGCCGAGGCCGAAGGTGGCGACGAGCAGTATGGTCAGCAGTTTCTTCATGGCTCTCTCCTTTGTGGGTTCGTCGCTGGTGCGACAGTTGTCAGCGCAAAGCAGCACGAGCCGTGCCAGGGGAACGGTGGGGCCTAACTGCGCGAAAACGGGCTCGACGCGGTTTCGCCGGTGTTCGTTTACCGGTGGATGTTCGAACAGCCCGGTGAAATTTCCCCGGCAGGACCAGGTCTTGGGGTTTCGGGGCCTTGAAGCATGCCGGATGTCCCAGCGCTAATGTCAGGGGTTCAGATGGGCCGGAGGACGGGGCGGGCTACACCGCGTGTCTGAGCACCGGCGGGCGACTCTCCCAAACCTTGGCGGCGGCCTGCTGCAGCGCCTTGACGGCAATGGAGGCGGCGTAGCGGCGCAGGTCGGGAAGGTGCCCGAGGGCGCGATCGAGCTCAGCGGCCGTGAGGAAATGGGTGTCGCTGAGGCTTCGACCCCGCACGAGCTGGGTGAGCATCGAGCCCGCGGCGATGAGGGCGGGACACCCAACGGCGCGAAAGCGGGCCTCGGTCACCACGAGCTCCGGGGACAACGCGAGGGAGATCTCCAGCCACTCGTCGTCCTGGTCGCTGCCGGCATATCCGCGGGCGTCGGCCTGGGGCAGCACCCCCTCGTTCAGGGGACTGACGTAGTTCAAGATGGTGACGGCTGGGTAGCCGGTCTCATCCCTGATTTGTCGACTCGTCGGTCTTGTGTGTATCATCTCGACCTCCTGGCTGTTAATTATTGCAAGCGCCATGCCAACAACCTGGCTCGCCGGACCCCTGCTGGGTGCCGGCGAGCGCTCTCGTGGTGATTCGAGGATGTCGAGTTTTGGTTTATCGGGTGGCCCAGGAATGAAACAACTGCGATTATATGGAGTTGAACAGTGATTCCCGGGTGCGGAGTCGACTGGGCCAGGATGATGACTGTAGGGGTCGAGGGCTCTCGCCCTGCTGAGGAACGCCAGCGGAACGCCTTCGGGTTGTGTCTCGGATCTCACGGATGAGACACTTCGCTGTGGCGCTTTGACTCCTGTGGCGGAAAAAGCGGCGGTCGGTGGGATCGAATGTCAGCAGTCCACGCCCGGGGTGCAGCAGTTGTACGGGGACGCGCAGGTCTGGCCGGCATCGCAGCAGATGCCGTAGCAGTACTCGCGGGTGCCGCAGCTGCACTGGCCGTCGGTGCATTCGATGTTGTAGCAACCGGGACCGCAGTACGAGCCGCACACCGGATCCGGGCCGCACTCCCGCCCGGTGCAGTCGGGCTGGCAGCACTCGCCGTCCACGCACACCGACTCCGAGCCGCAGCAGCCGTCCCCGCAGGGCGTGCAGCAGCCGGCGCTGGTGCACACCTCCCCCTGGGCGCACCCGGACTCGCACTTGGAATCTCCCTCGCACCCGGCCCAGGTTCCGAGCGCGAGCAGCAGGGTGAGCATCGCGGCGCAGGTTGCTCTGGTCATGGTGTCTCCCGGGTCTTGCGTTGTCAGGCTCAGTTTCGCGTTCCCGGGGGCCCGGGTCAAGACTCCTCGGGTGTGACAGACTCCTTGGGTCTGGGCGCGCTCGTCGGTTATTGTGCGCGGGTGTATTGTGCGCGGGTGCGGCGCGGGTCGTCGCCGCGAGAGGACGAACGAGATGCTGACCGTACGGATCATCCCCTGCCTCGACGTCAACGGTGGGCGCGTGGTGAAGGGCGTTCAGTTTCAGGGGCTGCGGGACGCGGGCGCGCCCGACGAGCTGGCCGAGGCCTACGAGCGCCAGGGGGCGGACGAGATCGTGATGCTGGACGTGTCGGCCACTCCCGAGGGGCGCGGGACCCAGGTGGAGACGGTGCGGAAGATCCGGCGGCGGCTCTCCATTCCGTTGAGCGTGGGGGGCGGCGTGCGCCGGGTGGAGGACGCGGAGAAGCTCCTGGGCGCGGGCGCGGACAAGGTGGGCGTGAACACCGCGGCCGTGGAGCGGCCCGAGCTCGTGACCGCGCTGGCCGAGCGCTTCGGCAGCCAGTGCACGGTGATCGCAGTGGACGCCCAGCGGCAGGGCGACGGCCCGTGGCAGGTCATCGTGCAAAGCGGCAGGGAGAACACCGGCCGGGACGCCATCGAGTGGATGCGGGAGGTGGTGGATCGCGGCGCCGGGGAGATCCTGCTCACGAGCTGGGATCGGGACGGCACCAAGGCCGGCTACGACCTCGAGCTGCTGCGGGCGGCCTCCGCGGCGGTGGCGGTGCCGATCATCGCGTCGGGAGGCGCGGCCGGGCCGGACCACCTCGTGGAGGCGCTGCGGGCCGGGGCGGACGCGGTGCTGGCGGCGTCCATCTTTCACTATGGCGAGTACACCGTGGGGCAGCTCAAAGAGGCCCTCGCGGCGGCGGGACTGGAGGTGCGGAGATGATCATCCCATCGATCGATCTGATGGACGGCCAGGCGGTGCAGCTCATCGGCGGCAAGGAGCGGGCCCTCGAGGCCGGGGATCCGCGGCCCCTGCTCGAGAAGTTCCGGCTGGCCGGAGAGGTGGCGGTCATCGACCTGGACGCAGCCCTCGGGCGGGGAAACAACACCGCCCTGATCGAGGAGCTGGTGCGCATGGCTCCCTGCCGGGTGGGGGGCGGGATCCGCGACGTGGAGACCGCGATCCGCTGGCTGGACGCCGGCGCGAGCAAGATCATCCTCGGCACGGCGGCGCAGCCGGAGGTGCTGCGGGAGCTGCCCGGGGAGCGGGTGATCGCGGCCCTGGACGCGGTGGACGGCGAGGTGGTGGTGGAGGGGTGGCAGACCAAGACCGGCGAGGGGATCGTGGACTGCATGCACGCGCTCGAGGGGCTGGTGGGGGGGTTCCTGGTGACCTTCGTGGAGCGCGAGGGCCGGCTGGTCGGCACCGACCTGGGGCTGGCGGACGAGCTCGTAGAGGCCGCGGCGGGAGCCAGGCTGACCGTGGCCGGCGGCGTGACCACCAGCCGGGAGATCGCCGAGCTGCACCGGCGGGGCGTCGACGCCCAGGTGGGCATGGCGATCTACACCGGCCGGCTGGATCTCGGCGACTGCATCACCGCGCCGCTCGTGTCGGACCGGCGGGACGGGCTGTGGCCCACCGTGGTCTGCGACCCGCAGGAGCGGGCGCTGGGGCTGGTCTACTCCAATGCCGAGAGCGTGCGGATCGCCGTGGCGCGGCAGCAGGGCGTGTACCACTCGCGCCGGCGGGGCGTGTGGGTGAAGGGCGAGACCTCCGGGGCGGTGCAGCGGCTGCTCCGGATCGAGCTCGACTGCGACGCGGACGCCCTCCGGTTCGTCGTGGACCAGGCGCCGCCCGGGTTTTGTCACCGGGAAACCCACTCGTGCTGGGGCGGGCTGCGGGGGCTCGGGCGGCTGGAGCAGACGCTGCGCTCGCGGCGGGAGTCGGCGCCCGCGGGATCCTACACGCGACGGCTGTTCGAGGACCCCGCGCTGCTCGGCGCCAAGCTGGCCGAGGAGGCCCGGGAGCTCGCCGCGGCCGTGGAGCCGGCGGACGTCGCCTTCGAGGCGGCCGACGTGCTGTACTTCACCTTCGCCGCCCTGGCAAAGGCCGGCGTCTCCCTGGCGGACGTGGAGGCCGAGCTGGACCGCCGGGCCCTGAAGGTCACCCGGCGTGCCGGAGACGCGAAGCCGGAGGGGGGGACGCCATGACGGCCACGGGCTGGAACCGGCGGCCGCTCTCAGCGCTGCCCGAAGCCCACGCCGATCCCGTGGACCCCGACACCCTGGCCGCCGCGGCGCGGATCGTCGCCGACGTCAGGGAGCGCGGGGAGCAGGCGCTGCGGGAGCACGCGCTCCGCCTCGGCGACCTCGCGCAGGGCGCGCCCCTGGTGATCCGCCCGGCGGAGCTGCGGCGCGCCCTGGACGGGCTTCCAGCGGAGCAGCGCGGCGTGCTCACGCGGACCGCGGAGCGGATCCGGGACTTTGCCCAGGCGCAGCGGGAGTCCGTGGCCGAGCTGGACGTGGCCATCCCCGGCGGCCGGGCCGGGCATGGCATCGCGCCCGTGGCCGCGGCCGGCTGCTACGCCCCGGGCGGGCGGTACCCGCTCCCGTCGTCCGTGCTGATGACCGCGTTGACCGCGCGGGTCGCGGGCGTGGAGACGGTCTGGGTCGCGTCTCCGCGGCCGCAGCCCATCACCCTGGCCGCGGCGGCGCTCTCGGGCGCGGACGGGCTGCTCGCCGTGGGCGGGGCGCAGGCGATCGCGGCGCTGGCCTTCGGCGCCGGGCCCGTTCCGCGCTGCGACGCCGTGGTGGGGCCGGGGAACCGGTGGGTCACCGCGGCCAAGCAGCTCGTGTCCGGTCGCGTGCGCATCGACATGCTGGCCGGGCCGTCGGAGCTGGTGGTGCTCGCCGACGGGACCGCGGATCCGGCCGTCGTGGCCGCGGATCTGCTCGCCCAGGCCGAGCACGACCCGGACGCGGTGCCGATCCTCGTGAGCCTCGACGCCGCGCTGCCGGAGCGGGTGGACGCGGAGCTGGCGGCGCAGCTCGCGCAGCTGCCCACGGCGGACACGGCCCGGGCCGCCCTGGCCAACGGCTTTGCGGTGGAGGTGCCCGATCTGCCCACCGGGGTCGACGTGTGCAACCGCCTGGCGCCGGAGCACCTGGAGCTGATGCTGGCCGACTGCGACGCCGCCCTGCCCGGGCTGCGACACTACGGCGGGCTCTTCGTGGGCCCTGCCTCGGCCGAGGTGCTCGGGGACTACGGCGCCGGTCCGAACCACACCTTGCCCACGGCGGGCACCGCGCGCTGGAGCGGCGGGCTGTCAGTGCTGACGTTCCTGCGGCACCGGACCTGGATCCGGATCGACGACCCGGACGAGTCGCAGGGGCTCGTCCGTGACGCCGTCGCCCTGGCAAGGCTGGAGGGACTGGAGGCCCACGCCCGGTCGGCAGAGCGGCGGAAGAAGTGATCGGCGGCGGGGCGCGGATGGGCTAGAGTCCTGGCCAGGACGCGCCCGGAAAGGGGAGAACCATGGAACCGCTAGCAGACGCTGCATTTCTGGACGACGAGCATCGGATCTTCCGGACCCAGATCCGGCGGTTCGTGCAGGATCGGCTCGCCCCCCACGTGGACAAGTGGGAGCAGGCCAAGGAGTTCCCGCGGACCCTGTACACGGCCTTTGCCGACGCGGGCTATCTCGGCGTGGGCTTTCCCGAACAGTACGGCGGCGCCGGGGGCGATCTGCTGCACGTGCTCATCATGACCGAGGAGCTGACCCGCTCCGGCTCGCCGGGCCTGGCCGCCGGGCTGGGCTCGCTGGCCATCGCGATCCCGCCCATCGTGAACGCGGGCACCGAGGAGCAGAAGCAGCGCTGGCTGCCCAAGGTGCTCTCCGGAGAGTGGGTCTCCGCCCTGGCGGTGACCGAGCCCTCCACGGGCTCGGACGTGGCGTCGGTGCGCACCAAGGCGGTGCGCGATGGGGACGAGTACGTCATCAACGGCAGCAAGACCTTCATCACGAGCGGCGCCCGGGCCGACTACATCACCGCGGTCGTGCGCACGGGCGGCGAAGGCATGGGCGGGGTGTCCCTCATCGGCATCGAAACCGCCCGCCCCGGCTTCTCGGTGGGGCGCACCCTGGACAAGATGGGCTGGCACGCCTCGGACACGGCCGAGCTCTTCTTCGAGGACCTGCGCGTGCCCGCGGACAACCTCATCGGCGTGGAGAACGGCGGGTTCCTGGTGCTCATGCAGAACTTCGCCGGGGAGCGGCTGGTCCTGGCGGCCCAGGCCGTGGCCATCGCCGAGATGGCGTTCGAGGCGACCCTCGAGTACGTGCAGCAGCGGGAGGCCTTCGGTCGCGCCATCGTGGGCTTCCAGGTGAGCCGGCACAAGCTGGCCGAGATGGCCACCGGGATCGATGTCTGCCGCACCTACGTCTACACCCTCGCGAGCCGCATCATGGCCGGGGATCTGTTGATCAAGGAGGTCGCCATGGCCAAGAACGCCGCCACGGACATGGCCAGCCGGGTGGTGGATCAGGCCGTGCAGCTCCACGGCGGGTACGGCTATATGCGCGAGTATCTCGTGGAGCGGCTCTACCGCGACATCCGGCTCTACCCCATCGGCGGCGGCACCCGGGAGATCATGAACGAGATCATCGCCAAGCAGCTGGGACTCTAGCGCCGCCGCGCGGGCGCCGCGCGGGCGCCGCACCGGCGCAGCAACGTCGCAGCAACGGAGAGAGCGCATGTTCCGAGATCCGACAGTCTTTCGCCAGGGCCTGTTCGAGGGCAAGACAGCGTTTGTCACCGGCGGCACCGGCATCGGCCTCGCCATCGCCGGGGAGCTGCGCCTGCTCGGCGCGGACGTGATCATCGGCAGCCGCAAGGAGGAGAACCTGCGCGCCGGCCACGCGGCCCTCGAGGGGCTCGAGGCGCCGGGCCGGGTGGAGCACCACGTGTGCAACATCCGGGACCCCGAGTCCATCGAGCGGGCGGTGGCCTTCGCCGTCGAGCGGTTCGGCCGCATCGACTTCCTGGTCAACAACGCCGGGGGGCAGTTCCCCTCGCCCGCGCTGGTCATGCCCAAGAAGGGCTGGGACGCGGTGATCGAGACCAACCTCACCGGCACCTTCCTGATGTCCCAGGCCGTGGTGAGCCAGGCCATGTCCGAGCGGGGTGGCGCCATCGTGAACATCATCGCCCAGATGTGGAACGGCTTTCCGATGATGGCGCACACCGGCGCCGCCCGGGCCGGCGTGGACAACCTCACCAAGACCCTCGCTCTGGAGTGGGCCCAGCTCGGCGTGCGCTGTAACGCCGTGGCCCCGGGCGTCATCCTCTCCAGCGGCGTGGACAACTACGCCCCCGTGTTCCAGCAGGCCTTCTTGGACAGCGTCCACTACATCCCGGCCGGCCGCCTCGGCACCATGCGCGAGGTCGCCGCCGCCGTGGCCTTCCTCCTCTCCCCCGCGGCCGGCTTCATCACCGGCGCCACCCTGCGCGTGGACGGCGGCGAGCCCCTGTTCGGCTCCAGCTCTGCCGGCCAGCTCCGCGAGACCTTCGAGGCCGTGAAGACCGAGCCGTACGAGTAGCAGGGCGCGGGGACCGGAGCGCCGGGAGGCGCGGCCGCCCCGTCTTCCTTTTGCGAGGGATTGCCCTATAATCGTGCCCAGACGCCATTGCATGAGCAGGGTATGGAAATGGGTTTGGAGCCAACTGGGCGGGATTCACCCCTCTCACTCGATCGGGTGCTGGAGTCCGTGCTTCGCGGCGCGGCCAAGACGTT
The DNA here is from genome assembly GCA_043825095.1 of bacterium. Lineage (GTDB taxonomy): Bacteria > Myxococcota_A > Polyangia > HGW-17 > JAJRWW01 > JBDRSE01. The sequence goes on from JBDRSE010000101.1 coordinate 22,621, forward strand.
GGGGTGCGGTTCGGCGAACCTGATCGTCTTCAACGAGTTCGGGAACGAGGTCCGCATCCGGGTGGGGCTGATCCTCGAGCGACAGCTCGAGCTCGCGCGCTGCGAAGACGCGCTGGGGAGCTCGGTGAACGAGCTGTCCATTCCCCTCGATCAGACCCGGGAAACCGCGCTCTATCGGGCCTGGCGGGACTGCGCGGTGGCAGAGGTGCCGAGCCTCGTGGAGCTGGCCAAGGGCGCCTTCCCCCAGGAGCTGCTCGCCGAGGCGGATCGCCTGATCGGTCCGCGCCGCTTTTTGGTGGTTCCGGTGCTGGGGGAGTCCCTGTGCTACGGCGCCATCGTGTTCGAGAAGACGGGAAGGCACCAGTTCGGAACGCAGCAGCGGGAGCTGCTCATCCTGTACGCCAACCGCATGGGAGAGATCTTCGAGAACGACTCCCGGGCGTACCGCATCGACAGCTACCAGCGGGATCAGCGGCCGGATCGGTCGATCCAGAACCACCTGCTCCAGATCGCGCTGCAGAAGTCCGCGCCGACGCTGCTGGTGGATCCGACCTTCCGCATCACCTCGTGCAACTCGGCGACCCAGGCCACGCTCGGGTACCAGTCCGAGGAGCTCATGGGGCTGGACATCGGGCAGCTCTTCCGGGACCCCGAGGACATCCGCACCATCCTCAACCACCAGTTCCTCGCCGTGTCCGAGGGCCATCACCGGGAGACGGCCATCGTGAAGACCCGCGACGGCACGCTGCTGACCGCCAAGGTCGAAGCCGTGCTGCTCGTGGATGAGGACAACCACGTCATCGGCTATCTGGTGCTGATCCGCGAGCAGGAGAGTCGCGAGGAGCCGCTCGACGGGGAGCCCGGCCTGGATCGGCTCATGCGGCGGGAGCGGTTGGCCAACATGGGAGAGATCGCCGCGCAGCTCGCCCACGAGATCCGCAACCCGCTGCTCGCCATCGGGGCCACACTGGAGTCCCTGCAGCTGGATCGGCAGGGCGACGACCCGGATGGTCCGGTGCTGGCGCACCTGTCCCGGGAAATCAAGCGCCTCGACATGATCCTGCGGGACTACCTGTCGCTGGCGGTACGGCGCAACACCACGATCAAACGGGTCAACCTGGGGGAGCTCGTGGACGAAGCCCGGGACCTGCTGCAGGGGCAGCAGATCCTTGCCGGCAAGCGGATTCGCTCGAGCCTGCCCACCGACCTGGAGCTCTTGGCGGACTACGATGGGCTGAAGCAGGTCTTTTTCAACCTGTTCATCAACGCCCTGGAGGTGAGCCCCGAAGGGCGGGATGTCTCGTGTCGCTGCGAGGCGCATGACGACGAGATTCTGATCCATGTCGAGGACCGCGGCCCCGGGCTGAAGGCCGAGCCCAGCCGGTGCTTCACGCCGTTTTTCAGCACCAAGTCCAACGGCACGGGTCTGGGCTTGACGGTGTGCCGGAACATCCTCGCCGCGCACTCGGGCTCGCTGCAGCTGGCGAATCGGGAGGGCGGTGGCTGCCGCGCCACCGTCGTCGTACCCAGGAGGAGGTCCTGATCCCGTCCGAATCGCACACCGCGGACGGCTCGCCCAAGGAGCCCTTCCGCACCCTGATCGTCGATGACGAGCCCCTCTACGCCCAGGCCATCGGCCGGGAGCTCGCGCGGCGGCACCTCGCCTCGGATATCGCCCACAGCGCGCAGGAGGCCCTGGCGTTGGTGCGGCTCCGACCGTACCAGGCCATCCTGCTGGATCACCGGCTGCCCGACGACGACGGGATCCGCATCATCCCGCTGCTGCTGGCCAGCCAGCCGGACACCGCCGTGGTGATGATGACGGCCTTCGAGACCATTCCCAACGCCATCCGCGCCATCCGCCGGGGCGCGACAGACTACCTGGTCAAGCAGACGAGCGTCCTGCCCATCGTCGAGCGCGTGCTGGAGATCCGGATGCAGGAGGAGGTCCGCTCCCGCATCCAAGGCTGGAGCAACGGCCGACGGCCGAGGTTGCTCGGCCAGGCGCCTGCCATCGAGCTGGTCCGCGGCAAGATCCGCAAGGTCGCCCGGAGCGCGCTGACCACGGTGCTGTTCTCCGGGGAGAGCGGCGTCGGCAAGGAGGTGGCGGCCCGTGAGCTGCACGAGCGGTCCGGCGACCCCGGGCGGCCGTTCATCACGGTGGACTGCCTCGCGCTGCCCGACAACCTCGTCGAGAGCCTGCTGTTCGGCCATGAGAAGGGGGCGTTCACCGGCGCGGATCACGAGCGGGACGGCGCCTTCCACGAGGCCAAAGCGGGCAGCATCTTCTTGGACGAGATCGGTGAGATGGAGCTCACCCTGCAGGGCAAGCTCCTGCGGGTGCTCGAGAGCAGGACCTACCAGCGCGTGGGCTCCGTCGCGTCGCGCAGGGTCGACGCGCGCGTGATCGCCGCGACGAATCAGGACCTGCGGCAGCAGGTCGAGGCGGGGCGGTTCCGGTTCGATCTGTACCAGCGGCTGTCGGTCTTCCCCATCGATGTGCCCCCGCTGTCAACGCGTCGAGAAGACGTGCCCTTGCTGGTGAGCTACTTCCTGGACGACTTCTGCGCCAAGCTCGACAACCCGCACAACCGGCTCTCGGACGACGTCCTGGAGCTGCTCTACCGGTACGACTATCCGGGCAATGTCCGGGAGCTGCGGAACATCATGGAGCGGGCCGTGATCATGGCCGAGGGCCATCCCATCGGGCTCGAGCACCTGCCGGAGCGTCTGTTGCGGATCACGGCGGGCTCGGACGACGGCAGCACCCTGGGCAGCGGCGTCCCGTTCGACTATGTCGCCGGCGTGGACACCCTCGAGTCCGTGGAGAAGAAGATGATCATCCGCGCCCTCGAGCAGACCGGCGGCGTCAAGTCCGAGGCGGCGGAGCTCCTCGGGATCAGCCGCTTCCAGCTGGGGCGGCGCATCGAGAAGTACAAGCTGGGTCACTGATCGCCTTCCCGACCGTTGGGAAGCGGCGCGCTGTGCGATTTCGCAACCCGTCACGAGGCGCGTGTGTGGATCCGCACGCCTCGGAGCCGCGCGCTGCTTCCCGGCCCGCTCACACCACTGGGCCGCTATGTCCTGGTTTCCCTTGGCGATCTGCGCACGCGCCTGAGCCGCACGACGATCGGTTGTCTCTTCCCTTACGTCTGCAGCTCGCCACGATCACCTGGCACGCCGCTTGCTCACGCCTGGCTGGGAAACACTGCGCCGGCCTCGACAGGGGCCTGGAAAGGAAGGTCCGCCGATGCCCACGGTCAGGGAGATTTTCGAGAAGATGCCCGCGTCCTTCCAGGAAGAGGCCGCCGCCGGGTTGAGCGCCGTGATCCTGTTCGATGTCACCGGGGACGGGGGAGGCAGGTTCTGTGTCGTCCTCGAGGACGGAGCGCTCCGCATCACCGAATCAGACCACGAGGCGCCCACGCTCACGCTCACCGTTTCGGCGCAGGACTACATCGACATCACGGAGGGGAAGCTCAACCCCCAGCTGGCCTTCATGACCGGCCGTTTCAAGGCGGCCGGGGACCTGCGGCTGGCCATGAACATGCCCAAGATCTTCAAGCAGTAAAGGAGCTGAGATGCGCATTCTTCTGGTACGAGTCGCCGCTGAAACGCGGTACATGGAGGCCATGTACAAGATGGTCTGCATGGAGCCGCTGTCCCTGGAGTATCTGGGAGCCGCGGTCCAGGCCGACCACGACGTCAAGGTCTTCGACATGCGGCTGGAGGGGGGCTGGGAGGGGTTGCGGCGCACCCTGGAGACGTACGATCCCCACGTCGTGGGCACCGGCGGGGACACCTGCGAGGCGAACGGCTGCAAGAAGGTGCTCGCCCTGGCCAAGGCGCTCAATCCCGAGGTCCTCACGGTGGTGGGAGGAATCCACGCCACCACCGTGCCGGCGGACTACAACGTGGCCGGCATCGACGTCGTCTGCATCAACGAAGGGGTCTTCGCGTTCCGAGAGCTCGTGACCGCCTTCGAGCAGGGGGAGGACTTCCGGGGGATCCCCGGCCTGGGCGTCAACCAGGGCGGCGCGCAGCACCTCACCGGGGAGCGGCTCATGTCGGACCTCAACCTGCTGCCGATGCCGGATCGCTCGCTCACGGGCGACGTCCGCGGCAGGTACGGCTTCAGCCTCTGGGGCAAGCACCTCGCCCTGATGCGCTACACCCAGGGGTGCGTGGGCACGTGCGACTTCTGCCCCTCCTGGGCGCAGACCAATCGGCGCTACCTCCGGCGCACGGTGGAGGGCATGATCGAGGAGATCAAGGCAATCAGCGAGCCCTACATCTACTTTGTCTGCGAGGAGTCGCTGCTGGACACCAAGCTCTCACTGGAGCTGGCGGCCGCGATCCAGCAGGAGGGCATCCACAAGCGGTTCGGGATGCCGCTCCGCTCCGACACCATCGTGCGCAAGCCCCACGTGATCGAGGCCTGGGCCGCGGCGGGGCTGGAGGACACCATCGTCGGCATCGAGCAGGCCGACGATGCGCTGCTCCAGGACCGGGACAAGACCACCACGCGGGAGGACAACATCGAAGCGATGAAGATCCTGCGGAGCAACAACATCAACTGCACGGGCTCCATGTTCTTCCGGCCCGACTTCACCAAGCCGCAGTTCGATCAGCTGGTCGCGCACACCCTCGAGCTCGGGGTGGACTGTCCGCAGTACTTCATCCTCACGCCCATTCCCGGCACGAAGCTCTACGACAAGTCCCGGTCGCAGCTCGTGGAGCACGACTTCGACCTGTGGGACTTCAATCACGCGGTCCTGCCCACCAAGCTGCCCCTGCAGCAGTTCTACGACGAGTACATGGCCGCCTACCGGACCCACCTGGAGCCCGTCGTGGTGGAGTTCTACAAAAAGAAGATGGCACAGCTCACCCCCGAGGAGCTGGAGGACGAGATGGACGGCCTCCTGGGATTTCGGGAGGTGTTCGGCGCCCTGCACGAGGACCACATCGAGTACGCCGGTCCGGACGCGTAGCAGGCCGGTCCGGACGCGTAGCCTCAGCTTCGCACGACGTGTCGCCGCTTCAGCGGCGCCGGTAGAGCCGGCCGCCGAAGCGGTACTCGCGCCAGTAGGTGCGGCCGCGCTCGGTGTGGACCTGGTAGCGATAGGTCCGGGTGTTGCCGTTGCTGTAGCTGACCACGAGGGTGCCTTGGCGGAGGGTGCCGCGCACGGTCCAGCGGCCCAGGGAGCGGGACTGGCTGGCCGTGCCCCAGCCGCCGGTGAGGTCGCCGTACCGGTTGTGGAAGCTCCCGCTGTAGGAGGCCTCGGAGCTCGAGTAGTAGGTGCCGTTGCGGCGGAGGATCATGCTGGACGCGGAGTGCTTGGACGCTGAGCTCCAGCTCCCGACAAAGGCCCGCGTGAGCTTGGAGGTGCGGACCTTGAAGTAGCGCAGGCCGCGGGCGATAGCATCTGCGGCGCCGGTGATCCCCTTGCCGAACCGGGCCGGCGTGGTCACGGCGAAGATCCAGGCCCCGCCCCCGCCGTGGGGGGAGTAGGTCCCGATGACTCGCGCCTTCACCGCGGTCCCCTGCAGCGCGCCCTGGTAGTCGGCGAAAAGGGCGCGGCCTCCCAGCCGGCGGATCCCGCCGACGCGCGTGAGCTGCACGGTCCGGTCGCGATAGGTGCGCTTCAGGGTGCCTCGGACCACCCCGAGGCTCTTTTCGAGGTGCGGCCGGACCACGATCAGGCCGGCGATCTGCTGGTGGCCGAGCAGCACGAGGTCGCCGCTCCGGCGGGAGATCCACCCCGCGGGGCGGAGGAGCTTGAACCCCCAGCTCGCGTCGCCGAGCTCCCCGGCGGCCAGCTTCACGCTGCCGCCGCTGCCGCCCCCGCCGCCGCCCCCGCCCCCGCCCCCGCCGGCAGCGGCCGGGGCCCGCCGGAGCGAGCGGAAGATCTGCCGGAGCGCGCCGTCCCTCGCCTGGATGCGTCCCTTGCGGCCGAGGGCCAGGATCATCACGCCGTGGTCCCCGGCCAGGCACGCGTACACCCGCGCTCGGACCGGCCCCTGGGGCAAGGTGCCGGACCAGTCGAGCACGATGCCCTGGCGGTTGGTGATCCCGCGCCCCTTGGCCAGCCGCACCTTGCCGATGCGCGGCCGGCGCACCATCACGGCCGAGAGCCCCCGGACCTGCTGGTCCAGGTACTGGATCACCTGCGCGTCGTCCACCCGGCTGATCCCCTGTCCGGCGATGGACTGGGCGCCGATCAGGTACGCCTCGGTGGGCCCGGAGGCGTTGCGCTTTGGGTTCGGCGGCGTGAGCCGGAGCAGCCCGCCTTGGCCGGCCACCTGCCAGCGCCCGGGCACCGTGAAGGAGATGTCACCGGGGAGCTGATGTCGCTGCGAGCGTCCCTGGGCGCTCGGAGCGGCGCCGAGGAGGCAGCCCATCAGGAGCAGGGCCGCCAGACAGAGCGGAGACAGGGTTCGGGTTGACCGATGGTGCATGCAATTCCCCCGCACTCTACTGCGCGCGTCCACTGGCGACGTCGTCGCGGTCTCGGTTTCCGCGAGGCAGTATCCGGCAGTTCGTCGACCGGAGTCAAGGTGTTGGTCTGTCGGTGTTGGTCTGTCGGGTGATGGCCTGACACGAAAGCGACCTGCGAAAGCGACCTGCGTTGACCTCCACGCCCGCCTGACGGATACTTCCGCTGGGGACCCCAATGAAGCAAAGGAATAGTTGATGGCGAGCTCTCCCATTGGACCACAGCGCCAGGCGGCGCCGGGCGGCGCGGTTCGCGCGGTGATCCTGGCGGCAACGACCGCGGTCATGTTGGTTTCCTTTCCACGCGCCGCCAGGGCTCAGCGTACGTGTTTGCCGCAGGGCCCCGCGGGTACGACCTATCTGTGCGATTCACTGGAAGGCGCTGCCCAGCCATCGACCGACGTGGTGGGCGGCACCTTTCTGGCCGACGGTTGGCAGGTGGACGGCTACAACAACCGCCTGCTGTTCGATCCGGGCGCCCCGATGGTCGCCGGGGCGCTCCGCTTCTATTTCCGTGGAGTGTCGGAGACAACGTTGCACGAGGTGGGCACGGGCTCTTCCGTGCATCGCCACCTCATGGAGCTGTGGGACGACGGCGGCCCCATCGGGATCGGCGGCGCTGCCTACGCCATGAAGATCCGTTCCTGGGGCGACAGCGCCACGGAGCAGCCCGGCAACTTCGGCAGGCTGCGGTTTTCCATGACGAGCTTCTCCGAGGCCATGATGCTGGATTGCGGCGAGGAGAACTGGTTCAACAACGATCGGATCGCGTCCGGCTGGGCGGGCGGGTGGATTCGGGTCGACATCGAGTTCGGAGCGGGGCTCGCCCAGATCACCCTGGTCGAGGAGGGCACCGCCAACTCCTGGACCCGTACGGTCACCTATGCGGACTGCGCCCCGGGCACCGCCGTGCTCCGGTACCTCTATCTGCCCCTGGAGCCGACCAACAATACCGGCCTCGCTGACAGCGTTCGCAACTCTGTCTACTCCTGGGTCAGCTTCGTGGGGACACCGGCCACGTGCTTCGATCCGTGCGATGACGGCAACCCGTGCACCCTGGGACAGTATGGAGATGCCCAGTTCACCCACTACTGTGCCGCCGGACAGTGTACCGCGGACCCGGTGCCGGACGGCTCGCCGTGTCCCGGCGGCGCTTGCCAAAGCGGTGTCTGCGACACCGGAGACCCTCCCGACGCCGGACCACTCGATGCCGGCGGTCCCGACGCCGGGCCGCCTGACGGCGCCGCTGGGCAAGACGCGTCACCTCCCGACGCGAACCTCGGCGACGCGGGCGGCGATCCACTGCCCACGACATCCGGAGGGTGCCACTGCGCGACCGCAGACTCGGCAGGGGGCCCGGCCATGCCCGGAGGACTGTTCCTTCTGCTGTGGCTTCTGCTGCGTCGCCGCTCCGCCCGGCTCGGTCCACCAAACCGTTCGCCGCTCTAGCTACCCACCTTCGGCAGCCTCCCCCGCACCAAGAACACCCCGCGCTCGAACCGGTGCACGCCATGCTTGAAGTAGTTCTTCCGCGAAAACTCCACCGCCTCCTCGTCCGCTACGCAGTACCAGGTCCGGGGCCCCCGCGGCCGGTTCCGCTGAAACACGCCTGGCGCGAAAATCCCCACATTCGCACCTCGCTCCGGGTCTCGCGCCGACTCGTACCGAAACAGCTCCACGCCGTCCTCCCTCATCTCCCGCCCCAACGCCTGCGTCACCCGGTAGCTTGACCGCGAAACCAGTGACCCGCGAAACCCCTCGAACGCCCCCGTTGTCAGATCAATCCCCCGTTCCGACGCCACCACCGCGCGAAACGCCGTCAGCTCCACCATCAGCGGAGCCAGCGCTGCCTCCGAATCGGCAAGAAAGAGCAGCCGGTAGTACGCCACTTCCGCAAATGCCGTCTCCGGCCGCTCGCTCCCATAAAACAACGACCGCTCCGTCCACGACCCGAACCGCGACCCATGCCGCAGCGGTGGATGTCGAAAGGGCGTCGCCAGCAGGTAGTGCAGCTTGGCAAACCCCGGATCCGCCGGCACCGGTGGCTTCACCCCGTCCAGCAGTCCCTCCAACAGCCCCTGTTCCTCATCGGAGTCCACCAGCTTCCGGGTGCTGATCCGATGCTGCGCCTCCACCACCCGCCAAGGCTCACCCGCCCACTCGAGCAGGTTCTCCCCTCCCCCTACCCGCTGCCAAATGGACTGCGCCACTACAGATGCCCACGCATGGCGTCCAGATACTCCGCCACCGCCACCAACCCGCTCACCCGCCCCACCAGCTCAGCCGGCACCCCCGCCAGAGGCCCACAAGGCGCCCGAAACCAAGCCCGCGCCTTCGTCTCATCCCCCCCCACCATCGCATCCAGACTCCGAAACACCCGGATCAACAACAGCGCGAGCTCCCCCTCCTTCGCCTCGGGATCAATCGTCCTTCCTCCACCAAACCGAGAAATCGTCGCCGCACTCACTCCCAAGATCCGCGCCAGCTCCTTCCCCGAGATCCCCAACCGCTCCGCAACCCGTCTTACCGCCTTTGTCACGATGACCCCCGCCCGGAGATCCGTCTCAATGTGGGGCTGAACCATGTCTTACGCTCTCTTTCATATGAAAGAATACTTTAATAATGACGCAAGTGCAAGATACGTGGCTGTCCCCTTAGGCGGTGGCTTCGCAAAGACCGGGGGGCAACAATCAACCCGCGGCGCGGACCTTGGCGCGTCACTGGGCGACGTGCGTGCAGGAGACGTCGCGCCCTTTTTGCTTCTTGAGGGATCGCACGTCGAGGATCCAGCTGGAGACGAAACGGGCTGCGACGAACCAGCCTTTACGTGGCTCGGGGCAGCTCGGAAGGCGCGC
>JBDRSE010000102.1:0-95412 GCA_043825095.1 bacterium
TGCATCAGCATTTGATTGGGGACGAGACGACCGTGGCGCGCTTCGTGGCCGAGTCCCGGGAGGCCAGCCGGCTGAACCACCCGCACATCGTGTCGGTGATTGAGTTCGGCGAGACGGACTACGGCGTGATGTTCCTGGTCATGGAGTTTCTGCGCGGGCGGCCGCTGACGGACATCATCGCGACCGAGTACCCCATGCCCTTCGGCCGCGTAGCAGCCATTTTCCGGCAGATCCTGCTGGCCGTGGGAGAGGCGCACAAACGGGGCGTGCTCCACCGGGATCTGAAGCCGGACAACGTGTTCATCGAAAGCCTGGCGGACGGATCGGAGCGGGTGAAGGTCATCGACTTCGGCATCGCCAAGCGCTTCGACCTCGAGCCCGAGGGCCTCACAGCCCCGGGCATGGTGTGCGGCACGCCCGAGTACATGTCCCCGGAGCAGGTCCAGGGGGAGCCGCTGGACCCCCGCTCCGACGTCTACTCCCTGGGCATCCTGCTGTACGAGATGATCGTGGGATCGCCGCCGTTTTTCGGCGGGGGCGCGGCAGAGATCATGGTGCAGCACGCCGACGCCGACCCCCTTCCACCTTCGGAGGCGGCCGCGGAGCAGGACATCCCCGACTCCCTCGACGCGATTGTTCTGTGGGCGCTCGCCAAGGATCGCAATAGTCGCGTCGGGTCCGTGGTCGAGCTCCGGCGCGTGCTGGACTCCTGGCTGCTGGTGTCGAACCGCACCGACGCGGCCGTCGAGGACATCGTCGGCACCACCTGTCCCTCGTGCAATTCCTTCTATCTCGAAGACGCGAATGTCTGTCCGGCGTGCGGGTATCGCCTGCCCTTGGATCAGCCGCAAGAGGGCGCCCAGTTCTTGATCGATTCCCTCGGTGAGGAGCAGTTCGAGCGGCTCCGAGAAGAGGAGGCGCGATACACCGGCGCCACGGTCAACGCGCGCTCCCGGGCAGCGGCCCACCCCCTGAAAACCGAACTGCTCGTTCGGAGCGACGAGGCCATTCCGCAGTACCTGCCATTGTGCGGCCGGGAGCACGAGCTGGAGACGCTGCTCAGATGCCTCGAGGTCGGAGGGCCCCACCGTCTGGTGGGTGAGGCGGGGTTGGGCAAATCGCGCCTGTTCGACGAGCTGTCGAGCCGCGCCAGAGACGCCGGATTCGACGTGATTCGAGTTGCGCCGCGGGACGAGATGCACTGGCCCTGTCCGCTCTGGCCCATTCGACAGATCGCCGCCGAGCTGATGGGCTGCACCCAGGAAACCTGCTCCGACCGGGACAGCCTGCTCGAGCAGCTGGATCGAGTCGGCTTGGGCCGCGACACGCTGCCCGGCATGGCGGAGCTGTTCGGCATGCCGCAACCACCCCAGAAACGCATGGACCGAGTCGCGCGAAGAAGGGAGGCGTACGCAGCGCTCCAGGAGCTGCTCCTGGCCCGGGCCGACCGCAAGCCGCTGGCACTGCTCATCGAGGACGTCGACCAGATGGACGCGCCCAGCCGGCGTTTCGTGGCGTATCTGCAGTCCCTCCCCATTCAGCAGTCGCTGCTGACGGTGGTCTGCCTCGACCGGCTGCCGGACGAGCACGATGGAATTCCCACGGTGGAGCTCAGCGGGCTCGATCGACAGGACGCCTTGGCCCTGGTGGAGCTCAAGCAGGGAGGCAAGCCCCTGGCCGCCGAGGCGGGGGAGCTGTTGGACCTTGCCGGTGGAAACCCGTTCTTTATCGATCAGCTCGTGCGGCTGATGCACGAAGGCGGGTTGCCGGAGTTCCTCGCACGCCGAATCGAGCTCCTGGACGCCCGTCTCGATCGGTTGCCCCTTCATCTGCGTGAGCTGCTGCAGCGTATCGCCGTGCACGGCGGTCGGGTGCCCATTCAACGGATCGAGCGAGCCTTCGGCCTGGACGCCGAGGCGCTCGACGACCATCTGAACCTGCTGGAGAGGTTCGGCCTGGTGAAGACCGGGCTCGACTGGGTGTCCACGAGTCATCCGTTGCTCGAAGACGCGGTGCAGGCCGGAATGCCGGCGGAGATCCGGAGCGAAGCCCATCGTCGCTTTCTCGCCACGTTGTCGCTCAATCCGCGCACCATCGGTGCGGCCGTGCGGCACGCCCTCGGCGGCGGCGACGATCGGACCGCGACGGAAATCCTCACCATGGGTGCCGGTGTGGCGTACTCACTGCACGACAACGGCCGCGCCGTGCAGTGGCTACAGCTGGCCTTCCAGAAGTCGCGCATGCTGTGGGGCAGGGGAGAGCTCGGAATGGCGGTCGACACCCGGATCACGGTGGAGATCGGCCGCGTCCTCGCGGAGATCCTGAGCCAGGACGGAGACCGGAAGATGGCCGAAGCCGTGTTGCGGGAGATCCGGCAGTTCGCGTCGGCGGAGCAGCCCTCCCTGGCGGCCGCCGTTTTGATGGACCAGGCGCGCCAGGCACGGAGCAGGGGACAGCTCTCGTCGTCAGCGGAGCTCCTCAACGAGGCCCTGGAGCTCGCCATGCGAGAAGGGGACGGTGAGAGCTGGCTCACCTACGAGCTGCTCTTCCTGCAGGGTGAGCTCGCATCCCAGCGGGGGCAGAAGAACCGAGCCCTGTCCACCTTTGCCGAGGGGGTCGCGCTGTCCGAGCGATTAGATCTGGCGGGAAACGACCAGGCGTGGAGGTTCCAGCTCGGGCTCGGAGAGCTGCGCCGAGGGCAGGATCTTCCCGAAGAGGCGGAGGAGTACCTGAACCACGCTGTGCTTGCTGCCGAGGAGTCCGGCAGTCTGGTGGGATTGCTCAAGGTGCAGGTCGTGTTCTCCGACCTGCTGCTGCGTCAGGGGAAGGTCGTGCGCGCTCGGGATCACCTGGGTGACGCGGCGCGTTGCGCTCAGCAGATCGGCGACCGGAGCATGGCGGCGCAGCTCACGCTGCAGATCGGACAGCTGGCGATGCACACCTCCGATGACGCAGCGGCCGCTGACTATTTCCGGCAGGCGGTGGCCTGGTCCCGGGCCGTCGGGCGCGTGAACGTGAGCCGCGAGGCGACCCGCTTCCTCAAGGAGCTCGGCAAACGCTCGGCTGCCTCCCAAGGGTGACTCGAGGAGTGGAGATGCTCAAGACCTGGCCTGCGCTGCACACCGAGAAAATCTCTGAAAATCGGGTCTTTTCGCTCATCCGGCGACGCGCTCGCTCCCCGCGAACCGGGCTGGACCATGACTTCTTTCTGTTGACCACCCCGACCTGGATCAACATCGTGCCCATCACCCGTAGCGGAGAGCTCGTCCTGGTCAGGCAGTATCGACAGGGGGTAGAGGACTTCACCCTCGAGATCCCCGGTGGCATGATGGATCCCAGGGACGGCGCGCCGGAAGACGCGGCGGCGCGGGAGCTCCTCGAGGAGACCGGTTATCGGGCGGCCCGGCTACTCGAAATGGGCTGGGTGGAGCCCAATCCAGCCATCCAGGACACCCGGTGCCACACCTTCTTGGCGGAGGACGTGGAGCGGGTGGCGCCCATCGACCAGGACGGCGGTGAGGATCTCGAAGTCGTGCTCGTACCGCTGTCCGAGGTGGGCGAGCTCGTCCGCTGCGGAAGGATACGGCACGCCCTCGTGATCGCAGCATTCGCCCTGACCTTCGGGATCGGTGACGTGGTAAGGTGAGCAATTGACATGTCTCTGAACGCAGTACACGTCGTCGTTTCCTACCGCTGCACCGATGCCTGTCACCACTGCTTCGTCTTCAGCGGGGCGCATCAACGAGCGACGTTCTCCCTCGGCCGGCTGCGCAGCTTTCTCGACCAGGTTCGCCGCGTGCCGTCCGTCCGATGGGTGTACTTCGAGGGCGGCGAGCCGTTCTTATTCTATCCGATGCTCCTGGAGGCGGTGAGCCACGCCACCCAGCTCGGGCTGGCCACCTGCGTCGTTACCAATGGATACTGGATTACCTCGGAGCGGGACGTCGGGATCTACCTGAGGCCGCTCGTGGCGGCCGGACTCAAGCGGCTCCAGATCTCCGTGGACAAACTGCATCGCTACAAGCGCCTCGAGCACATGCAGAGCCAGCTCATGGAGCAGTGCCGCAACCACCGGCTCACGTGCCAGTTTCTCGGCGTTGAAGTGCCCGAAGCCAACGCGGAGCCAACGGAGACGCGCGAGGGCCGGCCCGTCACCGGCGGCGAGGTCATGTTCCGCGGCAGGGCCGCGTCGTACCTGGCCGAAGATCAGGCGCTCTGGCAATGGGACAGCTTCGACGAGTGCCCGCACGAGCTCCTCGACGATCCCATGCGGGTCCATGTTGATCCACACGGCTATGTGCACCTCTGCCAGGGAATCATCATCGGCAACGTGGACGGTGAGAACCTCGACGCCATTCTGGCGTCCTTCGAGCCCCAGACCCATCCCATCGTGGGCCCATTGGTCCGCGGAGGTCCGGCCGGCTTCGTGCAGGAGTACGGCCTCGAGCACCAGGAGGGCTACGCCGACGCCTGTCATCTCTGCTACAGCTGCCGCGCCCAGCTCCTCGAGAGATTCCCCGAGGAGCTGGGACCACCATCGGTCTACGGCTTGAGGGAACCAAGGCGGAGGCAGAGCAAGCCCCCTGATCCCAAACCAGAGAACAGCGCCGCCAACGAAAACAAGCCCCCCGATCCCGAGCCAAACGGTTAGAGACTCCCAGCCAAATCCAGCCCCGTGATCCCTGACCAAACGGCGAGAGACTCCCAGCCAACACAACGAAATCAAGCCACCAAATCAAACCAAAGTCCGAAGGGCAGTCCCACCACAGATATTATGTCAGCTCCAGGACGCGATGCGTCCTGGAGTTGACATAATATATATTATCGGACGTCAGACATGGGGTTGGTTTTTCGCAAACAACCCAACCCCCCCCAGCTATATGCCTTGTTTCACAGTGAATAAAGCTCTAGTCCTGACCATTGTGAAAGTTCTTGAGGAGTTTTTGATACCGACTGCGAAGGTTGTTCAAGTATCGCTTGGAACGCAGCTTCAGCTGATGTTGCTTGAAGATATCGTCCAGCTTCTCAGTCACGTCATCTTCGGTCAAAGGCTTCAGGAGAAAACCAGAAGCTCCGACCCTCAGCGCCTGGACAGCGATATCGGCGCTCGAGAAGCCGACGATGATGAGCTGCTCAGCGTCCGTCGCGGCCTCCCGGAGCTTGGCCAGTAGCTCGAGGCCGCTGCCGTCGCCGAGCTCACTCTCCACGATGATCAACCCGAACTCCTTTTCGCCGCAGAGCCGCAAGGCCTCGGCCGAAGAAGACGCATGTGTCGTCTGGCAGCCCTTTTTTTCGAGCATCCCTGACAGTGATTTCGCCTGTCCAACGTCGGGATCCACTACCAGGACCGCCGTCGCCTCTTCTACCGGCACGATTTCCTGGCTGGCGGACGATGAAAGGCGCTCACGCAGATCCTGATTCTCCGCCTCCAACGCAGCCATATGCTGGAGGAATTCATCAACCATACCAAGGAGTTCCTTGACAACGGCCGAGCTGTTCGGGTCTTCGCTCACGATGGCTCTCCGCGTTCTGTTCTTTCCATTGACACTGAACGGTCGTTGCGCCCCCGGGGTGACTCGAACACCCGACCAACGGTTTAGGAAACCGCTGCTCTATCCGCCTGAGCTACGGGGGCTCCACACCACTCGCCCGGGTTTGCAAACCGCCCGAGCATAGCCAAATCAATACTGTGAAGCAATTCAATTCGAGACACCGGACTGTCTGGAATGCCAATCATTAGTACGTCACCAGGGAGTAGAGCTCGTGCCCCGGGAGCTTTTCCCGGCCATTCAGGAAGCCGAGCTCCACGACGAAGGCGCAGCCCGCAACCACACCACCGATTTTCTGCACCAGCTCCACTGCCGCCGCGGCCGTTCCCCCCGTCGCCAGCAGGTCGTCCACGATCAGAACCCGCTGGCCGGGCTCCAAGGCGTCTCGGTGAATCTCGAGGGTGTCGGTTCCGTACTCAAGCGCATAGGAGACCGACTCCACCTCGCAGGGCAGCTTGCCTGGTTTCCGGACGGGTGAAAAGCCGACTCCCAGCCGGTCGGCCATGGGGGTTCCGAAGAGGAATCCCCGGGACTCCATACCGACGATGCGGTCCAGATTGGCGTCGCCATACTGTTCGCACAGGAGATCGATGATCGCCCGGAACGCGTCGGGTGACGCGAGTAGCGGCGTGATGTCGTAAAACAGGATCCCCGGCTTTGGATAGTCGGGCACCTCGCGGATCGTGCTCCTGATGAGCTTGAGCTTCTGGGACAGTGTCATCTAGTCAGCCTCCTTCCAGCCGTGGCGGCCAATCAGGTTCACGAAACGGCACGCGACGTCGCGCTCGACCTTCAACCGGCCCTCCTCCCGGGAGATCACCTGGAGCTCCTGGAAATGCCGCTTTCCCACCGGAATCACAAGGCGTCCACCCCCGGCGAGCTGGCGCACGTACGGCGCTGGAACGTCCGGGGCGCCGGCGGCCACGAGCACGCCGTCAAAGAGGCCCTCTTCGGGCCACCCCAGCGTGCCGTCTCCTGTGATTAGTGTCACGTTCTCGATTTCGAGATCGGCCAGCAGCCGCCTGGCTCGGTCGGTGAGCTCTTCAATCCGCTCGACCGCATAGACGTGCCGGCACAGCCTGGCCAGGATTGCGGTTTGATATCCCGAGCCGGCGCCCACTTCGAGGATGCGGTGGGTCTGTTGTGGCCTCACGAGCTCGGTCATTCGCGCCACCATGTACGGCTGAGAGATGGTCTGGCCTCGGCCGATGGGCAGCGGATGGTCCGCGTAGGCATCCCGGAGTCGGTCGCTCGGAACGAAACGGTGCCTCGGCACGACCCGCATCGCCTCAAGCACGCGCTCGTCGCGAATGCCTCGTCGCTCCAGCTGCTCCGACACCATGCGGGCACGGAGCTCGGCGTCAGTCACTGCCATCTCGCCTCCCCTGCCCTTCCCCTGCGGCCGAGCCTGCGGAGTCGGATTCGAATCCGTCTAGGCTCATTCGTTGCGCGAGATCAAGCTGATCTATGGCCGTCCAGTCCAGGCGAAGTGGCGAAACGGCAATCATTTTCTGTCGTAGGATGTCGGAGTCCTCCCCCTGGGCACCGTGGGTACCAGCGGCGAAGGGCCGGTACAGGGAGATGACCCGCTCTTCCAGCTCGTTTCGAAGACTCAGATCCTGCCGCTCCGCGCGCTGGTAACGTCGGGTTCCCATGGCGCCCACTCCGAACCGGTCGCCATCGGTGTCGGCCGGAACGTTGACGTTCAGGAACGTCCAGGGGGGCGCCCAGCGCTGGTCGATGATCCAGCCCGCAAGTGCAGTGGCGAACCGAGCGGCCTGCTCGAAGGTCGGGGTCCTGGACCCGGCCTCCGCCGAGATGGCGACGCTCGGAATACCTAGCACAGCCGCCTCGGCCGCCGCGGCAACGGTGCCGCTGTAGATTACGTCCGTGCCGAGGTTGTAGCCGTTGTTGACGCCGGACACGACCAGGCTCGGCGTACGCGCGGCGAGCTGACACACGCCCAGGTAGACGCAGTCTGCGGGGGTTCCATCCACGGAGAAGGTGTCCGGCGCCAGCCTTTGGACGCGCCAGCTCCCGGCCATGGTGACCCAATGGCTCACCGCGCTACGCTCCCGATCCGGCGCGACGACGAGCACCTCGAAACGTGCTCGCAGCTCCGCCGTAAGGATGCGAAGGCCTTGGGCCTCTACGCCGTCGTCATTGGCCACCAGCACCAACGGCCGCTGTTTCGATTGGTCTTCCATCCGCAGCCCCAAAAAAAAGGCGCCGTGGCTTTTCGGCCGCGGCGCCCGAGTCGGGGCGAGAGGATTTGAACCTCCGACCCCTTGACCCCCAGTCAAGTGCGCTAACCAGACTGCGCTACGCCCCGACTATCGGTCTCATCCAACAGCTTGAGGAGGTGGTCCAGCTCGTGCTGTATCTGACTCGCTATTTCTTTCAGATGATGTACTTCTTCTTGCAGCTTCTGACCCTGTTTGGCATCTGCCTGCAACCGATCGATCTTGTCCTGCTCGGCGGCCACGGAGCGCTTTAGCTGCTGCTTCGCTCCCGCAATCTTGAATTTCTTCTCCCAGAGCAGGTCCTTGACCTGGAGGAGCAAATCGATGTCACGGCGGCGGTAGAGTCGCTGGCCCGATCTGGTTTTTTCAGGCCGTATTTGGCCGAATTCTTCTTCCCAGTACCGCAGCGTGTGCTCCGGAACGCCAATGATCCGGCTCACCTCGCCGATCTTGAAAAATACCTTGTCCGGAATATCCAGGGTCACAACAGCGACCGCTCGTCCGAGCTAGGAATTCAGCGCGTTCTTGAGAACCTGGCTCGGTTTGAACGTCAGAACCCGGCGTGCGCTAATGGTGATTTCCTGCCCTGTCTGCGGGTTGCGGCCTACGCGCGCCTTCTTGTCGCGGACCACGAAGTTGCCAAATCCCGAGATCTTGATCTTTTCACCCTTTTCCAGGGTTTCTTTGATCGTGTCGAAAACCGTCTCGACGATTTCGGCAGCCTCCTTCTTCGAAAACCCACCGACCTTCTCATATACGCTCTCGATGATGTCGGCTTTCGTCATGCGATCTTCCCCTCGGTGATTAGGTATTTCTTTTTTATCTGTGGAACTTACGCCTGTCAAATAGAAAATCCGACCCGCGAGAGGTTGCGGACGAACGTCCCGGCCTACGCTTCTCTGGCGATCTCCACGATTTTCTCGAAGGAGCGAGGCTCGCTGACGGCCAGCTCCGACAGCATCTTCCGGTCGAGCTGCACCCCGGCGCGGTTGAGGCCGGCGATGAACATGCTGTATTTGAGCCCATACTGACGGGATGCGGCGTTGATGCGCGTAATCCATAGGCGACGGAAATCCCGTTTGCGAACGCGGCGGTGCTTGTAGGCATAAACCCACGCTCGCCGAACCGCTTCCACGGCACTCCGCCAGAGCTTGGAGCGACCACCGCGGAAGCCCCGGGCGACCTTGAGGATTCTATTTCTGCGCCGTCTGGCCTTGAAACCCTTTTTCACGCGAGGCATCTGCTGAAATCTCCGTGCTTATGCGTAAGGCAACATCTTGGAAAGCGCGCGAACATTGGTCTTGTCCGCAATCAGGCCTTTTCTCAGCCGCCGCTTCCGCTTGGTCGTTTTCTTCGTCAGGATGTGGCTCTTCCCGGCCTTGAATCGCTTGAAGGCTCCGGAACCTGTTTTCCGGAAGCGCTTTTTCGCGCCGCTGATAGATTTCATCTTCGGCATCGTACATCTCCGCTCGCTCTCAGCAGCGAGGTGCGACCGGTTACCATGCGCGGCACCGGCTGTCAAGTCATTACAACAGAAAAAACATGATGGTAGGCCCTACTGAGCCGCCCCTGCGCCCCCCGGCCTGATACACCTGACAATGTTCAGGTCGGCTGCGGAGCCTTGGGCTTGTCCTCTACTGCGGCAGCCTGGGCCTGGCTTCGGGCTTGCTTCACCACTCCGACCTTCGGGCCCAGCAGCATGATCATCCGCCGTCCCTCCATCGCCGGCATTTGCTCGACGTTGACGACCTCGGTCAGCGAGTCCAGGACCCGCTGCAGCATCGACTGCCCGGTTTCCGGATGCACGATCTCCCGGCCCCGGAACTGAACCACGAGCTTGACCTTGTTCCCCTCGGAAAGGAACTCGTTGATCTTCTTGACCTTGAAGTTGAGGTCGTGCTCATCGGTCTTCGGGCGGAACTTGACCTCTTTGACGATGACCTGGGACTGGTGCTTGCGTGCCTCTTTCGCCTGCTTGCTCTTCTCGTACTTAAAACGGCCGAAGTCCATGATTTTGCAGACCGGCGGGACAGCCTTCGGGCTCACCTCCACCAGGTCCAATCCGGCCGCTTCCGCGATCCGCAGTGCCTCGTGCGTGGGCATCACGCCGAGCTGTTGTCCGTCCTGATTGATGACACGAACCTCGGGTGTGCGGATGCGCCGATTCACCCGGAATAGTTCTTCGGGCGGTGGCCTTTGTGCGCCTTTTCTAGGTCGTATAATACACCTCCTTTATCTTCGTTCACTGAAGAGTAGTTGGGTCTTTACCGGTTTGTCAACGCTGTGAATCTGCGTCGTCGGCTGAGGGGGGCCTTGCTTCGGCGACGATGCGCGTGAGGAAATCGTTCAGCGGGATCGCTCCCTCGGATTTCTGGTCCAGCGGGCGGGGGGAGACGGCCTCGTTCTCGAGCTCACGGTCGCCGATGACAAGCATGTAGGGGTGCTTCTCGAGCTGCGCCTCGCGTATCTTGAATCCGAGCTTCTCATTGCGGAGATCGAGCTCGCAACGAATGTCGTGGGCCGTCAGACGCGCGGCAACCTCTTTCGCGAAGGTGTCGTGGCGGTCCCCCACCGTGAGGATTTTTACCTGCACCGGGGACAGCCAGAGCGGGAACTTGCCGGCGTAGTGCTCGATGAGGATTCCGAAGAACCGCTCCAGGGAGCCGAGCAGCGCCCGATGGACCATGATGGGCCGGTGCCGGCTATTGTCAGCGCCGACGTAGGTGAGGTCGAAATTCTCAGGCTGGATGAAGTCC
Organism: bacterium; assembly: GCA_043825095.1. Classification (GTDB taxonomy): domain Bacteria; phylum Myxococcota_A; class Polyangia; order HGW-17; family JAJRWW01; genus JBDRSE01. The sequence goes on from JBDRSE010000102.1 coordinate 10,549, forward strand.
AGCTGGATCGTCGAGAGCTGCCACTGTCGCCCGATGCTGTCGTTGACCTTGATGTCGATCTTCGGCCCGTAGAAGGCACCTCCGCCCTCGTCGGTGACAAAGCGCGTTCCGCACCGTTCGAGCGCTCGGAGCAACTCGGCCTGGGCATCGTCCCAAACGTCGCTCGCGCCGGCGTACTTGTTTGGCGGTCGGGTGGCGAAATTCAGCTCAACGTCCTCGAATCCGAAGGAACGGAGCATGAACAACGAGAACTCGAGCACGCGGTCCAGCTCGGAGGCCATCTGCTCGCGCGTGAAGAACAGGTGCGCATCGTCTTGCGTGAACCCGCGGACGCGGAAGAGCCCGTGGAGAGTTCCGCCGCGCTCGTAGCGATACACCGTGCCCATCTCGGCCCAGCGCAGGGGCAGCTCGCGGTAGGATCGCAGCCGCTTGTTGTAGATGACGATGTGAAACGGGCAGTTCATCGGCTTGACCAGATACTGCTGTCCGTCGACCTCCATGCCGGAGTACATCGCCTCCTTGTAGAACGACAGGTGACCGGACTGGTGCCACAGGGTGTCGCGCGCCAGGTGCGGCGAGTACACCATCTCGTAGCCGTTCAGGTAGTGCTGCCGCCTCCAGAAGTCCTCCACAACGGTGCGAATCCGACCGCCGCGCGGGTGCCACAGAATCAAACCGCCGCCGATGTCGTCGGGGCTGGTCGAGAAGAGGTCGAGCTCCTTGCCGAGCTTGCGATGGTCTCGCTTCTTCGCCTCCTCCAGCTGTTTGAGATAGACGCGGAGCGCCTTGTCGGTCGGGAACGCAGTGCCGTAGATGCGTTGGAGCATCGGGTTGCGCTCGTTTCCGCGCCAGTAGGCGCCAGCGACGCTCGTGAGCTTGAAGGCCTTGATCTGTCCCGTTCGCTCGAGGTGCGGGCCGCGGCAGAGATCCGTGAAGTCGCCGTGCCGATAGAGCGTGATCGTCTCGCCCTCCGGGATCGACTCAGCGAGCTCGACTTTGAACCGTTCCCCTCGATTGCCGAACAGCGCGACGGCAGCGTCGCGGTCGATTTCAGCGCGCTCGAACTCGAGGTCTTCGGCGATGATCTCGCGCATCTTCTCCTCGATGCGCTCGAGGTCGTCGTCGCTGAATGGCGCGGGAACGTCGAAGTCGTAGTAGAAGCCATTGGCCGTGGACGGACCGATGGCGACTCGCGCCTCCGGAAACAGGCGGGTCACGGCGTCGGCCATCACATGGGAAGTGGAGTGGCGAAGGGTCGCCAGCTGGCTCAGCTTGTCGTCGGGCGATGCCGACGCTCCTTGTTCGGACGGCACTGGACCTCCCAAGATCAAAGTGTCCCCTTCTGCGACGCGTCGAAACAGAAGGGGACAATAGGCACGGGCGGTATTGAACCGCCGACCCCTACCGTGTCAAGGTAGTGCTCTCCCACTGAGCTACGTGCCTAGACTAGGGTGTTGATATGTCGCCGCGTGCGGTGCTGTCAAGGGGCATGTGGGGCGTCGGCGGAACCGTTGACGGGACCTCCCGGGTTCGGCTTCGGCGCCAGCGCGCCCTGCACCGCCTGTTGGAATCTCTCGATGGAGAAAGGCTTCAGAATGTAGTCCCTGGCGCCCAGGTCCAAGGCCTTTTTCTTGGAGGTCTCCGAGGGAACAGCCGAGACGATGAGCACCGGAATCCGCTCCGTCAGGTTGGCCTGCTTCATGGCTTCCAGAACCTGCCAGCCGTCCACCCGCGGCATCAGGAGGTCCAGAATCACCAAACGAATGGGTTCCGCCTGAAGCAGCTCCATCACTCGTAGGCCGGAGCTCATTCTCCGGCACTGATATCCATCCCCTTCCAGCACCTCGGAGATGAAATCCAGAACGTGCGGATCGTCGTCCACCAGGAGTATTGTAGGAGCAATCATTATTCTTACCCCATCACCACGTACCGCCCGCCGTCGCGGCGCGCCTCTTCCGGTCTTTCGTCGGCCGTACACCCGGCGCGGTGCCGACGGATGTGATTTTGTCACACACCTTAAATACGATGCCTTCGAAACTCCCCGTAGGCAAGCCGTGGGGACGGCAACGGGTCTCCCACCAGATATTCTGGTACCACACAACTCGGATGGTGTCACTCCCCAACGAATTGAGATCGTTCCGTGAAACCGACCCGGCTATCACTTGGGCTTGTCGCGCAACAAGCGGCCACGGCCGACGAATTTCTGTGTCTGTCCAAGCTCGTCTTCGGGCCCCCCGCCCCGGTTCGAGTGGTGTGAGGCGTCGGCGCCCTCAGTCGACCCGCCGGCCAGGTCGGCGATTGAACCCGTGATCTGATCCTCGTCACCGAGGTCGGGAGGCAGCTCGATCCGGTGGTCGTCGTCGGCTTCGATCTTGCCGGTGATCGCGGTTTCGGCAAGCTCCTGCTGCCGGACCTCCGGGCTCGGGAGATTCACGACGAACCGCGAACCTTGCCCGACCTCGCTGTCGACCGCGATGTGCCCGCCGTGCAGCTCGACGATTTCACGGACGATGGCCAGTCCGATGCCCAGTCCGGGGTACGGACGTGTGGAGGAGCCGTCCACCTGGTAGAAGGTGTCGAAGATTTTACTCCTCTCCTCGGGTGGAATTCCGATCCCGCTGTCGGCAATGGCAACGGTGACGCGGTCCTCGGATCGACGCAGCTCGAGTCGTATGGTGGACGACGGCTCCGAGAACTTCTCGGCGTTGTCGATCAGGTTCCGCAGGGCCTGCTTCAGTCGGGTTCGATCCCCGAGGACCAGGACCGGCTGCGGCTCCAAGTCTAGGGCCACGGTCAACGCTTTCTGGCGCAAGGTGTCGGCCGAGTCAGCGACGATCTCGGACAGCAGCGCGCCGAGGTCGACAAGGTCCCGGGACATCCGGTAGCGGTCTTTTTCGAGGCGCGCGAAGTCGATCAGATTTTCGATCAGGGCCAGGAGTCGCTGAATGGACTTCGCCGAGATCTCGAGCCCCTTGCGCTGACGATCGTTCAGTGCTCCCATCTCCTCCTGCAGCATCAGCTCGTTGTAGCCGCGGATGGTGACGAGGGGGGTGCGCAGCTCGTGGGAGACGTTTGCCAGCACCTGCGACTTCAGGTTGTCCAGAGACTGCAGCTCCTCGTGCTGCGCCTGCAGACGGTCGTAGGCCGACTGGAGCTCATCCAGGGAGTGTGCGAGCTGTTGCTCGGCCTCTTTCCGGGCGGTGATGTCGCGTCCGATGGCCTCCACGGACACGACATTGTCCTCTCGATCTCGGCCGGGATAGAGCATCAGGGCCAGGATCATCAGCTCGTTGTCACGCCGCGCGAAACCCACCTCGATGGAGCGAGCTACACCGCGCCGGGCGTCGAGGAGCGAGGCCTCGAACGCTTCGTGGTACTCCGGCATGACGCGGGCCGACAGCAGCTTCGGATCCGCCAAGAAGTCGTTCGGATAGTAGCCCAGCAGATACGCGGACGCCTGATTCATCTTGGCGATGCGCCCCGAGGCCACGTCGATGCTGAAGACCAGCGACGAGATGTTCTCGTCTTGGTCCCTGAGGGAGGGGGCGCCGGTGGCGTCGCGCTCGACCGCGCGCGAGCGGCTTCCCGCCCGCTGACCGATGTACAGCGCGCCGATGCTGCCCCCGGTGGAGTCCCGCAGCACGATCGTCGTGAACGGGATCGTCCGTTCGCCGCCCTCCTTGGTGCGGAAGGTCCACTCCACCGGCTCGGACTCCGGCGCCTGCCCATCGAGCACCCGGCGCACGTGGAGGAGCAGCGCCCCCTGTTGCTCCACGGGCATGGCGGACTCGAGGAACTTGCTTTGCAGCTCTCGCCCGGGGGACACGCCGGTGATGGCCTGCATGCGCCAGTTTAGCAGCAGCAGGTCACCGCTCTTCGACAGCGCCAGGAGCGGTACATCCGTGGCCTCGATCACGCTCCTGAGCGCGGCCTCGATGTCTACGAGAGGATGGAGATAGGACGCTTTCGGCATGCTTGGTGCTCAACCGTCGCTGTACAGCGCTTCGATCCGGTCTCGGTACCGCCGGTAGATGACCGACCGGATGGGCTCTCCGCTGGCCGACAGCTCGCCGGTCTCTACCGACAGCCGTCCCGGCATCACCTGGAACGCCCGAACCAGCTCGTGCCGCTCCAGGCCTTGATTCGTCGCGTCGATCAACCGCTGCAGTGACTTGCGCTGCTCTTCTTCCGGGTCTCCTGCCGGCTCACCGTCGCCCTGCCCGGCCGGCCAAATCAAAGCCGTGGCGTGTGACCGGCCTTCGCCACATACGACGGCGAAGGCGACCCTTTCGGAAGCGGCCAGCGTGCCCTCGATGAGGCCCGGCGCGATGGTCCGGCCGCCCGACAGCCTGATGATATCCTCCTTGCGCCCGGTGAGGAACAGGAAGTCGTCCTCGATGAGTCCGAGGTCTCCGGTGTGGTACCAGCCGTCGGCGTCCACGATGGGCTCGACGTGAAGCGCACGCCGGCTCGCGTGCCCCTCCCCTGGCTGCGGCCTGAGATACCCGGCCGACATCCCCGCGCCGCGCAGGAGCACCTCTCCGTCGGGGGAGAGGCGGAGCTCGACGCCCGAGAGCGGCAACCCGACACTCCCCAGCCGGAAGTTGTCCGGTCGATTGGCGGTGGCGACGGCGACGGTTTCACTCGCGCCGTATCCGGTCAACACCGGGAGTCCGGCAAAGTCGAACAGCTCGGCCAAGGAGTCGTCCAACATCCCTCCGCCGCACACCAGATGCTGCACCCTCCCCCCGAGCAGATGCCGCACACGGGTGCGGAATGCCTTTCGCGCCACCGCTCGATCCAGGCCCAGGAGCAGCTTCCGCGGGCGTTTGGCGCTGTTTCCGACGAACCGATTCACCAGGGAGAGCGTGGTGCGGCCCGGCATCCCGACGGGGCCTTCACGCCGCGTGAGAATGTACTCCCGCAGCTGCTCGAAGGTGGACGGTGCACCGGCGATGAAGTGGGGCCGGGCGGCGATCAGCTCGCTTTGCAGTCCGCGCGTCCGATTCCACAGGTAGGTCGTGGCTCCCTGGTCAATGGCCGCCCAGGCCATCAGTCGACCGAAGATGCCGGCCAGCGGGAGCACCAGCAGCTGCGTCGCGCTGCGCGGCAGCACGGTGATTTCCCGAAGCGCCATGAGCTTCGACAACAGGGCCCGGTGCGTCAGGACGGCGCCCCGGGCCGGGCCGCTCCGTCCGGCGGAATACACGATGGTCGCCGGAGCGTCGGGGTCCACTCCGCTGTGCTCCGGGCGCAGGCCGTCACCCCGTTCCAGGATGGCTCTCCCCCGGACGAGCAGATCGTCGAACCGGGCTGGTTTGCCCACGGCGCCCCAGTCCTCGTGGACGTCGAGCTCCTGGGCAGGGGGATGAAACAGCACGATCTGGGTGTTGGCCGCGATGCCGGCGAAGTTCACCCGAAGGCGGTGCAGGTCCTTCATGGTGCCCACGAAGACGACTTGGGGCTGGAGCTCGACCAGCATCCGGGCCCGGGCGGCCGCGGGCGCCGTGCGGCTGATGGGTGCGCAGACGGCCCCGCACATGAGCACCCCAAGGTCGGCGAGGAGCCACTCCGGGCAGTTCCGGGCGAAGATGGCGACTCGATGCCCAGAGCGGACACCATGGGCGCGGAGGGCATTGGCCAGGGCGCGAGCGTGTTCCAGCCAATCGGCCCAGCTCAGCTCAATTTCATCGCCTCCATCGGGATGAAACCGAATCGCGGGCCACCGCCCGAACCGGTTGGCGCGCCTGACGAGCAGCTCGACGATGTCTCGGGCCCCGCCCTGGGTCATGGTTTCCTGTGCCTCATCAAGAGGAACCTCTACAGCGCAGACCTCGTTTTTTCAAGTCATCTTTTCGCTTGCTTACACCGAACCCCACCCCCTATGATTGCGCGCTGGCGCGGCGCAGCGCCACAATAATGCCTTGAGGTCTCCGTCCAAGCATGGCTTTGCCAAACCCTATGGTCGGTGAGGTTCTTTCCAAGTACAAGATCCTCGAAGAGATCGGCCAGGGCGGTATGGCGACCGTCTACCGGGCACTGGACACGAGCCTGAACCGCGAGGTCGCGGTCAAGGTCCTCCACGCGCACCTCGCCTCCCGGGAGGAGTCGCGGGAGCGGTTCCAGCGGGAGGCCCACGCGGTCGCCCGTCTCAGGCACCGTAACATCCTCGAGATCTTTGACTACTCGGGCAAGGAGAGCGAGCAGAACTTCATCGTGATGGAGTTCATCCATGGGCCCACGCTCAAGGAGCACCTCGACAGCCACAAGCTCGACGTGCCGGAGCTTGGGGCGATGATCACCGTGGAGGTGTGCAACGCGCTGGTGCACGCCCACGCCACTGGCATCATCCACCGGGACATCAAGCCCGAGAACATCATGATCCGCGACGACGGGGTCATCAAGCTCACGGATTTCGGGATCGCCGCCATGGTGGACACCCAGAAGCTGACCGTCACGGGGCAGCTCCTCGGCTCCCCGGCGTTCATGGCACCGGAGATGGTCACCGGGGACCGCCTCGATTTCCGCACCGATGTCTTCAGCGTCGGGATCCTGCTGTACGCGCTCACCGTGGGCGAGCTGCCATTCAAGGGCAAGAATCCGCACGAGGTGCTCAAGCGGATCGCCGAGGTGGACTGTATCCGACCCATTATCGCGAATCCGAAGGTCGGAGACGCGCTCTCCCGCATCATCGACCGGGCCATGGAGCGCAATCCAGAGTACCGATACGGATCCATCGAGGAGATGCAGACCGCACTCGAAGAGTACCTAGCGGAGCAGGAGGTCGAAGACGCTGGAGAGGAGCTAAAGGATTACTTTAAGGAGCCGGACCAATACCAGCGGGATTTCGAGCTCGTACTCATCGCTAATCTCGTGGACAGCGGTCAATCGGAGATGCGCCGTGGGAACCACGCTAAGGCCTTCTCACTGCTGAACCGGGTGCTTTCCTTCGACCCGCACAACAGTGAGGTCAAGGCCCTCCTCAGCCGGCTCAACCGGCGACGCGGATTCAAATCCCTGGCCAAGCTGGTGGTGCTTCTCGGGCTCATCGCCGCCGCGGCGGTGGCCGTCGCCTGGGGGATGCGCAAGCTGCGCGGCCCGGATGACAACCCTTTCGGCGCGGGCATGGCGCCGGTGGCCGATCGAGGGGGTTGGGACGCAGGGGGCGGTCGGATTCGAATCGGCGCGGGAAAAGATCCAGACGCGAGCGCCGGTATGTCGTGGGCCCCATTGGACGACGGCGGTGCTGTCCACGTCATTCCCGACGCCGCCGTCATGAAGCACGGCATGCTTCCCAAGCCAAACGGGATGCGTCGAGTCGTCGTTCCGAAAGAGCGCGTGTTCCGGCTCGCTGTCCGCCCGGCCACGTTCATCGCCCTGCTGGACGGCAAGCAGGTGAGCCCAGTCCCCGGACTGCCGCTCACACTGACGGTCGGACCGGGGGAGCACCTTGTCGTTTTGCGGGACGCGAAAAACCACTTCCAGGACATCCGCGTCACGGTCGGAAAACAGTCGACCGGCGGCACCATCGGGAACTCGCTGCGCCGCTGGCGTCCGGGGCGGCTTCGGGTGACCGGTTCCCCCCCCGGCGCCCTCTGGAGAATCGAATCCCCTCGAGCGCTTGCGGAGCGGTTCAAGCATCGGAGGATTAACACAAAGTCCATCTCAATCCCCTTCACTTCGTCGGATGAGCCCAAAACTCCGGACCGCACGGTAGAGCTGCGGATCTGGCAGCTGGGCTACCGCTACCAGAAGAGATTCGTGAGGCTGGTTCCCGGCACCCTCGAGAACATAAAAGTAGACCTTACCAAGAACTAACAGCAGTAGCCTCTGCGCGCAAAATAGAGTATATCTTCGTGGTTACGAGTCAAAGACCTCCATGATGGCATGGTCAGTGCCACTGGGGTGCTGACTGCTGAGTAGAGCTGCCTAGGCTTGGATGACTGAAGTAGCCCGAAGCTCGCTCGGCCGGGGCCTGCTGGCTCTGGCCGTTGCGTTGGCGTTCCTCTGGGGTGCGGCGGCGAAACTGGCCGCTCAGCCCGCCGGAGGTGCACTCACACAGGCGCGCGCCGCCTACGATAGCCGGAGCTATCAACAGGTCGTGGACCTGCTGGGCAAGAGCCTCTACCCGCGCAGCAAGTTCACCACGGAAGCCGAGGAGGTGGAGGCGTACAAGCTGCTGGGCATCTCCTACTACTGGCTGTCGGTGCTTGCCAAGTCGGCACCGGCACGGGTGCGGCTCGAAAAACAGGCGGAACGGCAGTACGGCGCTCTGCTGGGGCTGCGTCCGAGGTTTCGTCTGAAGAAGCTCCAGCACCCGGACCACGTGCTCAAGTTCTTCGCCGCGGTGGTCACGAAGCTCAAGGCGGCCTCGTCGCCGCTGAAGGCGCTCGAGGCGGAGCTCGAGCACTGCCGGAAGAAGAACGGGCTGGTCATGACGCAATTCAGCGCGTATCGCTCCAAATGCACGACCAAGCTCGTCGTGACGGAGAAGGTCGTTAAGCGGTACTTCTTCTGGAACTTCGTCCCCTTTGGCGCGGGGCAGTTCCAGAACGGACAGCCGCTCAAGGGAACGCTGTTCGCGGTGGGTCAGGGCGCAATGCTGCTCATGAACATCACCGCGCTGATCATCGGGGAGACGTCCTACGTCCGGAACGGACCTGACCGGACCGTGCGCCGGGACTCGGACTCCCAATCCCGGGCGGCCGATATCCAGAAGCTCACCATCGCCTCGGGAGCGCTCTTCTGGTCCCTCGTGGTATGGGGGGTCATCGACGCCATCGCCAACTACAAGAAGTCGTCGGTGGTAAAGCAGCGCCAACTGATCCCCATTGGCGGGTCCAACGTGGGTCTGAGCCCATCGGTGAGCAAGGACGCGCTGACATTGGGCGTAACGGGGCGGTTTTGACGATGGGGAAGAAGAAATGAGAGGATCGAGCACGCGCTCGAGCACCAGAGAGGGAGCTGAATGCCTTCGTTGAGAATTGAGGCACCTGGGCAGAAGCCGAAGGTGTACCACCTGTTCAAGAAGATCACGACGATCGGCAAGGCCGACGAGAACGACGTGGTGCTCGAGGATCCCCTCATCGGGGAAACCCACGCGCACATGCACTTCGACGGCAAGGCCTACGTGGTTCAAGCCACTACCAGGCAGAATCCGTTGCACATCAATGGTCGCAAGAAAAAGAAGGCCCGGCTGGAGCATGGCGACAAGGTGCGAGTCGGCGCCTACGAGCTGGTGTTCAGTCTCTTCGACGAGGCGGCCGTGGTCGAGGAAGAGGCGGCCGCCACCGTGGCGGACGTGTCGGGTTACAAGAAGCTGCACGAGTTCAGCGAGCGGCTTCTGCGGGACTACAAGCTGGAGAACCTGCTCGAAACCCTCATGGACACGGTGATCGAGATTACGAGCGCCGACAAGGGATTCCTGATCCTCACCGAGGGCGAGAATCTAAGCGTCAAAGTGGCCCGGAACCTCAAGAAGGAGAACATCTTGAACGCGGTGGATCAGTTCTCAGACTCCATCGTGGCCAAAGTGATCGAGGCGCGGAAGCCACTCATCGTCTCGGACGCCTTCAACGACGACGAATTTTCCAGCTCCAAGAGCGTGATGAACCTGAAGCTGAGCTCGGTAATGTGCGTGCCCCTGCTCGAGCGCGGCAACCTGCTCGGCCTGATCTACGTGGGCAACGACAACGTGATCGATCTGTTCGACGACGGGAACCTGAACGTACTCACCGTGTTCTCGGCCCAGGCCAGCCTGCTCATTCGGAACGCGCTGCTGGTGAGCGAGCTGCGCATGGACAACGAGAGCCTCACAGAGCGGATCGAAAAGATCACCTTCGGCGACATCATCGGCTCCTGCGAGGCAATGCAGGACATCTACCGGCGCATTCGGAAGATCGCGGGCACTGACGTGTCGGTGCTCATCACGGGCGAAACCGGCACGGGCAAGGAGCTCATCGCCCGGGAGATCCACCGGCGCTCCAACCGTGCCAGCGGCCCCTTCATCACCATCAACTGCGGCGCCATCCCGGAGAACCTGCTGGAGTCGGAGCTGTTCGGCCACGTCAAGGGGTCCTTCACCGGCGCCGTGGCCACCAAGGAAGGGCGGTTCCAGTCGGCCGGAGGCGGCACCCTGTTCCTCGACGAGATCGGGGAGATGCCGCTGCAGCTGCAGGTCAAGATTCTCCGCGCGCTGCAGGAGCGTACGGTGATCAAAGTGGGTGGAAACAAGCCGGAGCAGGTGGACATCCGCATCATCACGGCCACCAACCGCGTGCTCGAAGAGGAGATCAAGGGCGGACGCTTCCGCGAGGACCTGTACTACCGCCTCAACGTGGTGAACATCCACCTGCCGCCGCTGCGGGATCGCGGCGAGGACGTGGTGCTCATCGCCAAGTACCTGCTGGGCAAGTACGTCCAGGAATACGATTCATCCCCCCGAGGGTTTTCCCCCAACGCGGCCATCGCCATGAAGAAGTTCGACTGGCAGGGGAACATTCGGCAGATGGAGAACCACATCAAGAAGGCGGTGATCCTGAGCGACAAGGTGCTGCTCGGACCCGAGGACCTCGGCCTCACGGCGGACGCGATCGATTCCGTGCTCCCTCTGTCCCTGGCGAAGGAGGATTTCCAGCGCCGCTACATCAACGAGGTGCTCGCGCGGAACAACGGCAACCGGACCAAGACCGCACGGGATCTGGGTGTTGATCCACGAACGATATTCCGTCACCTGGAGAAGGAGGAGGAGCTGGCGACCAAGGATTGAGCTGCCCCTGTCCGTGAGCGCGGTTCGGGCACGCCGGCCTCAGAAAACTATGAAAACTTTTCAGCCCAGTGGACAAACGTGTCAGGGCTTACGATGACGCATCGGGTCGCGTCGAAACGGCAAACTGGATTTTCCGAATGATTGCGTCATAATTAATCATCATGGATCACATCTTGCTTACAGATGACCCAGCAGTCTCCGCAACGAGGAAGCGCCTGGTTGTGAGAAGCCTGATGACATTGGTAGGAGCACTGATGCTCGCTGTCGCCACCGTTGGATGCCCTGTGCCCGTGCAGTACCCGCTGGAGCCTGAGGAAACCCCCATGCCTCCGACCGTGCTGCCGGACTGGACGCACCCCTACGTGGGGCAGCTGCAGGTGACGGAGGACGAGAAGCCGACATTCACAGTGGTCGTGGACGAACCGAACTTGTCCGACGTGCTCGAGGTCAAAGCGGTCATGGGTCTCGACCGCGCCTGGTCACCTGACCTGGGGGGCGAGTATCGGGTAATGGCCGAGGACATCTTCGTCCGCCCCAGCGACACGCTGCCCCCGGCGGACGCCTCAGACATGGGGGTCGGTCCCACGGTCCGCAAGAAGGACTTCACGCTGACCTGGACGCCTTGCCAACTGGGCTCGGCCGGCGAAGAGCCGTTCATCCTGGTCTGCGTGACGGATGGCAGCGGTTTTCAGGCGCCGCCCGCCGGCCATCCGAACAACAATCCCTGTATTCCTCGCGAAAGCGCGTTCGTGGATAGCTACGCGGTGATGATTCTATGTACGCTCTAGGTGGTTCATTTGACCGTTTTTAGCAATAGTTTGCAATAGATTGAGCCTGAGTTATGAATGATGGAAAGCTGAAACGATTCGCGGTCAGACTGCTCTATGCGCTGGCGTTCGCCGGCTGTGTCGGGCTCATCGTGGCCTCCCAAACGGGCTGCGGTGGGCCTTCCACGGGCGCCCAGAACCAGAACCCCGTCCTGAAGAGCTGCCAGGTGGATGAGGACTGTGAGAGCTCGGAAGAGCTCTGCTCGGCCTACCTGGTCTGTATGCCCCGGGCCACCGGCGGAGTGGCCCTCGGCTTCGAGCTGACCCCTCCGGTACAGGGAACCCAGGGCGGCATGAAGCTCACGCAGACAGAGGTCCCCCCGTGGGAGGTCGATTACGGCTCCGACGGCGTGGTGTCCATCGGGTACCAGGAGGCCGTCCGCCTGACCGGTTCGGTGATGGTCATGGTCACGGACAATCCCGACATTCCCCTGCAGGCCACGATCACGGCGACCCGGGATTCGAGACTGCCGGGCCGGCCCAAGGTCGTGCTGAGCAAGAGCGTCGACGCCCTGGGGATCATGTACCGGCCGGAGCCCACCGAGGAGGCCACCTCGTTCACCATGATGCTGCCCAAGGGCGTCAGGCACACACTCCGTGCCACTCCTCTGTCGCCTTTTGACCAGGTGTACCATCCGACCACCATGGACTTCGAGATCGAGGCGGATACCCCCATGACGTTCGTGTTCGGCGAGGCCGACAACACCGACTACCTCACCGGGGTCGTCGTGGACGCGGTCGGTGCGCCCGTGTTCGGGGTCAAGGTCCGCGCCGTGGACGAGGGGAACGGGATCTTCGTCTCCACCGTGGACGAAACCGACGAAACGGGTTCCTTCCGGCTCGCGGTTCCGCGCGGGCTCCGGACCTACAAGCTCACCTTCAGTCCCAGCGAGACCAACCAGAACGTGCCGCAGGTGACCCACAACCAGGTGGAGTGCTGCAACCACGACGGCAACAGCGTCGACACGCCCGAAGACCTCGGCGAGTTCATGCTGCCCGCCTTTCCCATGCCGCAGACGTACCAATTCAAGATCACCGGGCTCGAGTCGTCGGGGCACCTGGCCGAGGGCATCGAGGGCACGCTCACCTTCGAAACCGAGGTGGGGCAGCCCGGAGGTGTGACCGGCGTGTTCACGGCCACGGCTTCGGTTGACGCCTCGGGCAAAGTCACAGTGGACCTCATCCCCGGGGACACCAGCGAGAATCGCGTGTACAAGGTGACCGTCATCACTCCGCCGAGCTGCGAGTTCGCGTCCGAGGTCCGGGAGGAGTTCGAGGTCGGCCCCCTCGGCGGTGTGGGCGAGAGCATCGAGCTCACCCGGCGGGTGCCCTTCGTGGGCTCTGTGCAGGGCAACAGCCCTACGCTGGAGGCCATCCGGGTCCAGGCCCGGCGCGCGGGCGACGTGGAGGCCTTTGTCGGACAGCTCTTGGGCACCGATACCGCACAGGACGGTCGATTCAACCTGCTGCTCGACCCGGGCTTCTACGCCATCGAGCTCCTGCCGCCGACCGGAGTTCCCTTGCCTCGATGGGCCATTAACGTGGGCCGCAAGGTGGAGCTGCTGGACGACGAAACCGTGTGGAATGCAGGTGTCATCGCCATTCCGGACGCCGCCGTGCTGGAGGCCCGGATCCGCTCCACCAACACCAGCGGCACGCTGCTCGAGGGCGTCAAGGTGTCGGTCTACATGTTTGACGACGACTGCTCCTTCCCGGACGCGGGGCCGTGCGGCTTCCCCCCCATCCTGCTCGGCGAGGCGACCACCAACTCGGGCGGCCTGGTGCGCCTGATCGTTCCCCGTTCCTGAGGTCTCGGCCCAGCGGTCCTGTCCTTCGGCGAGCCAAGAAAATTAGACCCGGCGGCAGTCTCGGCCGTACTCCAGGAGTCTGTCCTGTGTACAGGCGCTGGACCTATGCTACGATGTTCAGATTCTCGTCAGTGCAGGCAGTCGTGTCCGGGAGCGTCGCTCCCAGGAGGTGGAGTATGAGTCGCCCGAGGTGCCTGTGGCTGCCGTGTGTCCTGGCGGTGGCCTTCCTGTCGTGTAAACCCGTTCCGCACAGCGTAGCCGTCACCGAATCTTCGCCACCGGCCGTGCCCGGCCCGGTGCTGACGTCCGAGCCGGCGCTGCGCCTACCGACGCCTTGCGCACAGACTCCGGCGACCACGAAGCCCGGCGCGGTCGTGGGCCCCAAGGCGGCCTCGCCCTGCCCCGCCGGGAAGTCTTCGGCGGCGGCTGCGACATCAGGCGCCCGCCCTGATTCCGGCTCCGTCAGGATGACCCTGATGCCCGAAACCGAGCTCGTGCTCCGTCGATCAGCGGACGTGCTCAACATGATCCTGAGGCTGGAAGGGGTGAGCGCCGCGGCGACCCAGAAACGACCGCCCGTGGATTTGGCGCTGGTCATCGACCGCTCCGGCTCCATGGCTGGACAGAAGATCCTGAAGGTGAAGCAGTCCGCGCTGGCGATGCTCAAGACCATGCGTCCCGAGGACCATGTCACGCTCATCAGCTACGCGGGAGCGGTGAAGACCCATCTTGTGCGGCGCGCCGTGGACGACGACGGACGGGCGCTGCTGAGGCAGGAGATTCTGCGAATGGAGGCCTCCGGGTCCACGGCCCTTGGCCCCGCCCTGTCGCGTGCCCTTCGGCTCCTCGAACGCGCCGAGCGCAGGGAGAACGTGCTCGCGCACGTCCTGCTGCTGTCCGACGGCCGCGCCAACGTCGGAGAGACTCGGCCGAGTGTGCTGTCCGATGGGGCCGCCCGCTCGTTCCACAAGGGAATTAGCCTCTCCACCCTGGGCGTGGGCGTCGACTTCAACGACATCCTCATGATCGCCCTGGCGACTCAAGGGGGCGGCCGCTACCACTTTGTCGAGCGAGACGACCAGATCCCCGCGGTGCTGCAGCAGGAGCTCGCGGGCCTCTCCACGGCGGTGGCCAGGCACATCACCGTGCGGCTCGAGCTGGCCCAAGGCGTCACGGTTCGGCAGGTCTACGGCTACGCCACAACCGCGGTGGCGGGTGGGACGTCCATCCGGGTGGGCGCACTCCGGGCAGGTCAGACCCGCAACATCGTCGTGAGCCTGAACATCCCCTCCACGGCCCATGAGAAGCTGCAGGTGGGGAGCTTCCAGCTGCAGTTCCGGGACGTGAATCAGGGCGGTGCCGTCACGTCCCTCACCAAGTCGTTGGTCATGGACACGTCGGACTCCGCGAATGCGGTGGCCCGCTCGGTGCGCGCCGAGGTGGCGGCGCGGGTGGCCGAGGTGGAGGGCGCCTCCCATCTCAGCCGCGCGACGACCATGTTCAGTCGCGGCTCCTACGACCGGGCCCAGGGCACCCTCGACAAGGCCGTCCGAAGGCTCGAAACCCAGTACCGCCGCTTTCCCAGCAATCGCGTGCGACGCATGATCGACTCGCTGAAGAAGGCCCGCTCCAGGCTGCACTTCGCGCGCACCGCCCCGGCTCCGGCCCGCAGACGCTACATCAAGCGTGGTCGCGCCGACCCCTACGACGCGTTCATGAATTGATTCGAATCCCGGATATATGTTTAAATATAGATGGTTAGATGCCTGAGGACGGCGGCACACAGACCTTGTCATCAGTGTCGACGGAGCTGACGTTGGAGGAGCAATTGGACTCGTTAATCGCGTCCCGGTTGGCATTGCAGTCCGGCTTGTCTATGCACACGCGAAAACAGTAAAAACCGCCTGCGTATCCCACACAGACCGAGCCCTCGGGACAGTCGGAAGAGGCAGTGCAGCCTTCCCGACCGCAGTATCCTCCGCCGAATTCGGTGAGGCACTCGAGGGGATCGGTGGAGTCATCGTCGTCGTCGCAGTCCGCGACCGCCGTGCACTGCGCGCCGATGAGCTGCGCGTCGGCCTCGTTTCCGTCGTCGCCGCACCCATTCATCGCAACCGCGGCGAGAATGGCCGCGACACAAAAAGAAGAGAGAACGCAATGTTTCCGCATGGTAGCTCCTTACAGGGTCAGTGTTCACCGCGGTCCAGCATAGGGCTCACCGCACCGCCGCGCAACCGGTAAACAGGGTCTTCGCGGGATGACCGATTTCTCTTCGGGCCCCTGCCACTCCCTGGCCTCCTCCTTTCCTTACACCGGGTCCTTGCCTCATGGACAACCCCTACCCCGAACCTATCCCGGTTGACTCCCGGTTCGTTCCGCGGTAAAGGGGATCGTTTTTGATCTGACCAGGTTGCCTGTGGATTCCGCTTCAGATAGCACACCCATCGCAAAACGCGAGCGAAGCCGACGGCTGCTCGTAGTAAGTATTGTGTTTTATGGCGGAGTAGTGGTGTTTGGACTGTGGTTGCTGTCATCGGTGGCGCTGCACCTGCTCTGGGAGCGGGGGCCGCTCCTCGGCAAGGAGCGAATCTCCCGAAAGGCGGACAACCCGGTCGAAATTTTCCACTGCTACCTCGATACGTTGACGCTGTTCAACGTCATGGTGAAGGACTACGGCAGCCTCCCGGCGCGGACGCGATGTGAGCAATCCTCTCTCAAGGCAGAGTGGAGCTCCATCTACGGCTGGGACACGAACCCCTGGAGCGTCGTCTACACGGGCGGCAATGTCCGCTCGGAGGAAGTTGGGGTCTGGCGATACCGACGATACGAGGTATGGTCGCGCTGCCGCCTGAGCGACAGCCGTGTCGTTGCCCGAAGCGAAGCGTTGCGCAACCTCCGCAAGATTCATCTCGAGATGGATGAGCTGCGTCGGATGCTGACGCGGCAGCTTCACCGACACACCAGCGGCCCCGCGCCCCTGGTCGACAAAATCCGAAGACGACTGACCAAGACATTTGGAACGCTGAAGAACCGCCGCCGGCTGATGAACAAGTGGAAGAACGTGATTCCGGCGCGCCTGCGCAAGTGGGGAATTCGCAGAAAACCCAAGCCCACCTGCCCCATCTGAAAGGAGCCCCAATGCTGTCCGACAACGACAATCCCTCCAATGGCGAGGGTCGGGACGAGCACGACGACAACGACGATCGAACCGGCGACGAGCTGGCGAACCTCGATTCCGAGGAGCCGTCGAAGGATGACTGCGACGACGATACCGTCGTCTACCCGGACGCCACGGCCGAGCAGGAAGAGCCGCCGGCTGGAACCGGGGACGAGCCCGGGGATCGAGACACCGAGGAGCCAGAGCCGGAACCCACGACCTGGGAGGATCTCGGCCTTCCCGAGGAACGCATCGCCCTCCTGCGAAAGCACGGGTACGAGCAGCCCATGGAGGTTCAGACTGAGTGCTACCACCACGTTCTGAACGGGATCGACATGACGGTGCAGTCTCGCACGGGGAGCGGAAAGACCGCCGCCTTCGGGATCCCCATCGTGCAGCTGGTGACCGAACGGGGCGCGAAGCCGGTGCCGCAGATGCTGGCGCTCTGTCCGACCCGCGAGCTCGCCCTGCAGGTGGCCAACGAGCTGGAACGGATCGCCCAGGGCACCGGGATCCAGGTGTGCGCCCTCTACGGCGGCGCCGCGCTGGGACCCCAGATCAGCAAGCTGGAGGCGGGCGCTCAGCTCGTGTGCGGTACGCCGGGTCGTGTGCTCGATCACATCCGGCGCCGGACCATGAAGGTGGACGACATCTCGGTGCTGGTTCTCGACGAGTGCGATGAGATGCTGTCCATGGGATTCTACGAGGAGCTGTCTTCGATCATTGAACGGCTGCCGGCCCGGGATCAGACGCTGCTGTTCTCCGCCACGATCCCGGACGACGTGCAGCGACTGTCCAACAAGTACCTGGACGAGCCGGTTCGCCTCATGCTGAGCGCGGACTTCGTCGGGGTGAAAGAGATCACACACGCCTACTACATGGTGTCCGGTTTGGCGCGTCCGCGGGATCTGATGCGGGTCCTCGAGGCGGAGTCCCCCGAGTCGGCCCTCGTGTTCTGCAACACCCGCGAGGACACCGCGAATGTCGCGAACTACCTGAAGCAGAACGGTTTGAGTGCGGAAGCCATCTCCTCCGACTTCTCCCAGGCGGATCGAGAGCGGTCCATGAACCGGATGAAGGAAAAGAAGGTGCAGTACCTCGTGGCCACGGATGTGGCCGCCCGCGGCATCGACATCACCGCGCTGTCCCATGTCATCAACTACAAGTTCCCGGACAATGCTGACATCTACATCCATCGCACCGGACGCACCGGGCGCGCCGGGAAGTCGGGAATCGCGCTGTCCCTGATCTCGCCGCAGGAGCTGGGAGATTTCTACTACATGAAGCTCACGCACGACATCGTACCCGAGGAGCGTCACCTTCCCACCACGGCCGAGCTGGCGGCCCGAAAGGAAGGCGAGCGCCTCACCGCTCTGGAAACCAATATTCGGGAGCTGGACGAGGTGCTGGATCCGGAGTACCTGTCGCTGGCAAAACGCGTCTGGAGCAGCCTACGGGCCGAAGAGATCGTGGCGCACCTGCTCCAGGAGCGGTTCGGCAAACCGATGCGGAAACCGTTGCCGCGGTCGGAATCGCCCCGGGAGGACTACCCGCGAAGGGAGAGCAGCCCTCGGCGGGACGACGATCGCGGCCCCCGGCGCGACACCGGTCGCGGAGGTCCGCGGCGGGGCGATTCCGGCGGTCGGGATCGCGGCCCCCGGCGCGACACCGGTCGCGGAGGCCCGCGGAGAGACGGGGATGGTGGACGGGATCGCGGCCCCCGGCGCGACTCGGGCGCTCCCAGTCAAGAGGATCGCAGCCCCCGCGACGAGATCAAGATCTACATGAATGTCGGTCGCGAAGACGGCGTTTCTCCCGCCGCGGTCATCCAGTTCCTGACGTCCAACGGCGAAATCGAAGGACGTGACGTCAACAAGATCCAAATCCGCGACAAGTTCACCTTCGTGGGCATCAACAAGGCGGCCTCCGAGGGTCTCGTGGACCGCACCAACGGCAAGAGCTTCGGCGACAAAGAGGTCAAGGTCGAACTCGCGAGGAGCTGAGAGCCCTACTTCATCGTCGCGAAGGGGTCCTTCAGATCCATGTGCACCATGGGGGTCATCACGGGCTTCATCACCGCCATGATGACGATGCGCCGCATGGGGGGTTCCATCACCGGCTTCATCGCTTGAACATGCGTCGTGCCCTTGCCGCGGCTGAGGGTGCGTTCCCAAGATTGGTTTGCGGTAGGGACGAACTTGATCTCGACGGTCATGTAGCGCTTCCTCTTGATCTGCAGCACGCGCTCCTTGGTGCCGTAGGGGATTGCGTAGTTCTCGAGGTTGCTGAACCCGATGAACTTGCCGTCCAGGTAGAGCTTTGCCTTCTCGGGTTCGGTGGCAATGGTCAGCAGGACCTTTGCGGGAGGCACGAAGGGGGGGGGCGCCGACATGGTAGCCCTGGGAGCGGAGGCATCCGGGGCGGCCATCACCGGGGGCGCAGTCTGCATCCCCGCTTCGGCGGTTGTTTTCTTGGCCACGCTCGATTTGCCACCCTTCTTCAGCATGAAGAACGCCCCGACGCCGAGTCCGAGGGCGACTGCGAGGGTGACCAGGATCATGACCGCGGGGCTTTTCTTGGGCGCGGGGGGGGGCGCCAAGGGTGAGGAGGTCAGCTCTACGGCGGACTGGTTCGTAGGGAGCGACAGCTCATCGCTGAGGGCTGCGACCTTGCTCGTGACAACGTTGGACTGAGATTTCAGCGGCGGAATGGACGCCACCTTGGGGTCGGGCGCCGCGCCGCCGGTCGCGGGCTGGACTGCGGCGGATTTCAGCGCGCTCACGGCGGCCTCGGTGGAGCCGGAGCACGCCCCGAGCGCTTCGGCGAACTCATTCATGGACTGGAATCGATTCGCCGGATCCTTGGCCATGGCACGCAGGATGATCGCTTCGAAGTCCGGCGGGATGGATGGCTCCAGCGAAGACGGCGGCTCGGGATCCTTGGCCATATGCTGGTGCAGCACCCCCATGAATGTTTCCGCGATGAAGGGCAGCCGGCCGGTCACGAGCTGGTACAGGATGATGCCCAGCGCATAGATGTCGACGCGATGATCGGCCTTGCGGCCCTCGGCCTGCTCAGGCGACATGTAGTCGGGCGTGCCGAAGATCATGCCGGTCTTGGTCTTCTTCGGCTCTCCGCCGTCGAGACCCGTGAACTTGGCGATGCCGAAGTCGAGGATCTTCACGAAGTCCGCGCGCCCCGCGTGGTTGATCAGAAATACGTTCTCTGGCTTGAGATCCCGGTGAATGATTCCCTTGGCGTGGGCCGCCGCCAGCCCGCGACAGATCTGGATCCCCGCGTCGCGACAGTCTGTCCAGTGAAACCTCCCGACCGACTCCAGCCTGTCACCGAGGTCGCCGCCGTCCAGGTGCTCCATCACGAAGAACACCCCGCCTTGGGCGGTCGTGCCGAAGTCCGTGATGTCGATGATGTTCTCGTGTCCGATGCGGCTCGCGGCCTTGGCCTCGCCGATGAATCGCTGGATCACGTCGCGGCTGTGGGAGAGCTCCTCGTTGAGCACCTTCAGCGCGACCTTTTTCTCGATGACGACGTGCTCCGCGAGGTAGACGACGCCCATCCCGCCCTGCCCCAGCAGCTTGAGGATGCGGTAGCGATCGGCGAGCACCTCTCCGATGAGCTTTTCCGGGTTGGATTCGGGCAGGTCGGGCAGTCCGCCGAATCCCCCTCCACCGCGCTCGGCGCCGATCTCCGGCGCAGTCTGCGGCGGTCGCGCCGTGGGTGGTACGGACCCCATGGCCGGCAGCACGGTCCCGGGGGGCGGTGCGGCTGGCGGCGGACTCGTTACCGGCGCCGCGACTGGCGGACGCGCTATCGGTGGCGTTGAGGGCGGCCGTGCCTCGGGCGGCACCGAGGGCGGCCTGGCTTGGGGTGGTCCGGTCACCGAGGGCGGCCGCGCCTCCGGAGGCCCGGTCGCCGGCTTCCCGGTGGAGACGAAGGTGTCCGCGACACCCGTGCCGAGGGACGGAGGTTTTCCAGAACCCAACGCACCCGACGCACCCAGCACGGTGTGCTGCGGCTTTGCCGACCCTTTGTCACGCTCATTCGCCATAATCAAACTCGAACATTTTGAACAATATGCGGATCTGTCCTCTCAGTCAAAACCTACCGTGTCATTGGGGCGAAGGGATCCTTCAAATCTCCGAGCGAATTCCGAGGTCGCGGGCGCATCACGACCCTGCGCATGGGCGGGGGTTGCCTCTGACGAGCGGACACGATGATGACCCTCCTGGGCGGAGGGGCTCGTCGGAGCGGCGTCAGGCGCACCGTTGTCGTGGTGTCCCGTCGTTGATCCACCGCACGGACTTCCGCGCGGAAGCCCTGCTTGAAAATGCGGAATTTGCGCTCTGCCCGCGCCATGGGCCGACGCAGGGTCAACGGCGTGTACCCGATTACCCGATTTTCGTCGATGATGGCAGCGCCCGGCGGGACCGACAGCAAGGTGATCGCGACGGTGTCGACGGCCGGCTTGGTCATCACCGGCGCGGCGGACTGCCGCGACTTTACCTGCATCGTGTGTTCCGTGGTCATCGTCGGCGTCATGGAGATGCCCGGGGTGGGCACGCCAGCGCCTGAGCCGCTCTCTGGCGCCTGTGACTGATACCACACGGCCGCGAACACACCCGCCGAGATCCCTAGCACCGCCAAGCTCAGCGCCAAGGCTATGGAGCGACGCCGGGAGCGCACTGCTGCGGAGCGCCGAATCACGCGCTGGGCCGTGTGCTCCTCGACCCAGAGGTCCCCGACGCTGTCGGCCAGCTCTGCGCCGGCACGCCGCACCCTCTCGGCGGTGGGAGGATCGGGCTCTTGCCAGACGCCGAGACTGGAGGGTGGCTCCACCGCCGAGGGCGGAGGTGCCGGCCTTGGCGGGTCGTCCCCGGAAGCGACCACCGTCGGCATCAGGGTCGGGTCCTGCTGCGGATCTTCGGGACTGGGCTCCGCGCCCATCGACTGAGGTACGGGCGCTGCCGCGCTCGCGCCGCCGTCCACAACATCGTGGTGAGCGGTCGGTGCAATGGCCAGCTCGTCCGTCGAGGCCAGACGCAGCGCCTCGAGCATCGCGTCCATGGTCGGGAATCGATCCTCGGGACTGCGGGCGAGCGCCCGGAGAATGGCTCGATCCAGGGCCGGAGAGACGGCATTGTCCCCCCGTACCTTCCGGGGGCTTTCCGGCGACTCCGAGAGCAGTCGGGTGATGACCGCCATGAAGCTCTCACCCGCGAAGGGGACCACACCGCTGACCAATCGGTAGAGCAGTATCCCCAGGGAAAAGATGTCGGTCCTGTGGTCAATCTCGACCGACCCCGAGGCCTGCTCCGGAGACATGTATTCCGGCGTTCCAAGCACCTGCCCCGCCCGGGTGAGTTTCCTGTTTTCCTGAGTTATCTTCGCCAGTCCGAAGTCCAGGATTTTGACGTGCTCCTTTCCCTCTTCGTCCCTGACGAGGCCGATGTTCTCCGGTTTCAGGTCCCGGTGGACGACTCCTGACTGATGCGCGACCGCCACCCCACGCCCAATCTCCAGCGCGATGTTCACGGCGCGGTCGACGGCCAGCGGTCGTCCCGGTTCGAGCAGGTCGTGCAGGGTCCGACCGTCCAGCAGCTCCATCACGAAAAACGGAGCGCCCGTCGACACCTTCCCAAAGTCGCTGATGCCGATGATGTTGGGATGGCTCAACCGCGAGGCGGCCTTGGCCTCACGCAGGAACCGCTCGACAATCTCGGGATCGGCCACGAACTCCTGCTTGAGCACTTTCACGGCCACCCGCTTTTCGATCAGTAGATGCGTGGACGCGTACACCGTGGAGAGGGCGCCTTCCCCGAGGCGGGTTTCGATCTTGTACCGCTTGTCGAGCAGCTCGCCGACGAGCGGATCGTAGAGCATCTTCGTGCCCGTGCCGCTCCCGACGCCGATGCCAACCCCGACGGTCACCGGGCTCCGTTCTTCGGAATCGAGGGGGATGATCGTACCGTCGCGGGGACACATGACCGCCGACGGTGGGACCTCGAGTTTGCAGGAGGGGCAGATTTTCATGATATTACGCCGTCAATGGGCGTCGCAGGGCACCTGAGAAAAGGTATCACCGCCCGGATATCATGTCCAACGGATCAGCGACAATGGTTGCAATCGCGACCCTTCGGTCAATTGCCCGGATCCGACAACATCGGCCGTCTCCGACCAGTCACGACACCATTCGTCGATCGATCTTCCTGGCTCCCCCGTTCACCCCTCTCAGGGGGAACTCGCGCATTGCGCACCGTTCTGCACAAGGCGCTTTGATCCCGGTCCGGGGTGCGATAAAACTGCTCCCTGGCGGGACCGCTCGTTCCGAGGCGGTCGTGGTCGCTGAGAAGGACTGATTTGAGGCAATTCTGGAGCAGCCTCACCGCGGGCAACCGGACACAATGGGTCGTTCTCATCGGCGGCTGCGCTGTGATGGTGATCTACCTGGTTCAAGGCCATCACAGCTTCTACACCAAACACCTGGCCGCGCCGCTATTCGGTGCGGAGCCGTACAATGACTGGTATCGGCATCTCTACCAGTTTCTGGCGGCCTTCGTGCTCCTGGCGATCCTCCCGGCCCTGGCCGCTCGATTCGCGCTGGGCGTGCGATTGGCCGATCAGGGCGTTACGCTCGGGGACTGGCGATTCGGGTTCCCCGCCGTGGCGGTCGGCATCCTGGTGCTCACCCCGGTCATGTACTTCGGCTCCTTAAACCCGGCGATTCAAAAAGAGTACCCGTTGACCCGGCTGGCGGGCTGTGGGACCGACCTGTTCGTTCTCTGGGAGCTTTGCTACCTGGTCTACTACATCGCCTGGGAGTACTTCTTTCGTGGGTTCAACCTCTTCCTGTTGAAGGAGCACTGGGGGGTGACGGCCGCCATTCTGTATCAGACCGTGCCCTCCACGGTGCTCCACATTGGCAAACCCCAGTCGGAGATGATGGCCGCGATCCTCGGCGGGGTGCTCTTCGGAGCGCTCGCGATCCGCACCCGTTCGATGCTCTATCCCTTGCTTCTCCACTGGTACGTCGGTGCCTGCACGGACTTCTTTTCACTGCTCAACATGGTGCGCTGAGCGGCGAGCCCCCGTGGCGATCCGCTCACCTCGCCGGTAGCCGATTTCCCGTTCGTTCTTGACAATAGCTGACTGCTGGCCGACATTTTGGCGGCCGGTTTCGTCGCTGCCACCTCCGATGTGCGCGGAGTCAGAGTTTGATCAGTCGCCTCGGTTCAATGCTGGTTCGGGAAGGTCTGCTCACGCCGGCTCAGCACCTCACCGCAATCGAGCACGCCGAGGAGTCCGGACGCCACTTCGTCACCACAGTGATCCAGCTGGGGTTCGTCTCCGAGGACCGGCTGGTGGAGCTCATGCGGACGCGGCTGGTGGTGCCACTCGCCGCGAGATCCATGATCCTGGCCGTGCCCGTAGAGGTCCTCGCGCTCGTCCCGGCCGACCTTGCCCGCCAGTTCCTGGTCTGCCCCATCGGCGAGGAGGAAGACGGAGGCCTGCTGTTGCTCATGGCCGATGCGAGCGACCGGCACGCTATGGACGAAGTGGCCTATCACACGGGCAAGCGAGTGGTGCGCGTGATCACGACCGAGTCGGCGACGCGCTGGGCGATTCAGCACTATTACCGAGTGGACATGGGCCAGCCGCAGGCGCCTTGGGCGGAGCGGGACAGCCAGGAGATCATGCTGCTCACGAAGGTGAAGGTGCAGTCCTCGGAGCTCCATTCCGTGGACCCGGAGCCAGAACCGGAGGTTCTGCTGCTGACCCCCGGCATGCGGCGCGCTTCGGACCTGCTTCCCGCGCCCTCACCACCGCCCGCCGGGCCGAAGCCCCCTCCTACGGCCCCGGCCGCCTCTGCAGCGTCCGCGGTTCCGCCGCTGCCCGCCGGACCACCGCAGGGTCCGAAACCGCCGCCGACCGCGCCGCAGCCGGCTCCACTGCGCGACACCGAACCCCTGGCCGGATTGGGTGCTTTGCCCTCGCTTCCGGACGAAGCACCCGGCGGGGCGACCGCGTCGGAGCAGCAGCCCCGTCGGAAGCGGCGCGGGACCATACTCGGTGTCCCGCGGGTCGACATTCGGAAGCTGCGGAAACCGGAGGCCTACACCGCCGACACGAGTGCGACGGAGCCATCGAATGTCTCCACAAAGCTGCAGTCCCGACGGGTGACCCAGGCGCTGGAACCCAGGCCGGTGCCCCCGCTGGCGCCTCCGGGTCGGCCCAGCATGGGATTGTGGAGCTCCTCGTCAGACGCGTCCACCCCGACCGAGCTGGCGTCTCGCAGCGAGGCTTACGCGAGCGCGTCCTTGGCACTGAAGCGAGCGCGCGACCGCGACGACGTGGGCCGGATCCTCTGCCGCTATTTTCAGGAGTATTATTTCAATGTTGCGTTCCTGATCCTGAAACAGGGCGCGATCGTCGGTTGGGACGCTGCGGGCACGCGGCTCACCCCGGAGCTCATCCGCGGAGTTTCCATCCCTTCGAACGGCCCATCGACATTTCGGGAGGTGCTTGCGTCGCGTCTGCCTCGGAGTGGACGGCTCGACGAGACTCCCGTGGATGAGCTCTTCCAGGCTGCCATCGGTTATCGGCCGGTTTACGTGGCGATCATGCCCGTGCAGATTCGGGAAAAAGTCGTCGGCATTGTCTACTGCGACGGACCGCACACCGGGATGAACGAAGACGAGGTAAACGCGGTACTCGCGGACTCAGAGACAGCCTACGAGCGAATAATTGTCGACCGCCGTGGTGAGTAATATCCGACCACTGTGCCGTGTTAAAACTCGCCACTCAGCCACGGCTGCTCGCAACGGCTTTCGATGGAATTGTGACAGATGTCTGCCATTTGGATCCTGGTGTGTTAATTTTTTTACTACCCAATGGCTAATGACGTAGGTACCGCCTGTTCGGCAGCATATTCAGTATTGCGTATATTTACGGGCGGTTGAATATTGCCGGAAGAAATATGGGCCTCGATGTATCGGGATTGTGACACCAGATCACGGAGGAATATTTCTTGCATGTGAACCAGTGCTGATCTCAATGTTAACGACATGGTGCTCTTCAACATCGAAATAGTCTCCCTGCCCTACAGCTCGTGGGGTATCCATGGCTGAGCTTGGCAGCAAGTACATCGCTGATCCGAGCCTAGGCGCGCTGTGCGTCGGCCGCGAGGCCGAGCTGGCCAAGCTGGGGGCCCTGTATCGCCGTACCTCGGCGGAGGGCGGTCACGCGATTCTGATCACCGGGCAGTCGGGTGTGGGCAAGTCGCGTCTGTTGCTCGAGTTCAAGCGTCGCATGCGCCTGGAGGGCGTGTGCGTGCTCGAGGGGCGATGCCTGCAAGAGCAGCGCGCCTACGCGCCGTTTCTGGAGATTGTCCGGGATGCCACCGGCTACCTGGCGGATCTTGCTCCGTCCCTGTTTCACGCCTCTCGCTCCATGGAGATCATGGACGGGTTGTCCGGGAGCGGCGAGCCCGAATCCGAGCTGCGGTTCGATCGCTGGCAGGATCGTCGCATTGCGCTGTACGAGTCCGTGGGGGATCTCCTCTCGACCGTGGCGCAGGTCCGGCCTCCGGTGGTCATTCTCCACGACATCCAATTCGGTGATGACGCGACTCTGAGTTTGCTGAGCTATCTCCTCAACACACTTTCTGAGTCCCATGAGCTGCGCCAGCCCGACCCGGTGACTCCCTTCAAGGGACTGTTCGTTTTGTCGGAGCGGCGGAGCGCTATAGCCACGGTGGGTCGTCAGTATCTTTCTGGCGTCTCGCACACGCATCTCACGCTGCAGGGCCTCGACCGCGCCGGTGTCGAAGCTTTCTTGACCGCGCCCCAGGTCGTGAATCGTTTCGTCGAGGTGACCGGTGGGAATCCTCGCCAGATCGAGGCGCTGCTCGAGCAGGAGGCCTCTGACGCCGACGAGCTGCTGCTCAGTCGGATCAAGGCCCTGCCCGCTTCCGCGAACAGGATCGCGGCGGTCCTGGCCGTGCTGGGCAGGCCGGCCAGTCCTCGCACCCTGGGCAAGCTGGCAAATCTCAACGGCAGCAGTCTGGGGCAGGCAATGGAGCGGCTCCTGCGCGCCGAAGTGCTGCTCTCCTCCATCCAGGACGGGGATCTCCAGCTCAGTTTCCGATCGACCTCGGACCGGGAGGCGGTGATACGGCAGCTGGGAGACGACGAGCGGCAGCAGATCCATCGCGCTATCGGCCACGAAATGCTGGAGCTGGGTGAAGAGGTGTGCGCCGCCGAGCACTTGCTCAACGTGGAGGGTGAGGCGCAGGCGGCGGAAGTGGCGCTGCGCGCGGGTGAACGGCTGGAGATTGCGTTTGCGTACGATCGCGCCATTGACCTCTACGAGCGCGCCATCGCCCGGTCGCTGGATCGAGCGCTCCGTCACGAGCTCGAGGAGCGCCTCTGCGACCTCCTCGAGCTGACCGGAGAGTACGAGCGGGCAGTGTCGTTGACGGAACGGCTCGAGGAGCGTTCTCCGGAGTCCGCCACGCTGCAACGACGCATCGGGCACCTTCACCTGCAGCAGGGAGACTTCACCCGGGCGAAAGCCAAGCTGCAAAAAGCAATGGCGCTCGTGGACGGCGAAGGGTCGCCGCAGCTCGAGCGGGCGCTCATCTTGTCCGACCTCGCGGAGGTGTCGTATCTGCAGGGGCAGCACCAGCAGGCGCAGGATACAGTGGCCCGCGTGCTCGCGTCGGACCTGACCGAAACCCCCGTTCCGGGCCTCAAAGCCAGGAACACCTTGGGGAAGGTGCTCCTCGAGCAGGGGGACTTCGCAGAGGCGGCCCGCATCTTCGAAAAGAATCTGGAAGAAAGCCGGGCGGCGAACGTCATCCCCGAGGAGATTCGAGCACAGATCAATCTCGGGATCTCTCACCTCCGGCGGGGCCGCTACGACGAGGCGGCCGAATGCTACCGCGCGGGACTCTCCGCGGCGGAGTCCTCCCAAGACTACCGTCACCGAGCGTTCTGCTTGCAGAACCTCGGCGTGTTGGCGCATTGGCGTCGCGACTATACCTCGGCGCTGCAGCTCTTCCACGACGCCATTCAGACGTTCTTGAAGCTCGGTCATCAGAGCTGGCTCTCGTGGTTGGCGCTGGACCTCGGGGATCTCTACCTGGAGCTGGGCGATGTGGTTCGGGCCGAGTCCATGCTCGAGTTGTCCACCAACCTCGTGGACGCCAAGGGGGACTCCCAAACGCCGTTGTTCGCGCACATGCTGCAGGGCAAGCTGGCCGCGTTCTTCGGCCGACTCGGGGACGCCGAGCGGCACTTCCAAACCGCCTATCGTGAGGCGCAGAAGGCGGGCAAGAGTGACGAGACGGCATCGGCTGCGCTGGAGCTTTCGCGGCTAAAGCTGGCCACCGGTGACGACGCCGCCGCCGAGAAGCTCGCAGACCACCTGACCGAAGCCCCGACCCTGAAGACGCGTGCCCAAGCCCGGGCGCTGCTCGGAGAGGCCCTGCTGCAGCGGGGGGACCTGGACGGCGCGCTTCGCTCGCTCAATACGGCGCGAACGCTGTACGAGCGCGCGGGTGACCCGTTCGGTCTGTGGTCCGTGCTGGCCGTGCTCGGGGAAGTGCATTCCCTCGCCGGCAATGTGCATGAGGCGACGCGAGTGACGGAGCAGGCGCGCCTGATCGAGTCGCGCGTTCGCAAGAGCGTGCCCCGGGAGTTCGTAGACACGTACCTGACGCATCCGCGACGGCGACCGTTGCTTGAGCGCATCGGAGTGACCGTGGCGGATCCGGTCGAGGCGCCGACACCGATTTCCGCCACCGGAGGCATCCTGGCGCCTGCTCCCGGGCAGGTCGCTCGAGGTCCTCTGCGGAGATCCGTGCGCCGGTCGGCTCGACACGTCGAGCGGTATCCCCGCATCGTCGGGGAAAGCGAAGAGATCCTCCGGGTGCTCGATCTGATCGACAAGATCGCGCCGCTCGAGTCCACGGTTCTCATCCGAGGCGAGAGCGGAACGGGCAAAGAACTGGTGGCCGAGGCCATCCACACCAACAGCCCGCGCAAGAGCAAACCCTTCATCAAGGTGAACTGCGGCGCTCTGGTGGAGAGCCTGCTGCTCAGTGAGCTGTTCGGCCACGAGCGGGGCGCGTTCACCGGCGCCTCCCGGCTGAAGAAGGGGCGGTTCGAGGTCGCCAACGGCGGCACGATTTTCCTGGACGAGATCGGTGACATCACTCCGAGGACGCAGGTCGCGCTGCTGCGCGTGCTGCAGGAGAAGGAGTTCGAGCGGGTGGGCGGAAACAGCCCAATCCACGTCGACGTCCGGATCGTCTGCGCCACGAACCGAAACCTCGAGAGTATGGTGCAGGACGGCTCCTTCCGCGAGGATCTGTACTATCGGCTCAAGGCGTTCCAGATCGAGGCTCCCCCGCTGCGTTCCCGCAGCTCCGACATCGCAATGCTGGCGCATCATTGCATCGATCGGATGTCCGAGGATGGAGAGTGTCCGCGCAAGGCGCTGAGTCAGGAAGCCATCGACGTGCTCACGCAGTGGCGCTGGCCCGGCAATGTTCGAGAGTTACAGAACGTTCTACGCTCCGTTTCGCTGCTGAGCGACGGGCAGACGATTCGTCGGCCGGATTTTCGGGACTTCATCTCGCTGGACGAGATTGGTGTGACCGCGACGACGACGGTGCGATTGGTTTCAGACTCGGAGCCGACTCCTGAGTCCGCGCCCGCGCCCGCCGAGGACGGAGACGACGGAGCCCAGGCGGAGGAACCGTTCGACTTCCTGATCAACGAGGGGCTGTCCCTCCACGAATACAAGAAGAAGATCGAGGAGGAGTGCATCGCCAGAGCGCTCCGCCAGACCAATGGGAACATCACCCGTGCCGCTGCGTTGCTGAAGATGAAGCGACCGCGGCTCAGCCAGCTGGTGAAAGAGTACGGCCTCTCCGGCTGAACGGGAAAGGGTCAAGATGATGAGAACACTGGCATACTATATGGTCGTTGGCGCCCTGGCAGCGGTGCTGTCGGGGTGCATGGGGGGCTGGGGACCGGAGGTCGAACGCACCGGGAAATCCCTTGTCACCTTGGAAGCCGATGAGCTCCCTGCCGACCTGGATGAGTGCCAAACCTACTTTGGACCGGACGGCCAGTGGGACACTCCGGAGGCGGTGTATCGCGTAGGCGGTCGCCCCGGCACCGTGGTCTTCGTGCAGGATGGGGCTCCCGTCTGCCAAACGCCGGTGGAGCTGGTCCGAGTCATGCTACCGGGGTTCGAAATCGGCCCGGTGGTGCGGACCAACGGCATGGGTGGCGAGTCTGCCGAGGACCCGGTCGATGACTCGAACCCG
Organism: bacterium; assembly: GCA_043825095.1. Lineage (GTDB taxonomy): Bacteria > Myxococcota_A > Polyangia > HGW-17 > JAJRWW01 > JBDRSE01. The sequence continues at coordinate 40,466 of JBDRSE010000102.1, forward strand.
TTGCCCGCGACTCCGAAAGCCGGAGGGAGCGTTTCTACCAAAGGGCCTGCCGACGACTCGAATCCCCTGCCTGCCACGCCCGTGGGCGGTGAGAGCGCGGACTCCAGCGGTGGTGCCGACGATTCGAACCCCCTGCCCGCGCTCCCCATTGGAACCGGAACGGCTTCGTCCGGTGGCGTCGCCGGGGACTCGAATCCCCTGCCCGCACGGACCAACGGCAAGGCGGACCGTGTCGAGTTCGGCCCCGAGCACTCGGACCCCTTCTCAGAGCTCTAGCCCGCACACTCCCCAGAATACCGCGGACATCCCCTGATTCGAGAAACTACCGGTCTATAATACGACACTGCCGTTGCCGTGTTTGGCGGATGGGGAGCGCCCGGAAAGGATTTGGAGGTTGGCGAGCTCACGGCGTTTCGCCACCCGATTGACCTCTTCCCAAATCTGGGGGTACTTGCTCAGGATACGGTAGAACTCAGCAGCGGCGAGCTGAACGATTTCGGTCGGTGTGACCGTGGTGACAGAGGCAACGGCGTTGCCCCCCTTCAGCAGTGACATCTCGCCGAAGTATGTGCCGTCTGTCAGGCTCGACAGGACCCTTTCGCTCCCATCGGGTTGCGTTTTTGTGACCTTCACTTCGCCAATGAGAATCAGGAAGAATCCGCCCCCGGGCTCACCTTCCGTGATTATTTTGGAGTTTTCGGGAATTCTGCGGAAACGCAGTCGGCCCATGAGGGACTCACGCTCCTCCTCTGAGAGCGGTTCGAAAAACGGGGCGGATTGCACCAGCGTGCCGAGCAAACGACGTCGGTAGAACTGTCGTAATGTGTTTCCAAAAGCAGGGTCGCTTTTCGTCAGGTTGGCGATCACTTTCCTGGAGATCTCGAAGAACACACCGTCCTCCGACACGGTGACGGTCGCGTGCCTCTTCCGATCCGACAGCAGCGCAAACTCTCCGAAAAAAGCTCCCGGGCCCAGGGTCGCCAGATCGATCTTCCCGCCTTGGCGGTCCTCCTTGCTGACGGTCACCTTGCCAGAGCTCACGACGAACAGAGCGTTTCCGGGGTCTCCCTCACGAACGATGATCGCCCCGGTCTTTTCCGTTCGGCGAATCAGCCGGGACTTCAACATCTCCCGAGAGGTTTCGCTGAGATCTCGGAAAAGCTGGATTTCCTCGAGGCGCACCTCATCTACGGGGCTGGTCGGCGTGGCGGAGATCGCGTCCGTGGCCTGCAGCGCGGCGGCTCCCATGGGGATTGTCATCTTCGAAGACTTGCGTCGCCCTCCCTGCGTGGATGGGCGTCCGTGCGGTTCCGCCGTGGAAGTGGGCGGCGCTGATCCTTCCGCCGCAGGGATTGGAGTCGCCATGGATTGCCGCGCTTGTGCGGCCGCTGCGGAGCCTGGGAACGGAACCGATGTGACCGGAGTAGGAGGGGGCTGCGACAGCGCGTCGGGTCCCCTGCCCGCATCTTCGTTCCCGAACTCAGCCCAGAACGCCGCCTCGTCCTCGTCGAAAACACTCTCAATCTCCACGTCTCCCTGCTCCTCCAGATTCGCGGTGAAAGGCTCTGGAGCGGAGGCGCAGGCCATGGAGGGCGGGAGGTCGGGTTTCTGCGGTCGGGACTGCGGGGGAGGCGTCATCGAGGGCGGCAGATCGGCTCTCCTGGTCGCGTCTGCCCGTTCGCGATCCGACGTCGCTTCCTGCGAGGTCTGCGGCGGTCGGTTGGGGGCGCCAGTGACCGCCGGCAACGGGGAACGCCCCTGGGCGGTCGGCCGTTCGGCCGGGGGAGGCACGTCGACATCGGGCGCCTCCGGCAGATCCGGGTGTTCGGGCATCGGCATGCCGACGAGCGTCCGTCGTGGGACCGCCTTCTTCGATTCAGCCGGATTGGGCATGATCGCGCTGACGTCGATGCTCATGGCGGACTTCCGGATGGTTTCGTCATAGCTCGACGGGCCGGGAGAGGTGGTTTCCTCCTGCTCGCCATCGAGGAAGGAGTCGTCACCGGCGGGCGATGATGGGACATCCACCGTCAGCTCCAGGTCGCTCTCACGGAATGCCGCCGATCCTGCCGCTGCCAGCGGATCGGCGTGCTCAGCGGTCGTTTCTTCATGCAGCTCGCTCGGGGCTGCGACGTCCTTACCGACGCTTAGAACCTCGACCTCGTTGCCGACGGCAACAACAGGGGGCGGCGGCCCCCTCGCGGGCAGCGGTGGTGGGGCTAAGCGCGTCTCCGGTGGAAGCACAACACGTTCCGGGGGAATGTGTTTGTCGGGCCTCGAAGGGGCGGGCTCTCCGGCCGATTCGTGGTGTCGCATACTGGGTAGCGACGGCTGAAACCCGTCACCTCGCGAAGGGACACCAGCCCCGTCGACTGCCTCCACCGTCTCATCCAGGTCCAGATCCGACGACATCTCCGGAAGCACATCGACCGGGAGCATGGGGCGCGAGCGTCGCCGGCGACTCCGTGGGCCATCCGCCTTTTCCGGCGCGGGCAGTCTCAGCACCGATTGCGACGTCGGCGTGGCCTTCCCGGCCACGTCTCCCGGGTCGGTGCCCTCCTCCTCGGACACCTCGTCCTCGGCCGGCATGACCCAGCGCCCGTTCTCCTGCTGATGCAGCTGCGGCATGCTCTTGGATTTGATGTCGACTGCACGCTGCGCCGAAAGCTCCGTCAACGCGGACTCAGTGGTTTCGTCCCCGGGCTGGATCTCAAGTATGCCTTTGTAGACGGAGATTGCCTGAACGAGCTTACCCGTGTTGGCGTAGGCCTCGGCCACCTCCTGGTAGTGAGCAACGGCGTCTTTGGCCTTACCGAGATCCTTCAACGCGCCGGCTAGTTTCAGGCGTGCAACGAGGTTGTTTGGGTCCTTCTTGACGATGCCGGCTTGCTCTTTTGCGAGCTTCTTCAGCTGACGTTTGGTAAGTCGCGATTCGGAGGCCATGTCCGATGCTTCCTACTGTGGGCGCAGGTTCACCGCAACGCTGAATTTTCTCGCCGATCCCTTGAACTTGTTGAAGCGCCACTGCCGGAGGAGCCCTCGAACACACCCCTCGAACCCGGAACCGATCGGCGGCACGACCATGATTCTACCCATGCGGCCGGAGGTCAGAACGGTGAACTTGAGCTTGACGCGTCGGCTCCCCATTTGCAGCGAAGCGTTCTTCTTCAGCGCGTTCTGATAGCAACCCTTGATGCCGCGTCGTGCTGCCCTCGCCTTGCTCGGAAGGTCTTTCAGGGCCGCCGGGGTGCCATCCTCTGGGGTGGGGCGCATGTCCGGCCTCATGCCGGACGCCATGGACCCACTGTGCATCACCGGGGCCATGGTCGCCTCCATGGGTCTCTTCTGGAGCGTGTATTCGATGGGATCCAGCTCGAAATCGCAAGGTTTTTGGCTATAGATCTTGAAGTCGTTCTGTAGATTCGTTACCCGCTGATTCAGCTGCGCCAGCTCGCCCTGGAGGGTAGATTCATGCTCCTTGGATTGCCGTAGCTGCTGCTCCAGCGACCCGATCTTCTTGTCTTTGCTACCGTCGTCTTTCTTTGCGCACGCGAAGAACGCAGTGGCCAGGATCGCAACGGCGCAGACCATGGAAATGGCTCTCAAGAGTCGCTCCTCAATTTGGTAATTCACGAAACCATACGCCCGGACAACGCTCCCACCGCAAGGTGAACTAGGATATCATAAAACCGTGGTATTTTCAGCCGAATCTACCGAAGCGCCGATCCTTTTCCAGACGACAAAACAGGTATTGACCCGAACGTTTTCACATTCACCCGCCGGTCCGAGCATTCGGTCGCGGAACCTGTCTGAATGCGCAGCGTCCGGTGTGTTACTTGCTCGATTTTCGGAGCTCGCGTCGCAGATACCGCCGAAGCTGCGGCAGTGTGTGGTGATCCTCTGCCACGAATGTCAGCATCTGCCGCTCGCTTCGCCCCCCCAGCCTGATCAACGCCTTGGCCATGCTCGTCAGGATGTTGATCTGCGGCCCGAATTCAGGCTCTGCGCGGTAGGTCAGTAGAAACTGGCTGAAGGGCCACACGATGCGCTTGTCACCGATCTTGACCAGAGATTGAACGAGGTCCTCCAGGGCGGAGAATGGTGTCAAAGGCTCCTGGAGGTGGTCGAGAAGGGCCTTCACGGCTCGCTTCGAGCCAATGCGGCCCAGGGCGCGCGCCACGATCCCCACGCCTTTGGGAGCGGTTCCCTTGAGGAAGTCGTATCGACCCTCAAGCGCCTTCAGGAAGATGGGCAGAGACTCTGAGCTTGCTCGCTCCACCAGCACGCTACCCGCCACCCGGCGTACGTTCACAGGCGTCTTCGGGCTGTTCACGATTTTGAGGAGGATCTTGGAGATCCCTGCGCCCTTCACCTTGACGAGCTGAGTCACCGCGAAAATCTTGGCGTCCTGGAACTGCAGATCCGGCTCGCGGATGACGTCCTTCAGGACGGTGAGCAACGGCGGGTTCTTGGCAAAGCTCTTCTGGGGCGGGGCGAAGGAGAATGCGTCGAACGTCGCACCGTGGGTCCGGATTTTTGTGTCCAGCTCCCAGACCCGGTCGCCATTGGTCGCGTCCAGCATCACGATCCGTCCGCCGCGTGAGATGTAGATGATCCGATCGCCGAGGTGGGCGGAGCTGATCACCTGCGTGGCCGGGTGCATGTAGGCCCACTTCAGCAGCCCCGTGGACGCCTGGAAACCGAAAAAGTAGCGGTAATACTGCAGCGTCGCAACGTCGTTGGCAAACCCTTTCTGGTCCTTGGCGAATCGCCACAAGAGCCGGTTCCGGTCGATGGCTGTATAGGCGACCATACTGGGCTTGTAGCCGTCCCACCAATAGCGCGCCTTCACCGAGCGCTGCCGCTTGAGTGACACGGCGACAAAATCGCTGTTGAGCTTCCGGCCCGAGATGAGCGCCGGTGTGAACCGGATGGCTCCCACGCTGTCGTTGCCGAAGATGATTCCTTCAGGACCCGCGAGCGCATAATTGATCAGAATCGGGGAGAGCCGGGTGCCGCGTTTGCGATAGGTCACGTTGTGGCGAACGTACACCCGCGCAATTTCGTTGCCCATTCGGCCGCTGAGCACGGTGAGGTACTGGAACCGGTACGGCAGGAACACCAGGCCGTTACGCGCAGCAGGAGCACCCAGCGGACCGTTGGCCCGTTTGCGCCAGCGCACCCGACCCGTTCGACCTTCCACTGCCACAACATCCGCAAAGCGCGCGTATGCGCGCCCTCCGGACATGCTCGTCGCCGTGTAGTACAGGTCGTCCCCATCCGCGTCCATGCCGAAGAACTCGGTGGCGTTGCCGTACTTGAACCGGTACTGCCAGGCAATCTCCCCGGTCTGCATGTGCCGAGCCATGAGGATGGTGCTGCCCTTGCGATGGAAAATGAAGTTGCGTCCCACCACGATCTTGGACGAGCAGTCGCTGATGTTCTTGCGCCACACAACGCTGCCGGAAGTGAGGTCTACCGCGACGATGCCGCGTGGCCGGGTGGCCACGATGAAAGCCATGGGCTTGCCGAAACTGTTGCGAATGGCCGGTGTGGGTTGCGCGAGCCGGCGCGCGACGCTCCGGATGGCGCCCGGTGCGTTGCGGGGGTAGTTGATCTCAAAGGGGCGTTGCTCGCATCCCAGCAGCGCGGCGGACGTGGAGACAGTCCAGAGCGCAAGGACCAGCCGGTGGAACGTTGGATGGGTACGTCGCATCGTCTACTTCTCCATGAACTGGTTGGCCATGGCCACGGACTTAAGACCGGGCATCGGTGGATTCGCCGCGTAGTTTGCCAGCGCTTCCGTCGCATGCTGCCCCTTGATCTCGGCCAAGGCGCGGACGATCCATTGGCGGATGGGGTCCGGGCCGAAGCTCTTTCTGACCAGCAGTGAACGGTAGATCTTGGCGATGGTGATCTCCGGGATCTTCTTGAGGTTCATGGCCAAGTGTCGCGCGGTGGTGTAGCCGCCGATGGAGGCCAATCCAATCCCGGGTGCGGCGGTATCGCCCCGGTCCAATAGCCGGATGAGGAGCGCCTCGAGTCGTTCGCGACGGGGAAGCACGAGCTTGCGTTTGGTACGATGGGCGATGACCCAGGCGGCGGCCATTCGCACCTGCACGTCCCGGTCGGACAGGGCGCGAATCATGGCGCGAACGATCTTTTTGGCGAGCGTCGGTTCCGCCAGGATGCCGAGGCCCCGAACCGCCTCACTGCGCACTTTGGCATCGCGATTTCGGGCGTAGATGACCAGCAGGTTCACGGCTCGCGAGCTCTGGTGAGTGCTTATGGCTCTTACCAGCTCTACCGCCAGGTTCGGAGTGCAATTCGCCCGGGTCTTGCAATACTCCGTGGGCGCACCAAGCTGCAGTGTTTCCATGAGTAGATCCAGCGCCTTTGGGGTCTTGCTTCGGCCGAGTTTCTGCGCTGCCTTCACGGCGTCCTGCAGATTCCTTCCCCAGAGCGCCTTGCGCTCCCCGGCGAGTGGATCTGCGTTCACATGGGCCGTCGAAAGCAGGGACAGAACCCCCAAACTCACTGAAAAAAGAGCGCTTTTCATAGCTGTCGCCTCCGGGCTATGCCATACAGTAGATCACGCCTAAAGTCAAGGCTGTAGACATGCGTCCCCGGTACTGTCCGAAGGCTTTAGCTGTATGTGTTCACGGGGGTGGCATTTGAATCACCTTCCGAGCGCAGCGAGGGTTCCCCCGGAGGGGCGGAGGGGGCGATGGAGCCGCGAAGCGGCGGATCGATCTCCGTGGGGGACGCCCGAGCATGCACCTCGCCGAAACCAGACCGACAGATCCGCCGCTCCGCGGCTCAAGTCACCCCTCCCGTCCCCTCAAGGGGTAGCCCGCCAGCGCGAGGGCGCTGTGTCTACCATTGCCTATAACCGAGGTATAGGCCGTGTTCGTGGATGTATTCGAGCACCGGCGCGGGCACCAGCTTGCTGACGTCCTTTCCTTGGGCAAGTTGGGCTCGGATCTCGGTCGAGGAGACGTCCAGGGTCGGGTGGTGCGATTCCCCTGCCCCGGTGCGGTCGACGACGAAGAGCTCGGCCAGCTCCCGGATGCGATCCCAGGCATACCAGCGGCCGGTCTCAGCGAGGATGTCGGATCCGATGATGAGCGACCAGCGTGCCCCCGGTTCTCGGGAGACGAGGTGCTCCAGGGTCACCACGGTGCGGCTCAGTCCGCCGAGCTCGCGCTCCACTTCGCTGACGCGGACCCGTTTCCCGAATGGGCGAGCTGCACGTCGACACATGGCGAGGCGATCCTCGTAAGGCGCCAGCGGCTTCTCGAACGGGTGGTGCAGGCAGGGAACGAGAAGCACCTCGTCCATGCCGCCCCGGTCGAGCGCTTCAGCGCAGACGTGCTGATGCGCTACGTGGGGAGGATTGAACGAACCGCCGAACAGGCCGACGTGACGGTCGGCGTGGAGTGTCTGCGGTCCCGACAGCGGCTCAGTCATTGAATCAGGATATCCCCATTCGCGCCGAATTCCATCCGCTATGTGCCCGCGATTGGTTGCGAACCCCATCGAAGACTCGACCAACCCCTAAGGACGGTTCAATCGTAGAGCAGGTGCGCTGTGCGCGCGGCGCGGAAGGCGTCCTCTTCCGCCTGCCATGTGGATTGGAGCGCGTCCAGGGGGGCTCCGGCCTCGATACGTTGTCGCAGCTCAGCGTTCCCTGCGAGCAGGTCGAAGGCGGGGACGTCGTCCACGAACTCGTACGCCCGAGTCCGCCACTCGAGCTTGTCGGGGTAGAGCCGCCTCACCGTCGCCACGATCGCCACGCCGGTGAGATAGGGGCGGAACGTCTCGCGGTGAGTCACATGGACCTGCACACCGCCGCAGTCGCGCCCAGCGTGTTTCTGAAACTGCGGGCGAAACCACGCCGGGCGAAACCGCACGCCAGGGAGCGCGAGCTCGTCCAGGGTGGAGGCAAGTCGATACGGGTCGATGTAGGGCGCTCCGACAAGCTCGAAGGGGCGCGTCGTGCCTCGGCCTTCGCTCAGCTCGGTCCCCTCGATGAGGCACAGCCCTGGGTACACGAATGCGGTGTCCAACGTCGGCATGTTTGGAGAGGGCATCACCCAAGGTAGACCGCACTGCTCAAACGTAAATCGCCGCTTCCACCCGCGGAGCTCGACGATCTCGAGGGGGCAGTCCAGGTTTCGCTCTTTATGTGCGAATCGTGCGAGCTCGCCAAGCGTCATCCCGTGACGGTTGGGTACGCTGTAGAGCCCGACGAAGGATTCGAATCCGGGCCGGACGTCGCCCCCCTCCACCGCCAGGCCGCCCAGGGGGTTCGGACGGTCGCACACCACCACGGGGAGTCCGATTTCCGAAGCCGTTTCCAGGCAGTACAGGACGGTCCACACATACGTATAGTACCGACTGCCGATGTCCTGGAGATCGCACACGAGCACGTCGAGCCCCTGCAGGTGAGACCTTTTCGGCCGCAGGGTGTCCGGTGCCGACCCGTAGAGACTCACCACCTCCACGCCGGTGTGGGGATCCCGGGACTTGTCCACTGCAATCATGTCCTGCGCGACCCCGCGAACGCCGTGCTCCGGTCCCAACAGTCGCACCAGGTCGCAGCCTCTGTCCGTGTGCAGCAGATCCGCGGCATGGCGCAGCGCTCGATCCACGGAGACGGGATTGCACAGCAGACCGACGCGGCGGCCCCGGATCAGGTGGTGGGCATCGTCGAGCAGTCGCTCGAGGCCGGTGCGGACGACGGGATTCACTGTCATTGGGAGCCTGGGATCCGGACTCGGGAGGGGGGCGCTACGCGATAGGATAGGGTTGAAGGACGACCCCCTCCTCACCGGGAACCACGGAGAAGCGAACTTCCCCGCACTTGAGACGCGCACAGATCATACGCTCGTTGACTTCGAGCTTCTTCTGGAGCGCTTCGACGTTCATGCCGGTGGTGTCCTCGCCCAACCCCTTCATGGCGTCGAGGTACTCTTGGAAGATCCGCTTGAAATAGGTCGGGCGGTCCTCGTCCAGTCGGGGGATGAGCTGCGAATCACCAGGGCGATAGGCGCGGTCAGGGAGTGGCCCCAGGCTGAAGAGCATCCGCGGTCCGCCACTGCCGCCTTCGCCCTGTTCCTCGTCCTCCTCACCGGGCTCCGGGCGGCCCAACAGCTGCGCCATGAGCACGTTGAGAGAGTATGCGAGTCCTTCTGTCTCCGCCGAAGGTACGCCGAAGGTGTGCTCCATGTTCCCGGCGACGATGTCCGCGACACCCTTCTCGAGCTCGTCGATGGGCAGGATGAAGTACCGCCTGATCAACAAGCCCACCACGATGAATCCCAGCGCCACGATCGCGCCGAAGATGATGATCATCATCATCCCGAAGCCGAAGGGCTGTTTGGCCTTTTCGATGGAGGCAAGCACGACAAAGGAGTAGGAGTCCTGGTTGCCGGACCGCGGGAACTTGGCGGCGGCCGCCAGGTAGGTTTCTTCGCCGATCATTAGGGATTTGATCTTCGGCTTATCCCACTGCAGCGGGCCGAAGTTGGTCTGCGGGACGGACGAGAGCAGCTTGCCGGACACCCGCTTCAAGGAGGTCGTGCTGAGCTGGTTTCCGCTCAGGAACGCGACCTCGGCGCCCGAGAGCTCACCCATGTGGTTCTGCTGCACGTTGCAAAACCAGGCCACGATCACGACGCCCACGAGCTTGTTCTCCTGGTTCAGCACGGGGCCGAAACCGACGCGGAGGATCTCCGGTCCCTGGGCCGCCGCGCCGGACTTTGCCGAAGGGGCAGAGCTCTCCAAAATCTTCGACTTCGGCCACACCTCGGTAGTGGCCTGCAGCTGCGCGCGCGCCTCGTACAGCGCCTTCGACTGGGGCGCGAGCTGCTGTCCCACGAACAGCTTGTTGGTGCTCCAGTCGCTCCGCATCATGAGCACGCCTCGCATGTCCAGCAGCCCGACGAAGGCCCCCTTGATGCCTTGCTTGGACTTGAGCTCCTCGGGCAGACGTTGGGTGAAGAGCGCTTCGATGTTCTGTTTCAGGGGCATGAGGTCTTTGATGATCGGGACGATGTTCACCCTGTCCCGGAAGGCGATGGCCTTGGACTTGAGCTCCTCGGCGTCGGACCTGCCTTTCCACGCGAGCAGCACGACCATGAGGACGCGCTTCTTGGAGCCCAGCAGGGGAACGGCGACGGTGGTCAGCGGCGCGTTCAGAACTCCGTTCAGCTTGAGCTTCCCAAAGGCCACCGGAGCCTCGCCGCGCTTGACGCTGTCCACGTAGGGCTCCGACACGCGCAGGTTCGTCGCGTAGTCCGTGGGTGTGCCGGCCTTTGTGACCGTGCTGTTGAGCTGGGACCAGATGATGATGTTCGACCGGTCGAGCACCGCCATGAAGTCGGGCGACCATCCCTCGCCCAAGGTGGCTGCGTTTTGCGCGAGCTCCCCGGCCACGGTGGTCTGGTACTTTTCGAGTCGGTCGAAAATGCTGGACGCTAGATTGGCGTAGTGAGCGGCGTGCGCCTTGGCCGCCTGCGCATCGAGATCCATCACGGTCCGCACGGCGTAAAACGCGCTGGTTACCCGGGCGCGAGAGGCGCTGTCCGCCTTTTTCGATCCGTCGCCGGATACGAGGGCGTACACGCCGAACGTGAGGCCGAGAACTACGACTGCTGCGGCAATTCCGAGTCTTCCTTTGAGCATGTGCTTGGCTCCCCAGTGAGGGTATGAATCGTCGGCGACGATTATCCATCGAAAAGCAGGATAGTCAAGGAAAATAGCGATCTTGCTGAGATCGACTCCCTGCCGTGAGAATCCCCAAACCGGACCGGAACGCCAGCTCGTGCAGGGACAACAATCTGAGCAGCTTCACCCTCACCGCTCCGACGTCTAGGTCCTCAGCCCCTGGTAGCAGCTTTGCCGCCGACAGAAACAGGAATGAAAGGCCGCGATGGGGAGTGGACGCCAGAAGCAGTCCCATCAAGCGGAACGTCGACGCGCTCCGTGGGCCGGTCGCGGCGATGCGCAGACGCGCGAGCAAACGCTGCTGCGGGTGGGAAAGCGGCAGCTCCGTCGACGCGCGCAGTCTGTCGTGGGCTGCCAGGGCGCGCCGAAGGGGCGCGGCGACCCGGAGCGGATCCCGCAGAAGCCGGACCAGGCGTCGCCTGGCGATCCCGCCAGAGTGGGAGGTGGGGAGGCGCCTCAGCTCCCGCTCCGCGGCGCTCAGATCACCGAGCTTCAGGAAGGCGTCGACGAGCTGGAGCGACAGGGAGGCCTCGTCCCCGGCCCGCACATTCTTGACGAGCCGGGACACTGGAGTCGCCCCTCGGCCGAGCCAATCGACGATTTTCTTGTGCGAATGCTTGCGGTAGTTGATGAGATCCTTGGGCGCGGAGAACTCAACGCGGGCGTTGTCGTCAGTGTTGAGCGGGACGCCACGCGTTCGTTTTCGGACCTGCGCGTCGTTCGCCAGGTGTCGGGCGAGCAGATCTCCGGGATTTTCGACTCGGATCCGAGCCAGCTCCGACCGCATGGAGGGGGGCGCCATCCGTCGGGCAATACGGCGAACGTCCAGCGACACGGGGTTGTTGGTCGCGACGAGCAGCAGGTCCACCTTGGCGTGCCGGGGCCGGAAGATGGTGACGTTCGGAAATACTGAGCGCAGCGTGCCGACGAGGCACGCAACGTTTTCGCGAGAAATCTCGTAGAGCTGGAGCCACTGGATGAAAACGCCGTCCGGCCGGAGACGTGACCGGATGAGCTGGAAGAACTCGCGCGTGAACAGGCTCGCCGCTCCCGTCATCCAGGGGTTGGACGGCTCCGAGACGATGATGTCGTAGGGCTGCTTCACCGCGATTAAGTAGTTGCGACCGTCGGCCTCGACGAGCCTCACCTCGGCGCGCCGGGAGGCGCGGTGGTTGTACCGAGAGAACACCCGCGCGGCGCGCAGCACCTCCGGCTCGAGCTCCACGGCGTCGATGTGGCGCAGGCCGGTCACTGCCATGCTGCCCACCGTGACACCGGACCCCCAGCCGATGACCAGCGCCCGCTGGGGCGCGCCCTGCCCGCCAAAGAGCAGCTGGCCGAGCAGCCCGCTGAGCACCTGGGTCTCCATGTCGCTTCGGGGAGACACCCGGGCGGGGACGATCCGTTCCGGATGACCCAGCAAGTCCTGGCAACGGCCCTGCTTCGGGCGCCGAAACGCCGCCGAAGCCGAGGCGTCGGACTTCCCGTTGACCTGCAGCGCGAGCACCTCCCAGCAGGTCTGCGGCTCAAATCCCTCCAAGATGACCTGCCAGGTGGAAACCGTGGCGACAACGCCCTCTCGGAAGCTGAGCAGGCGCCGGCCGACCACCTGATCGCAAGCGGTTTCGATGTCGGGGCGGAACCCAACCAACCGCTGCGCTCGAATCACATGCGCGCGCCCCGGCCCGGTCTCGAACAGCCGTGACAGCGGATCCTGGGGCCCGGGACAGGCGGCGATCGCCCGACTGGGATCGAAGAGTGACAGCCGGAACACGCCCGCGGTCATGCGGTGGGGCTGCCAGCGTCGGAGGCCGATGGCGGCCACGGCGCCCAGTACGAGTCCGATGGCGACGACGCGCAGGAGCCGGTCGCGGCGACCGATTCGCGCCACGGCGGTGAACACTCCGGCGAGGGCGAGGTTCACGAGGATCATCGCAACCATGGTCCGCTGCACACCCAGCGCGGGGATCAGCGCGAAGCCACCCAGGAACGAGCCGACGATTGCCCCAAGGGTGTTGACGGAGTAGACCCGGCCCACCGTGCGCCCCACACCAGTCATGGATTCCGCGCACACGGCGATCGTGGCCGGAAAAATCATCCCCAGGAAGAATGTCGGCAGGAGCACAACCAGGGCGCACACCGCGAACTTGAGCCCGAAGACGTTCGATGGGGTGATGGCCGTCTGACGCGTGAGCGCAACGAACAGCGCGGGGAGGCGGTCCATGAAGGCCGTACCCACAAGCACCGTAAGCGCGATGATGACGTGGATGACCGCAAGATTCGCAAGCTGCCCCGGAAGGTGGGCGGTGCGCCGGGCGTAGACGGCGCCGCCGAGGGCGAGCCCCAGCAGAAACGCCATGAGGATCAGCGCGAAGGCGTAGACCGACGAGCCCACCACCAGGGCGAGCACCCTCGTCCAGGCCTGCTGGTAGACCATGGATGCCACGCCCGATACAGCCACGGCGACGAGGGCGACCCAGACGGTGCGACTCCAGGGACCTGTCCGTTCCCCGTCCGCGTCCGGGGGCGGCCCCACGGTCGGCTGCTCCTCGCGGAGGTAGACCAGCCTCGCCAGCCCAATGGCGGCGATCCCGAGCAGGAGGTTGAGGGAGCAGGCGGTGCGATTCGTTGCGGTCAAACCCAGTGACGGCATGAGCACGAACCCCGCCAGGAAGGTCCCGCTCACCGCGCCGAACACATTGACGGCGTAGAGCGTGCCCACTTCCTTACCGAGCCCTTCCCGTTGGGCGTAGTAGCGACTGAGGATGGGGAGCGTGGCGCCCATGGCCGTGGTCGGGACGATGAGCACTGCCGAGACGATCACGAATCGGATGAGGGCGAAGGCGTAGGGCCCCGGCTCCCAGTGCGCCCAGATCGCACCGTGGAGCTCGTGCAGGCTGCCCAGCAGGGACGGGAAGAACAGCGCATAGCCGGCGACGACGAGCTCCAGCAGTCCGTACAGGAGCAGTGACGTGGACGGCCGCCGGAGTCGGTCAGCGATCCTCCCCGACAGGTACCCACCCAGGGCGAGCCCGCCCATGAACGCTGTCAACACCGTCGAGAGCGCGAACGTGGTCGCCCCGAAGGTGGTGGTCAGGAGCCGCATCCACAGCGTCTCGAAGATCAGGCCGGACGCCCCTGACAGCAGAAACAGCACCACGACGGTGGGACGAACCAGCCGCATTTGAAGGCTCACGTGTGCATCCTGCCTACAGGAGATCGACCTTCGCGTTGGTTTCGAAGGACCGGGCAAGCTCGGCGCAGCGGGCGTTGTCGATCTGCAGGGGGCAGAAGTGGATGGCCAGCGTGTAGCGGAGCTTCGTCTCGGCGAAGGGCTTGTCCGAAACCGAGAACAGGAGCCCTTTTTGCGCGTCGTAGAAGTACGTGCGCTCGAAGCTCGGCGTGTCGACGGTCCAGAGCCGCCTGTCATTCAGCCGCGTGTGGCTCACGAGCGCGATGGTCAGCGGACGCACCTTCACCTCGTACGTGATCGCCTTGTCCGTCAGCAGCCGCTTGTACTCCGAGCGCGCGGTGGTCAAGTAGGTCTGGGCGAGACGATCTACGTCCACAGATCGGTCCGCGAACACATAAAGCTCGTGCGGCGCGCCGAACCGTCGCTTGACGGGCCACTGCCCCACGTCGTGCCCAATGGCCGTCAGGGCGGAGTGGTCCGCCGGAAGCGCCGGGGAAACCTTGACGTGCATCGCAGCCGGCCGCGACCTCTTGGGCGATTGAGGTGGCCTCTTGCCACGTCTCAGGACGAAGTAGAGCGTCGCCGCACCGGCCAGGAGCACCACCAGACCGAGCACCACCGCGATCAGTGTGACCCTGGATTTCGGCGCCTCCGCGGTGGCGGGCTCGATCGCCGCGGCGGTAGACGCCAGGGCGATGGACTCCCGGGTGACCCGCCTGCGGACAGCCTTGCCTTCGGGGGTCGCAAACAGCGCCTGGCGCATCTCCCGGGCGCTCTGAAAGCGCTGATCCTGCCCTTTGGCGAGGGACTTGAGGATGACCGCCTCCAGCTGGGGGGAGATGTCGGCCCCCGCCTCCCGGGGAGGGCGCGGCTCCGTGGAGAGATGCATCTGCATGACCTCGAACTGGCTCTCCCCGTCGAAGGGGGGCTCCCCGACGACGGCCTCGTAGAGAGAAACTCCCAAGGAGTACAGGTCGGTCCGCGCATCGATGTCCTTGCCGCGCACCTGCTCCGGCGCCATGTAGCGCACCGTGCCCATGGTTTGTCCGGTCTGGGTCAGCTTGTTGTCCCGGGTGATCTTGGCGATTCCGAAATCCGTCACCTTCACAGAGCCGTCGGCGCGCACGATGATGTTGGAGGGCTTGATGTCCCGGTGCACGACGTTTTCGGAATGGGCGTGCGCCAAGCCGTCCAGCACCTGGTAGGCCACCCGGACCGCCTCGTCCGGGGGCACTTTTTCCAGGCGCTCGATCAACTCCTCGAAGGTTTCGCCTTCGGCGTACTGCATCACGAGGCACAGTCGTCCGACGTCCTCGGCGAAGTTGATGAGGTGAACGATGTTCGGGTGCTCGAGTTTGGCGAGGGTTCGCGCTTCCTCCAGAAATCGTGACTTGACTTCGGCATAGGCGGCGAGCTCCGGAGGCAGCATTTTAATCGCCACCTCCTGCTCGGTGAGCTGGTTCACACCGAGATAGACCACTGCCATGCCGCCCTGCCCGAGCACCCTGGTGAGCTTGAAGGAGTCGAACATGATGGTCCCGATCAGCTCTTCGGGGCCGCGTCCTGCGATGGGCTCGCCGCAGGAGTAGCAGAGCTGCGCGGTCTCCAGGTTTTCAGCGCCACACGCCGTGCAGTGCAATGCCATTCGTCACCTCAATAGTCGGCGCGTCGGAGGAACTCCTCGATGGCCTGGATGACCTGGTCCGGGAACTCCACCGCCGCGTAGTGCGTGGCGCCTTTGATGACTTTCAGGTCGCAGTCGGGGATACGGCCCCGGATGTGCTCGGCGGTCTTGACCGGCGTCATGATGTCCCTGTCACCCGTGATGATCAGGCTCGGACAGGTCACCCGATCCACCACGTCGCAGGCATCGTGCTCCCCCAGCGCTTTCAGCGTTTCGGCATAGGTTTCGAAATCCAGGCGCACGAAGTCCCCCGCGAGCTCGGTGAACACCTCCATGTCGAGCGTCTTGCCGACCAGGCCGAGCTGTTGCAGCACCGGTATCAGCTTGGGCCAGCTCGTCGCGAGGGTGCTTCCCTTCGAGATGATGCTGGGGTAGCGACGCATCAGCTCCAGGCCGGCCAGGATGATCTGTTTGGAGCCGGGAATGCCAAGGGCCGTGTCGAAGGGCGTGCCGCAGGTGCCGTTGAGCAGGACGAGCCCCTTGAACATCTCCGGATGTAGCCGATAGAACTCGAAGTTGACCTGCGTTCCCATGGACCAGCCGATGAAGACCGCCTCGGAGATGGACTCCCGCTGCAAGAGCAGCTCGAGGTCGCGGCAGTGATTCGGCACGGTCACCGAGCTCAGGTCATTCGGCTTGGCCGAGCCGTAGAGCCCGCGGTAGTCCCAGCAGACGAAGCGGTAGCGGTCCCCGATCGCGCGGTACACGTGACGCCAGGCCGCGAAGGTGCCCCCCAGGCCGTTCGCCATGACGATCGGTTTGCCTGCGCCGTAGCTTTGGTATCGGATTCGGGTGGAGTCGAAGCTCTCGAAATCGGATTCAGAATAGGTAGATGGCTCCATAGGGCGTCCTTGGCGATGTCTCGGTCCTGTATATACGATGGTACCTTGCGGGCCAGTATATACGCAAAGGTCGCCCAGTGCGCGAATTTGGATCGGTTTGAGCCACCGCGGGAAGCACTCCCGGGGTTCGTCAAAGGTTACGACATGTTCTGGATTTCGTGAGAGGAAGCGGGCTAGAAGCGAATGGCGATCCCGAAGCGAACCACGGCGCCGTGGTCGGACTTGTTCACGGCCGGTACACCCCTGGGCGCGTTGGCCGGTACAGAGTCTCCTTGAATGGCGTCATCGTCGTTCTTGATCCGGGTCAGCCCGATGTAGGCGATGTCGCCGCTGAAGATAAGCCACGGAATCGGCCGCCACTCCAAGCCGAAGGCGAACTCGCCACCAATCTGATCGGCCTTGGCCCTGGGCCGGTCCCCTTCGCTCACATCGTCCCGGAAAGTCACGTTCTGATAGACGAAGGAGCCGCGAACGAACGGGGTGAAGCGGTACCGCTGGGGCACGAAGTAGTACTGCAGGCCCAGGGTGGTCTTCACGTCCGTCCGCTTGAGGCCGTCATCCTGGCAGGAAGTACAGGAAACATTGCCGCCCAGGCTGCCGTAAAGATGGAGTTTTCTGGCCAGGCGGATCTGGGCGTAGAAACCACCTCCTCCGAGGCCGCCATCCTTGAACATCGTACCCTCGCCATACAGACCCAGCGTGACGGCGCGGACGCGCCGATAGCGCCGATAGGGCCGATAGGGGGGCGGGCTCACACACGGCTGCTGCTGCATCGCGACCGGCGGGGGTGGCGGCGGGGCCGCGGCCGGTGGGGGCGGAGGAGCCGCTTCGGGCGGAGGCGGAGGCGGCGGAACCGGCTGTACGTAGACCGGCGGGGGCGGGATAGAGGGCGCGCACGGTCCGATGACCGTGATTTGCGGCCCGATAATGACACCCCTTCTGCACTGCGCGCTCACTTCTGAGGGCACGATGGTGGCAGCGGTGAGGAATCCTAGAATGGCTGCGTATTTGATCAGGCGCATGTCGATTGCTCCTTGGAACGTCGCTGGTTCCCTGTGTCCAGCAAATTGAAAAGCAATTATCGTGCCGGTTTCTTGCATTGTTTCCAGATCTGACTCCGGTGCAAAACAAGGGTTAAATAATGCTATGTTAACAGGTAAGGCAGCCACAGCGCAAGGGCGCTCGTTCAGAGGCTGAATCGCTGTAGTAAACATCTGTTTACACGTCCGAGGGAGAAAGTGAGAACGCTCGTTTGCGCCGTGGTCCGGGAATTCGTATTCGAATCCACTGGATTGGAGAAGGGAGTCTGATCGGCATTGAGACTAGGGCTGGCCTGCCCGGCATGGGTCTGCGAGGCGCTGGGCACACAGCAGCGTGGTGACCAGGGCCGGAGGGCGCAGGCGCCGAATCATCGACCGGAGCTTTGACTGAGCCTGCTTGCGGCCGGCGTCGTGCTGTCGACGCTCCCTGAATTGAGGTTCAACCAGTACGGTTCCATACTCGGGAAAGCGCGCGGTGAGCTGACGATCGGCGTCGTCCCGGTGCTTGCGACACTCCAGCACGACGGCCCGAAGGGCTTGAACCCATTCTCCTCCACCGGAGCTGTGGGCTGCCACGAGGCGGGATGCCGTGTGCGCCAGTCGGTGAAGCTCGAACACCGCAGACTCGGCGCGCTTCCGGTTTTCCAATCGGATCTGCTGCGGCACCATGCCGATCAGTTTTCGCGCCTCGCTCTGGTACGCTTTGAGCGTCAGCCGCCCGACGCGATCCACCGCAGGTCCGGCGCCGTTCGGGAGCGTCTCCAGCCACAGGTAGTAGGGAACCACGTTCCAGGGACGATACCAGGTGCGACTCGCCAACACGCCCAGGAGGCCCGGCCAATCCCCGAGGGTTCGACGCAGCACCGCCTCGGTCAGTCGCGCCACGGCGCTGCGGCGCGTCCGCAGCTCGGCGAGACGGTCCACCAGCAGCCGTCTGGCCGCCGGGACATTCCGCAGCCTCACCCAGCGGGCCAGCGCGTCCACGGCAATGGAAGAAACCGCTGAGTCCGAGGAGCCCACGGCCTGCAGGAGCGTCGTCACGGCGCTGAGCGCCGAGTAGTGCGCCAACGTCCGGATGGCAAAAGCAGCCACCCGCGGCTCGCTGCCGACCGCGGCGGCCACCAGCGCGCGCAGTCGCGCGGACGGCCGCCAAGGGAGCGCCTGCCGCATGGCGGCTCGGAGCAGTGCCGCCTGCTTGCGTGCTCTGGGGATCCAACGCTGAAGCGCCAGGATCTGCTTTTTTCGAGGCCCCGCCAGCGGATCCGCGGCCAGGGATTGTAGGCGAGCGGGGTCCAGCTCCAGCACGGCTTTGGCGAGCCGGCGCTGGAAACTGGCGGCGCGGAGGCGGCCGGTGTGTCGTCCCGACGGGTAGCGCTGTAGGTAGTCCCCGATGTCCCGAGGCTCGCCGAAGTGAGCCAACCGCTCGGCCAGGCGCTCCTCGATGCGTCCCTGCACGCGGTCGAAGTGTTTCGATTTCGGGTATCGGATCAGGAAGGCTTCGAGGTCCAGAAGCGGGGCGTCCGGGTGGAGCCCCTTGAAATCGATCGTCTCCAGTCGCCTGACGAGGCGTGTCCTGTGATTGGTGCGGGGATGTCGCTTCAGAAACGCCAGGATCGCCGGTCGCCGACCCGACGTCAGCAGGTTTTGGGCGAGCTGGCCCGTGAGCAGGCGCCACGCCTTCACCGCCAGCGGATGATCGGCGTGCAGCAGGAGGAACTGGCGATAGGCCACAATGGTGTTCGTCTGCTGGGCGTGGTGGAAGCGCGCTGCGGCGAGCCGGGTGCGCGCGTGATCGGCGAACACTCCCTGGCGATGCTGCCGGAGGAAACGCAGCCAGCCCACCACGGTGCGCTGCTGCCGGGCCCGATTGAAGCGGAAGCGCTCCAGCCGGCGTCGCGCGGCGTCTCTGGACGCCCGGGTCCCGCTGAGGGTGGCCCTGACAAGGCGATCCTCAGCGCTGATCGGGCTCGTGGGAAGAGACATTCCGCCCGGACTGCACGCCGGGGCGAAACCGCTGACTGCCGACAGCTGCGCCAGAAGCATGGCCAGGGATTGTACCGGGAGCGCAGATCGCCGCAACGGCGGGCTGATGACTCGTCTATCAGACATGACGGCCTGCATTTGCCCACAAGCTCCCCCTGGCTGTCAATAGCGCCCCAGCGTCGACAGAGTGAGCCGAGGTGAAAGGCTTCGGCGGTCACCATTCGACACCTCGAAATCCCCAGCTTGGGCCCCTCCACCATTCTCCTTGACAGGTCCCATGCTCCTGCATATAGACTTTCCCATCCCTTTTCCACGGGTTGCACGTCAACGTGCACCTCGGCCAGAGTGAAAACCTGGCTCGTAACCCGGGAACTAGCAAGGGTTTCTCCACACCCTACGAGGAGGACAGGATTGACCGACCAGGGAAAAAAGCCGGGACCCAAGAACATTTCCGACCTGAAGGCCAAGCTGGGATTGAAGAAGCCGGGCGCCGGCGCCGTTACGCCCCCACCGGGCTTGACCCCTCCGCCCGGCATGGCGCCTCCCGACGGTGACCTTGTCGCGCCTCCCGGTGTCATGGCTCCTCCGGGAGTGATGCCGCCCCCGGGGATGGCGCAGCCAGCAATGACCCCCCCTCCCGGGATGGCGGCGGCCCCTGGATCGTTCGGTGACGAGAGGGCGTCCTTGGTTGCCCCGCCCGGATTCCAGCCTCCTCCGAGGCCGCTTGCGGAGCAGCCCGTGCAGGCTGTGGACATCGACCTGGACGTCGTGCAGACCAGCAAGGGCAAGAAGGTGACGCTGATCCTCATCGCCGTCGGGGCCTCTCTGCTCACGATGTGCGGCGGTTTCTACATGGGTGACATCCGCCTCAAGCGGGATTGGATGAAGAAATCCAAGGCGTCCTGCATCCAGACCTCCCAGGTCATCAAGAAGCTCAACAAGGGTGCGCGCAAGTTCGATGGCGTGTACGAGGCCGAGGTGGAGAAGACCAAGAAGGGTCAGGCGGTGCTACAGGCATACAACCCCAACCTGTTCCAAGAGCTCAACTCCGCCATCGACGAGATCGACGTGTCGAAGCCGAAGCTCAAAGGGTTTCTCAACAAGAATGTTTGGATGACCCACTACCGGTTCGTGCGGGGAGCCCAGGATCTGCTGCCGCGGCTGCACAACTTCCTGGCGCTGCTCGCGCAGCTCAAGATGGCCGTACAGCTGGGGTTGGCTGCGGACGCGAAGTACGGCGCGGCGCTGGCCATGAAGAAGCCGGGCGTCAAACCCCCTGCGCTCAGGAAACTGCCGATGTTCGGCGTCTTCATTAAGGGCCCACGGGAGGTCGCCTTCGGCGAGCTCGGGGATCCGGTCAAGAAGGACGGCGCTGACTGCAAGAAGACGGACATGGCACAGGCCGAGGGCTACAAGGTCGGCGACAGCTGCTACTACTTCTCCACGCCGCCGAAGCCGCCCCAGAAGTGCTCCGAGTACTCCGGCACGATCAGGCTGTTCAGAAACACCGACAAAGAGCTCTTCAACCGGTTGAAGTGCGTCGGCACCGAGGACGTGGTCTTCGTCGGCTGGCGGTACAACGTCATGCAGGTCAAGATGATCCTCGATGAGATCAAGAGGGTCGACCCCAAGGACCTCTACATCAAGTTCCGCAAGTCCGCCCAGTAGAAGCGCTTCCCTCAATCCACAGCAGTTCGCGACAGCCGCGCGTGGGGTTTCGTGCGCCCCCCCCCGGTGAGTTGTATTGATCCGCGAGAAGCAGTTTACGGCGTGGTGAGCTCCATCATGGGCAGCGGCTCGCCGTTGGCGCGGCGCATGATGTAAGCCGTGGTGGAGATGTGGTCGAAGGCCAGGTACAGCGGGATCTGCGACGGCATCGTGTTGCCTCCCTCCAGGATGGGGATCGCCAGCCGCCAGGTGGTGGTGTAGCCGGAGAGTCCTGCGCCAGCGGGACGCTGCGGTGAAGGCTCCGCCGGGGAGAAGGTGTAGGGGCACGTCAGGGAGCCCCATTCGCCCGGATCGTCGCCCGTGGCGGTACCGGGACCGATGTTGTAGATGCCGTAGAAGATGACGCAGTCCACTCCGCCCAGACCCTGGTTGGCGATCCCGAACCCGACCGGCTCGCTGAAGGTGACGACCACCCACGGATCGGCGGGATTCGTCGGATCTTCTTTGGCAGCGGTGGCCGTGACGTCGTCCGCGCTGAGAGACTGGTCGATCACGAAAAACGCCGCGTTGAAGCTGCCGAAGACGAGCCGGTCGCCGGTGTTCGCGACGGCCGAGATCAGAATGTTGTACTCCGCACCCGTGGGCACCGCCGGAAGGGCCGTGGGGAACTGGATTGTGAGGCTCCGACCGTCCAGTGAGAGGTTCGGCGTGTGGTACGTCGTCCCGTCCTCGTTCCAGACTTCGACGCTGAGCGAGGTTTCGTCCACCGGAAGGTTGAACAGCACGTGGATCGGCCCCACGCCGTTCACCGTATCGGGGACAAAGCTCGAGGTGCTCCAGCCCTCGAGCGCCTGAACGTTGGACGCGAGGATCGCGAGCGAGTTCGGATAGGTCCCGTCGGTCTGCAGGACGATGGTCGGCTGCGGGTTGGGCAGGTCCAAAACGTTGTAGAAGAAGAACCCCCCCGGATACTCATAGTACCCGTCGGCGTTGGAATCGAAGGGCGGAACGGTGATCGTCACGTCGGCGTCGACCTTCCCCCCGAGGGCCCAATAGTCGGGAATCCCGGTAAATGTGATCAGCCCGTTCGTGCCGACCAGACCCGATACGGTGTGCTCGCCCTGGTCCACCGGCTGCCCGTTGTCATACATCAGGAACCGAGTGTTGGTGGTGAGGGAGATCTCGTGTCCCACAGCGGGCATTCCGTTTTCATCGAACACGTAGAGGCTGAAAAAACCGTTCGACGGCTCGAGCCCGATGGGGCCCACGGTCAGCGTCGCGTTGTTCACCGGGAAGTTGCCGGCGGCGTTGTTGAATGTCCCGATGACTTCAGCCGAGAGGAAGCTCGATGCGGTGATGATAATCAGCACCGGGCCGCTGGCCGGGACCTCGGAGATCGAGAAGATGCCCGAGCCGTCCGTGGTGGTCGTCGTGGTGAAGTCCCCTGCGATGATTCGCACGGAGGCTCCCGCCAGTGGGCGGTCGTCAGTGGCGTTGAGCACCTGACCTCCGACAGAGCCCGTTGGGGCGACGTCGTTCACCGAGAGATTCTCGTCGATGGCGTTGTCGCCACCGCAGCCGGTGGCGACCAGGGCGGCCATGGCCACCAGGGCCACTATGTTTCGTTTTAACATTCGTACTTCCTCCTCCGGACCCTGACGGGTCGGTTTCAAAACCTGGCCAACGGATGCGCGAGAATCACGTGTCGTGAGCCGCTGGGGTTGTAGCCGCGCTGCTGCAAACCCACCGCCAGCCCGACCACGACGCCGACCACGACGGCGCCGACCACGGATCCGACGACAGGCCAAAAGCCCTTGGACTTCCGGAAATCTCGCCAGCCTTCCCGGCTGCGCATCCACAGCGACCTGGTCGGCTTCTTGAGTGGTTCCGGGACCTTGCCGTCCAAGCGAACACCGCTGAAGAGCAGACGAACCGCCGGGTTGACTTTCTCCTTGGGGAAATCTACCGAAGGCTTCACGGTGATGGGTCCCTTGAGCAGCTTCTTCAAGCGCGCGTCATACAGGTACAGCGTGAGGACCCCCTGGTCGTGCTCGGCGCGGGCACGCGCGAGCACCACCAGGTCAACCTTCAGCCGCGCCGCCAGCCCGAGGATGCCGGGGCCCGGCGTACGGCGCCCCATCTCCAACAGGGCGCGTTCCATGAGCGGCAACGGATCTTTCTTGAATCTCCTGAGGGTGATGGTCGCCCGCTGGAGCTTCGGTGGGTCGACCTCGACGCCCATCGTCGTTGTCCGATACCCGGGCATGCGCGCCGTGATGTAGTTAGTGCCCTTCTGGACACTCTTCAACGTGATGGGGCCGCGCCCCTGCCGGTGGGCGTTCAGATATACCCGCGCCCCCGGCGGATCGGTGGTCACCTCGACAGTCGACGTGCCGAACTCATCGAACATCATGCGCTCATCGTCGACGAGCTGCGCCATCTGGCGGGGAAAGGTCTTGGGCGAGTACGTCGTTTTAGGCGCGAGAACCAGCATGCGCCGGAGGGTCTCCTTGGCCTCCTTGACCTTCCCATCGAGGAAGTAGGCCGCGGCGAGGGCCCGCAGTGCGCGCGCCAGCGGCTCGGCCTTCTGCCGGATCCGAACCAACGCCACAAAGCTGTATTCCAGCAGGCGGACGGCCTTGTTGAACTTCTCGATGGCCTTTCCGATTTCGAGGTTGGTCAGATCCCGCTGCCCGGCGGCGAGGAGCTTGTCTGCGCGGAGGAGCCGCCGAACGGAGCCCTTCGGCTTTTCGAGGATGGCCTGAATGGGGCGATACCGAATGGTCTTGTTTTTCCTCAGAGCCGCCCGGACTGCGGCGAGGGTCCGCTTGAGAACCTTGAGATCCGTGTTCTGGGCGTCGATGTGAAGTGTGACGCTGGGGCGCTCGGCAGCCTTGCGCACCTCAGGTGCAGGTTGGGCCCGAAGGTCCGTCCCTACAGTCACCCCTCCCAGGACGGCCGAGCAGCACGCCATGACCATGATCGAGCTTCGTTTCATATCGCACCAAGAATCTGAAAGTTACGGACGGATGTCAAGGTTCCCCGTGGATTGGGCTGCCCCGAGTCTTGCGGACGGGCCGACGAGCTTCTCACTGCGGGCAGACCCCCCTCGCCCACTTCACCAGGGAGCGATTTGCCGATACGACCTGCGATCGGGCCCGCTTCGTGAGTAACGACAGGACCTGCCTCACGTGGTAGCAGCGGCTGGCGTCGAGGGCCGCACCGGAGCGCTGATGTCGCCGGAGAAACGCGACGGCGAACTCCT
Source organism: bacterium (assembly GCA_043825095.1). GTDB lineage: Bacteria > Myxococcota_A > Polyangia > HGW-17 > JAJRWW01 > JBDRSE01. Next base: position 64,872 of record JBDRSE010000102.1, read on the forward strand.
CGAAGCAGACGGTACGGAGCAACGAGGCGACCTTCATCGCGCGGGGTTTTCCCGCCGTGGAGAGTGTGTCGTAGGCGTGCCCTTTGTGCACACACTTGTAGTAGAGCGCGTCGCTGGATTTTCCCGAGTGGAGGGACAAGCGCACCTGCGTCGCGTCCCGGGACGCGTCTCGCATCGTGAACGCGAGCGGCCGCTGTCCATCGATTTGCTCGCACAGACGCTGCGTCTGCCCGACCAGCAGCAGCACGCCATCGTCAGCTGCCAGCCACGGGGGCAGCTTCTGTCGGACCGCGGAGCAGTCTGCCCCGTGATCGTCCGGATCGATCCGCTCGACCGCACCGTTCAGGCGGTTCCGCGCGGCGGTGAGCTGGACGCGCAGCGCCCGAGCGCACACGCGTGACAGCTCTTCGCGCACCGCGCGCGCCGGCGGCCGCTTCAGCTCACGCAATCCGCGAAAGGTTTCGGCTCGAAGGCATTTGCGCACCCCGTCGTGGGCGTGGCCCGTTCGCAGATCCGCGCTGATCTGAAGGGCCGTTTTCCGGGCGAGAATTATCCGCTTCATCCATGGGTGCTGCGCCAAGGTGCCCAGCCGTAGCCGCACCGCGCACCCGTAGAAAGCGTCGCAGTCCCCCTTTTTGGCACAAGTCCGGATCACCTGCGCCAGCAAGGGGCCGACGACGGCGTCCCGGGCGGCGCTTCGGCACCCCCGCGCGCACTCGTCGGGGGGGGTGGAGGCGCTCCTCGACTCCGTCCCGACCGGCCCGAAAAAACCCTCGTCTCCCAGCCTCCGGAAGGTTGACAGACAGGACGCCTGTCGGGTGCAGAGCTGCTCACATGCCCCGGATTCCACCGCCCGCGCTGCGGTTTCCGGGCTCGTCCGGGTGGTTTCTTCCGGACGCTGCAGGTTCTCGCAACCGGTGGTTGCGACCAATACTGCCAGCAGCAGCGTCGCCCGAAGGGTCATCGCCTCACTGGTTTCGCCCAAGACGACCGCTGGGAAGGCAGATTTCTTCCCGGCGCCGGCGGTTCGTGATCGTAGCGGTAGCACAGCACCATGCTGGGGGGAATCAGCACAAAGACCGCGGCGGAGCCGACGCTCGTGCCTGTGGAGCAGTTCGAGTGTGCGGGGCATGTGTGACCTTCATATTTGGCCGTGCCGCCGCGAGAGTCAAGGCGCTGAGTGCACAGTACCATCCTCGATGTTTCTGCCTTATAATTGCAAACGATTGGGGCGCCTGCACCTGACACGATATGAGTGACGACAATCCCAAAGAACTGTCGGAAGACTTGCCCGCGGGACAGGGACGTGAATCGCCCTTTTTCCAGCGACGACGCCTCGAGCGCGAGGACGGCTACAAGGAGGACTTCCACGACAGCATTGCCGAGGCGGCATTTCTGATTCAGCAGGGGCTCCTGGAGGATGGAATCAACGCTCTGGAGGAGCTGAGGGCGGTTCACGGTGACGACCCGCGTGTGATGGGCCGACTGCACGTGGCGAAGATGAAGCTACGCAAGGCCCAGGACGCAGCGGCCGGAGACGCACCTGTGGTGACTCCACCGGTGGCTGGGAAGAGGCCCTCGGCGCCGAAACCGAGACCCGCGCCTCCAAAGATGCCCGCGGTCGAGGCGAAGCCGCCCGACGTCGAGCCTGAGCCGCTTCCACCGATCCCCATTTTCTTGGAAGAGAGTAGTCCTCCCGGCGGCGAGGACGACTTCGAGCAGCGGAAGACCGACCCCCTGCCCTCGATGGTGTCAGGGCGGCCCGTGACTGCACCTGCCGTCGGCCGGGATCCCGTGCGCCCGGCGCCGGCAACGGACGTCGGCGCAGCGGAGGCCGAGTCACTCTTTGCAGAGCTCGACGCGGAGCTGTCCGAGGCCGAGCCGCCCCACGCCTCTGTTACGCCGGGTTCGACCGCGCCTCCATCGCCGGCGCAAACATCCCCAAGCCCAACCGCGCCCGCCTTGCCGCACCGGCCCTTCGAGCCCAAGCGGGCGGTGATGACACCGCCGCAGGCCGAGCGGCCCGCGGGGCTCGGCCGCGGCAGGCTGCTCCTGCTCGTGGTCGGCATGTTCGCCTTGGTCTTCATCGTCGTGCTCATCGTCGTGAGCGGCCGGAAGGGGGGCGCTCCCGCGAAGTCGCCGGACAAGCCGACCGTTGCCCGAGCTCCGGTGAAGTCCGCGCCCTCACGGCGCCCAGCGGCGCCTCCTCCTGTCCCGAGAACGATAGGCAGTGGGCCGCGCGTCGGCCGCTCCGCGGAGCCGCCGGCGATGACCGCTGAGGGCGGCGTCGCGCGAGTCGCGGCGGCCTCGGGGATGGAAGAGGACCCCAAAACGCCGCCGGCGTCGAAGCCCCACGTGCGGCTCCGGCTCGAGATCAAGCCCGAGAAGGCCGCCAGCGTCGTCATCTTCCGCGGCCGGGAGTACTGGGGCGCGACGTTCGAGAGCCCCGGACTGGAGCCCGCGGAAAAGCCCGAGGTGGTGAAGATCAAGGCCAAGGGGTACCGGGACCACGAGCTGATGATTCTGCTCAACCGCGACGTGGAACGCTTGATCAAGCTCAAGAAGCGTCCCAAGCGCATGAAGCTGTTCGACATCGGAAAAACGCGCCCGCGTCGAGCGCAGGGGGAGTGATGAACATCGCCCAACACTGCTCGGAGGTTTGTCCCGCATGACCGCACACAGGTGCAGACCGGCTGTCTGGATTGTATTTCTCATCTCCGTTTGGATGGTGACGTCCGAGGCGGAAGGCAGGTCCCGTCGACGTCGTCATAGGCGACCGTCCGCAGCGCAGCTGGCGATGAAGCACTTCCAGCGCGGCAAGCGGCTCTACCGCAAAGAGAAGTTTCGCGAGGCCGTCGCGGAGTTCCGAAAAGCCTTCGAAATCCTGCCCCATCGCAACATATTGCTGAACATCTCCATCTGTCACGCCGAGATGGGCGATCCCGTGGAGTCCGTGGTCCAGCTCCGGGCCGCGCTGAGGCTCGCGGGAAAGAACGCAGAGGAGCTGCTCGATCCCCGGGAGTACGCAAAGCTGCTCAAGATGAAGAAGCGGGTGGCAGTGCTCACCGTGGTGGCGCCGGACCTGGGTGCCGTGATCTTCGTCAATGGGGAATCCACCGGCGCGTCCAAAGTGGACAGGGTCGTGCTGCCCGGCTCCTACCGAGTCGATATCCAGCTCGACGGCAAGACCAAAGTGAATCGGCGCTTCGAGCTGAAACCAGGCGCGGAGGAGCGCTGGGTCATTCAGGACTGGGATCAGGTGGCGACCCAATATGTCGGCCCTCGAAAATCCAAGCGGCGACTGGGGCGACTCCACGTCGCCTACGTGTCGGCGGCGGCCGTCCTCACGCTGGCGGCCGGGCTGGCGCTGGTGGGCACGGGAGTGAAGACGAAATCGCTCGACGACGAGTACGCCGCCAGTGGCGGCGATCCGGACATCAAAGCCCTGGGTGAACGCTACAAAACCGCGACCAACGTGCTCATCGGGGTCACCTCCATCGCCGCGGTCACCACCGTGCTGCTGGCCATTTTCACCGATTGGAGCCTGCTGAAGAAGAAGAAGAAATCCGCGTCAGAAACAACCTTTGCGCCGATTGTGGGCCCGGACGCGGCCGGCTTCGTGTGGTCGGGCCGTTTTTGACGCGCCATGGACCCCCGCCTCGAGTCCCATCATCGCCCGGATCGATGCCTCATTGTGTCCGGCATCTCCCGGAGCGGCACGAGCCTCCTGTCGGTGCTCATCAATCACATCGACAACGCCGTGTGCTTCAATGAGGTTCTCCCCTCCGAGGCCGCACTTCTTTCGGACGCCCTCGCGCAGGCTCGCCTGGACCTGCTCGCCGGGAATCCGGTGCGCAACAAGTATGACGACAAGGGACAGCTGACCACAGACACACTTTCGGGCATGTCCAAGAAGAAGCGGCTCGTGCGCAGGCCCGTCGACGGGGAGGTTTGCGTGGCCTCGAAGCGCAACATCCCCTATCTTAGCCAAGCGGGGGAGCTGCTGGCGCTTGGATACCGAATGGTGGTGATGATCCGGGACCCGGTCTACACGCTCGGGAGCTGGAGCAGCGCAAAGGCGGCCGAGGGACGGATCCCCGGCGCCCTGCTGGAGGTCGGCGCGACGCATCCGCACTGGCGGCCGGTTCACTTCACCAGGACGGATGTGATCGAACGTAGGGCCGAAGCGTGGCAGCACTTCGCGGCGCTGATCTGGTCCCTGCGGAGTCGTGTCATGATCATCCAGTACGAGGAGCTCTGTTTCCATCCGGAGGGAGTCGTGGCTGACTTGTGCGCCTTTGCGGGGCTCTCGCCCCCCGCCCGGCTGCCCGATGTGGTGCTGGGCCCGCTGAACGATGACCGTCGCTACCCGGAGCTGTCCCGCATCCGGGCGGCGGTGGCTGAGCTGTGCCCTGTCCGACGCAGCTTCGGCTACGAGTGACAGCCTACTTCAGGAACCATACCGTGTTGATCAAACCGTCCCGAATGTCATAGATTGCCGTGGCCTCAATCTGCTCCCGCCCCGGGATGGATGTCGTGACGTGCTCACGATCGATGACGAATCGGCCCTGGCGGATCCTTCGAACCAGCCGACAGTGGAGCACTTTGGCCTTCCGGAAGAAGGCGCCGTAGCGCTCTCGCAGGGCCGACTTCCCCTGGAACAGCAGCTTGTCGGGAAACGCATACACCTTCACGTCCGGGCTGTACACAGCCAGAAACGACTCGAGGTCCCGGGCGTTGTAGGCGTTGAGCTGGATCTGCGCCACGTCCTCGGGCGGCAACGGGACGACCTGGCCGGGCGCGTACACCTGTCCGCCCTTGAAGACCAGGTGCGTATCGGCGGCGTTTTGGATGTCAGTGAGCGGATTCGAATTCAATACCACCAGGTCGGCCAGTCGGCCCGGCTCCACGGAGCCGAGCTCCTTGCCCAGGCCCAGCAACCGGGCGCCGTTCCAGGTGGCGGTCAACAGGATGTCGTGGTTCGAGAGCCCGGCCTCGGACATCAACGCAAAATCGTGGAAGATCGCCGGGCCGTGCAACACCCCGACGTTGCCGGCGTCGGTCCCGGCGGCCACGGTCACCCCGGCGCGGTGGAGCCGCTTCAGGTTGCGCAGGATGATCGGGCTGGGGACGATGGGTTCTGGGTTCGCCTGGAGCTTTCGCTGTCGCGGTCCCAGCTCCCCGTTGTCGAGCTGGTGCATGTCGAACAGCGTGCCGATGATCATGGGGTTGCCCCGCAAATGCTCCACCTTCATGAGCCTGAGCTGCTTGGAGTACACGGCGGCGTAAGAGCTGAACACCCAGGGAGTCGGGATGTAGATGACCTGCTTGGTTTTCAAGAGCGTGACGAAGGCGTCATCCACGTCCCGATCCCGGACGCTGTGCACGAGCACGTCCGCGCCCGCGACGACGGCCTTCCGGGCGATCTCCAGCTCAGTGGCGTGCACCCACACCTTGACGCCGTGCCGGTGACTCTCGCGGACGACTGCCTGCACGATGGGGTAGAACCGGTCCGGGTGGAGGGCGAGCTTGTCTTCCACGAGCTTCTTCGAGGCCACGTACCAGATCTTGATCAAGTCGGTCTTCTTCGCGACCTGCTGACGCACCAACGCGAGGGCCTCAGCCACGGTGTTCACCCGGAGGATCGGTGGATCCTTCGTCGTGAGCGGCTTGGGCTGATAGGAGGCGATGAGCGGTCCGGCCACGAACACTCGGGGCGCGACGCGAGCTTTGCGCGCCTGGTCCCGGACGTCGAAGTTCCACAGGGGCCCACCCAGATCCACGACGGTGGTGACACCCGAACGAATGTAGCGGCGAAACACGTCGTCCATGTGGCTGCGGATCCACTGTAGCTCGGCGGTGTACGGCCTCCGTTTGCGAAGGTCCAGCCCGTCGGGTCGCGTGTACAGCCCCCCCGACTGAAAGAAGTGGATGTGTCCGTCGACGAGCCCCGGAATCACGTACTTGCCCCGGCCGTCGATCACATCCGCCGTGGAGGGCACCTGCACCTGGTCCTTGGGGCCCACCGCCACGATCCGGTCGCCCTTGATGAGCACCGTGGCGTTGGTGACGACCGTGCGTACCCGGGTCCCGATGACCGTGGCGCCGACAATGGCCTTGATGTGACGGAAGTACCTCTTCTGAACGGGCCGACGGGGGGGCTGGGGCGAGATCCGCGGCTTCAGGGGACGCGTCGACAGCGGCGCATCGCCGTTCCGATTTCCCACGTCCGGCTGTTTCGGCGTTTTTCCGCAGGCGCCGCCGGCGGCGACGATCAGCAGCGTGCACAGGGCGAGACAAGCGCTTCGTTGCATGAGGCTCCTCCGGGCTCGAGCATCGCACGGCGCGCTCCGTCCGTACAGGGCTCAGCCCCCGTGCTCACCCAGGCCTACCGTCTCCGCGAGGTGGGGCAGCGCCACTTGACGCCTGCGGCCCCGGAGCGCACAATTCCAAGTTATGCGTGCCCCCCTCGAAGACTCCGTGGTCTTGATCACCGGGGCCTCTTCGGGCATCGGCGTCGAGCTGGCCCGACAGCTCGCGCGTTCGGCACGGGCGCTCGTGCTGCTTGCCCGCCGGGAGGATCGACTGCAAGCCCTGGCCCGGGAGCTGCGCGAGGCGCACCCACACCTGGAGGTGGTGGTCAAACCCTGCGACGTGACCGATCTGGAGGGGCTCGACCGCACCCTGGAGTCGGTGCACGCCGCGGTGGGCGACATCGACGTGCTCGTAAACAACGCGGGCATGGGGGACGTGAGTTTTTTCGAGGCCGCCTCCCTCGACAAGGTCACCGGCATGCTGCGGGTGAACGTGGTCTCGCTCACCCACCTCACGCACCGTCTGGTGGGCGGCATGGTCCAGCGCGGGCGGGGTGCGATCCTGAACGTCAGCTCGGCCTTCGGCCTGCTGTTCATGCCAGCCTTCGCCGCCTACGCCGGATCCAAGAACTATGTGACCGCCTTTACCGAGTCGCTCCGAATCGAGCTCCGGGGGACTGGCGTGGTCGTGTCCCAGCTCGCGCCGGGGCCTGTGGCGACGGAGTTCATGGACGTGGCGGGCAATCCCACCGACCGGGACATTCCCAAGTTCGTGGAGCTTTCGGCAGAACGCTGCGCACGTGTGGCGATCCGGCAGTTCCGGCGGGGGAAGGCGCTGATCATGCCCGGCTTCTGGATCAAGGCGCTGATCTGGTCGGCCCGTCTCACTCCGCGGGTCGTCTTGCGGGTGGTGTTCCGGATCTTTGGTCGGTGGGTGCGGAACAAACAGCTCCCCGCGAAGTGAACCCGGGAGTTTTGCCGAGCGCGGAGAAAGGGTGTCGACCGGGGCGCCGGCAGCGTGTTCAGCCGCCGAGCAGCTCGGTGAACAGCTTCAGGTTCTCTTCTTCGTCCGGATCCAGCACACCGTCGGCCATCACCACGGCCTTCACCGTGGCCAGGAAGAGCTCCCGGTGCCGTCGGGGGACGTCGGTCGGATCCACCTCCTCGGGGCGCGGTGGAACCTTGAGCCACTCGGCCACCAGCTTTTTCTCGTCCGGTTCCAGCTCCAGCGCGGCGATCAGCTTTCCGATGAAGGTTCGCTCCTCGTCCTGGATCTCGAAATCCGCCCAGGCGAAGGAGCAGACGAAGCGCATCAGGCTGAGCCGGTCTTCTTTGGGTAATGAGTCCATGGCGTTGCATCATACCCCAGCCGGTTTCCGGCTGTCGAGCACTGGTTAGCAGCGTGGTTTCTTGAGCCGTTTGACTACGGTCCAGAGTCCGTAGTGTCCGACGAGCGAAACGCACCGGACGGGGAACCTATTCCACCGGGTCTTGCCGTCGGCGTGTCGCTTGATGAGGAAGTAGTCGTAGTAGCGCCCGTATCGGCGGTACCGGAAGTGGTGGAGCTTGCCCCAGGGGGGGCTGGGAGGCAGCGTTTTCGGATAGGCCCACGCGATCTTCTCGTATCCGGGAGCACGCGGGAACGGCACTGCCAACCCGCCGCGATAGGCGACGTAGTAGCAGGCGCCGAAGTGCAGCTGAAAGTGGGAGTAGTGGCTCTCGCGATCGTCGTAGAGGGCGAGCACCCTTTGCCCCTTGGGAATCGACTCCACGGCGAGCTGTAGTCCTTTCATTTCCCCGCGGTTCCAGTGGCCGTAGAAGTCCTTGGTCAGAAATGCGCCGTACCAGCTTGAGGCGACCACAGCCGGCAGAAGAAACACGGCCGCGAACCGTCCGGGGACGGCTCGGGGCACGAGCAGAACCGCGAAGATGAGCAGCGGAGTGACGAGGCGCTGCGCCACGGCCCACCAGTACACGGGGCGGTGGATGACTCCCGGGAGAATCAGGTACGCCGCCAGCACGCAGCCGAACAGAACGAACACCACGATCCCCGTGGGGTCGCTCCACCACCAACCCCGCCGCGGCTCGGCCGGGAATCCCCGGAGCTTCCTGCGGAGCTCGAACCCGCTGACCACGCTGCGCCATACCACGTACACGACTCCCGCCGCCCCGATCACCGCGAAGGACCAGAAGAGCACCCTGAGGACGCTCGTTTCGAGCGTGGACCGATAGGCGCCCAAGGACCACTCCGACAGCCACTTCCGGTACACGGGCCAGTCGGGGCGCTTGGAGAGCAGGTGCGCGACGAAGCTCTCCTTCACGCTCCCCCCCGGGCCCGACGCAGCGAGCCCGGCAAAGGTCTGCTTGAACCACGAGTAGAACACGAGCGTTGCCGGGAGGAACGCGCCGAACCCCACCCAGCTTCGCCAGCGCTTCGGCTGGCTGAGAGAGCCGATGGCGAGGACCAGGAACACCAACGGCAACGTGGCCGCGAAGAAGAACGGGTGGCTCATGCCTGTGAGCACCAAGAGACAGGCCAGCCCGAGGGGATAGCCGAGGTGGCTCTCCCGGGTGAGCCGATGCGCCGTCGCGACGGACAGAATCATCAGGCTGACGGCCAGCGTTGAGCCCATGAAACCGAACCACAGGATCCGGGGATACGAAAACGGGAAGGTCAGGAACACCAGCCAGTGGTTCCGCCCAAAAGAGCGGAGCGCATACAGAACACTGAGCGGAAGCGCAACCACACAGAGGGCGGCAAACAGCCTTCCCGCGATCACGACGTTCAACGCTCGCCCCACGGTCCAGGTAAAGTAAAGCTCGAGTGAATTAGGGGCAAAGCGCGGATGCAACACGTAATATTTGCTAATGGACGCCGATGGATCCCCGCGGTGGACCAGGGTGCCGACCATGCCCATGTGCCCCGGCAGATCCGAAAACGGGAGAAACTGCGAGAGCGCGATGGGGAGCAGGTAGAGCACCACCATCAACGTGAACAGGCCGTAGAAGGCTCGCTCATCGTACCGGCGAAACACCCCTCGCAGCCGCTCCACCGCGGGATGGGTGTCCAATTTGGATAGGAGGTCCAACATCCGAGTTCACAGAGGGTACACTATGCGTTGTCCAGGAAACAATCACGATGGCGAAGCGCGATCGGCACCCGCCCCCTGCGGTTCTGGACCGACATCGAATCAGACCCCCGCTCTGCCGGTGTTCTGATCGGAGCCAGGCATTGACAGCACGCCGCCGCCGTGGAAATACTCCAGTTTCCGGACCATCAACGAGGACTGAACGAAGAGCTCGCCATGCGACTATGTGACCATCTGGATCCAGCGCTCACATTCGTCGGGCTCGAGCCCGCAGACAAAAGCTCGCTCCTGCGGGAAATCGTGGATCGCACGACCCGACACCTGACCGGCATCGACCCTGCTGGCCTACTCAGGCGCATTGAAGACCGGGAGCGCAAGAGCAGCACCGGCGTCGGCTCAGGAATCGCCATCCCACACTGCGTAGTAACCGGGCTCGACGAGACGGTTTGCGTGCTGGTGCAAATCCCAATCGGCGTGGAGTACGACGCTGTTGACGGGGCGCCGGTGTACTTCGTGTTCATGCTGCTGAGCCCGACCGACGCCATGGGGATCCACCTCCGAATGCTCGCCCGCGTCTCCCGCGTGGCCAACCGCGAGGGATTCACCCAGGACGTCATCGCCCTCCAGACCGCCAAGGAAGTCTACGACATGGTGATCAGCGAGGACGAAAGCCACGTGGACTGAGGAGCGGTCACCGATGGAACTCTTGTGCTGCGTCGTCAATGGTCATCGGATGGTGGAGGCGATCCTCACCGGCTTCCTGGACATCGGCATTCACGGCGCCACAGTGGTCGACGCCAAGGGCATGGGTGAAATCATCACCACGCAGATTCCAATCTTCGCCGGATTCAAGTCCATGTTCCCGGTGGGAGGCGGTCACACCTACCTCCTGCTGTCGGTGATCGAGGACGAGCTCATCGACAAGGCGATGCTGGTCATCGAGGAGGCCTCCGGGTCCCTGGAGGCCCCCGGGACAGGGATCGTGTTCACCGTGCCGGTGAACCGGGTCAGGGGCATGGCCGGGGAGTTGGGCTAGTTGGTCAAGGTCATCATCGGCGCCGTGCTGCTGCTGACCATCGGGCTGGCCGGGTACCGCCGCACATTCACCAAGCTGCGCCTGCCCCTCGGCGCACGCTACATCTATCTGACCGGGACGGAGTTCATCCTCGTGGGCCTCGCCTTGGGGAGCAGCTTTCTCGGCCTCCTGGACGAGTCGACCATCCGCGGTCTGACCCCTCTGTACAGCCTCGGGCTCGGGTTCATCGGGCTCCTTTTCGGGATCCAGCTCGAGCTCAACAAGCTCCTCCGGCTGCCGCGACACTACTTCCTGGTCGTGGTGGTGCAGGCCCTGGTGACCATGGGGGTTGTGTTCCTACCCTGCTGGTTTCTGCTCCGCCACGTGTTCGGCGCCGGCGGAGGGGATCAGCTGCTGGCCGCCTTCGTGCTTGCCGCCACGGCTTCCTGCACCGGAGTGACCACCCTCGTGCTGATGAGCCGCGAGAAGCGGCTGCGATCCACGCCCTTCCTGGAGCTGCTGCGCTACATCGCCAGCTTGGACGCCGTGGTGGGTCTGTGCGCCGTCGGGATCGCCTACGGGCTGATGCACGACCATACGCCTTTCGGCGCACACTTCGGCGCCGGAGCGCTCGCCATCGGAATCGCGCTGGCCATCGGCCTGATCATGGGCTTGCTCTTTCACGTCCTCACACAGATCCGGTGCACCGAGGAGGAGCTGCTCATCTTCGTAATGGGCATCATCCTGTTCGCAGGAGGCATGGCGGAGTACCTCAAGCTGAGCCCGCTGTTCGTGTGCATGCTCACCGGCATCACCATGGCCAACATCTCCAACGCCCGGGACCGCATCTTCTTCGTGCTCGCGCGGCTGGAGCACCCGTTCTACGTGGTGCTCCTGATTCTGGCAGGCGCCATCTGGCGGGTGGACACCTCCTGGGCCTGGATCTTCGCGGCGCTGTATCTGGCGCTCCGCGCCGCCGGCAAGGTGACGGGCGGTTATCTGGCGCCCCGCGCCGTGGGCGTGGACATCGCGGTGCCGAGGCGTCTGGGCTTCGGGCTGATCTCCCAGGGCGGCATCGCCGTCGCCATCGTGCTGAACTACCACTTGATGTATCCGTCCCGGTACACCTCGGTGGTGGTGACCTCGGTCCTGTTGGCTGTCATCATCAATGAGCTGGTGAGCCCGGTCTTCATCCGCAACCTGCTCCGTCGGGCCGGAGAGGTGCCCACGTGAGACGGTTCTTCGCGCTGATCGTGGTGGTGGTGCTGATGCTCATCGCCCTGAGCAGTCCCGCCGTCATCACCTTTCCGAAGGCGCGCACCACGCTCGCTTTCGGCTTCATGCTCCTGGCCGCCTACCTGTCGGGGGACGCGCTTGCGCACCTGAAGATGCCCAAAATCACCGGCTACATCCTGGCCGGCATCATCTTCGGGCCCTACGTACTGAACTTCGTCAGCCGCGACACAGTCACCGATCTCAAGCTCATCGATGACCTCGCGCTCACCTTCATCGCCTTGGCGGCGGGCGGGGAGCTGCGCCTGAAGGACCTGAAGGCCCGGCAGAAGTCGATTATCCTGACGGTGCTCTTCTTGTCGGGCATCGTGTTCTTGGGTGTGTCGACCTTCGTGTTTTTCGCCCGGCCGTTGATGCCGTTTCTGGAGGGCAAATCACTGGTCAACGTCATTGCGGTGGCAGCCATCGTGGGCACCTTCGCCGTGGCCCGGTCCCCGTCCTCGGCCATCGCAATCATCAGCGAAACCAAAGCCCGCGGGCCCTTCACCGAGATGGTGCTGGGCGTCACAGTGCTCATGGACGTGGGTGTAATCGCCTTTTTCGCGATTGTGGTGTCGCTCTGCCAGGCCGCTGTCTCCGGTGCCGGCATGGACTTCCGTCTGATCTTCACGATGATCCTCGAGATCGCCATTTCCATCGCTGCCGGCGTCCTCCTCGGTGTGCTGATGGGTCAGTACATCAAGCGCGTGAAGGCCGAGCTGATGGTGTTCATCCTCGGGGTCGCGTTCCTGACCACCTTCGGCTCGAAGCAGCTGGCGATCTACCTCCACGACTCCCACGGCATCGCCTTTCACCTGCATTCGATGCTCATCTGCATCACCGCGGGCTTTCTGGTCCAGAACTTCTCGCCCAATGGGGAGCTGTTCATGGAGAAGGTGGATCACAGCTCCTTGCCCATCTACGTGATCTTCTTTGCGCTGGTTGGGGCCGACCTGAACATCAGCGCCCTCGAGGCCACCTGGCTCATCGCGCTGCTGATCGTCGGTGCCCGCATCTCGCTCATCTGGACGGGCGCCTATCTCGGTGGCCGGCTGAGCGGCGATCCCCGCGTCATGTGCCACTGGAGCGGTCCGAGCTTCATCACCCAGGCGGGCGTGAGCCTCGGCCTGGCGGGAATCGTCAAGGCGCGCTTTCCCGACTGGGGAACCGCCGTCTCCACGATGATCGTGGCGGTGATCACCCTCAATCAGGTGATCGGGCCGGTGACCTTCAAGCTCGCGCTGAACGCCGTGGGGGAAACCCGCGACTCGAGGAGCCGCTGACGGCTCACTCCACGGCGCGTCGCCGCAGGAAGTACAGGCAGGCGAATACCAATCCCAGAGTGCCGAGCAGCGAGAGCCCATAGGCGAATCCGCGAATGAATACGAGGTGGGACAATCGGGCGTATCCGAGGTCCTTCCAGAGCATCGTGCCCACGGAGCCGGTATAGCCGATGGCGTCCATGAGGTAGATGCCGAACACGACATTGCCCACGGCGCGGGTGTGCGCCAGCATTCGCTCGAAGAGCACGGAGCCGAAGGGGACGTAGGCCAGGTACGAGCCCAGCCCCACCAGGATCATCCACGGGACGCCGCCGATGGCGCCACTGTCGAGGAGCGCGGTGCTGATCCCCATCAGCGCCAGCCCTCCGGACATCACGCCAAAGGCGCCCAGAAGCCCGAGCCGGTTGCTGCGCACGAGGTTGAGCGCGGCCAGCACTGCCAACACGCCGATGGCCACCGGCAGCTCCGTCTGCGAGAAGATCGCCGGCCGGCCTCCGTGGCCGAGGGCGGTGAAGATCTCCACGCCGTAGTTGTCCCGGAAGTCCCGAAAGGCCGTCAAGAAGAAGTACACCAGGAGCAAGAGCAGGAGCCCCGGCCAGAAGCGTCGCAGGAACGCCCAACGCTGGACGCCGCCCATGGGCTCCCGTGCGGACCGCACCTGCGCGTCCTCCTCGGTGGGCTGCGGCAGACGATCCAGCAGCCACACGGCGATCAGGAAGGGGCCGAGGAACAGCAGGCCCGTGGCGGCCGGCATCCACCACTCTGATACGGTCCACCCGCCGACGCCGCGCATCAGCGCGCGCCCCACGTCCTTGACCACCCCACTGGCGACGATGAATGAGCAGCTCAGGCCGGCCAGCAGGAGCTCTGAAGTGCGGCGTCCCTCGAGGTAGGACACGACCAGGCCCCACACCATTCCCAGGGGCAGACCGTTGCACAGCATTGCCGCCGCCTTCCAGTCGGGCGGCACGACCGCGAACAGGACCAGCGCCACCTGCGCAAAGCCGATCAGGCCGACCAGCATCCAGGCCCGTCGATGCCCCCCCGCCTCGGCGCAGAATTTCATGCCCAGGTACTTCGAAAGGGTGTAGCCCACCACCTGGCTGATCACAAAGGCGGTCTTCAGCGCCACGCTGCTGCCCAGAAACGACAGTCCACCATAGGATCCCGCGACAAATGGTTTCCGAAAGGCGTACATGCAGAAGTAGGCGGAAAACGCCGCACCCGCGGCGTACAGCGCGAACAGCCACCCCGGGGCCTGGGTGAGCCACCGGGAGAAGCGTGAGTCGGACAAGCCGGGCCTCGACGGTTTCGGTCCGGAACCCATACTACTGTAGTCTCACCGGAGGAGGTGGAGATCCTTCGAGCTCGCGCGTCACAGCTGGGCATAAAAAATCCGATGAAATCGCAACTGACCATTCACAGCTGACAGAAATTCATTACAATTTCGGTGTGGCCTCAGCATCTCGAACCAATCCGCCGCGTGAGCGCGCGCAGGCGGCTCCCTACTTTGCAGAAGCGGCCTGCTACAAGAAGCAGATCGACCACCCCACCGATCCCTCCCGAAATCACCCGATCCACGACGAGGTGGAGAAGATTGAGTACGGTGACGGGCGGTGGGTGATCGCACTCACCCTCGACGGAGTCTCCGAGACCAAAAGCCAGAAGAAGCTCGTGCCCATCGGGCGGATGCTGGCCTGGGACTTCGCCAAGTTCTGTCAGACCGAAACCCCGGAGACCATGGATGCCATCGTGGATTGGTTCCGGGCGACGACGCGCAATCCCCACTACGCGGGCCAGGGCGCCACCACCGTATCACTGATCCGATTCGATCGCCGTAGCGGCATCGTGGACGGCATCAACGTCGGTGACAGCGTGCCGTTGATGGTCGTCGACCGAGCCACACGGGGGGCCGACGGATCCGCCCAGCTGAGCCGTCGGGGTGTCGTGCTGTCACCTCTGCACAGCGTGCCCAACGATCCGCGAACCGTGTACAAATGCTGGCGTTCCAACTCGCCTTTCGAACCCGACGGGTTCCGGCTCGCGCTGCCGAAGGCCTTCACCTCGGTTTGGCTCGTCACGATGAGTGACGGATTCGCGAGGATCAGCGATGCGGTGGCCACGCAGCTCTACGATTTTCGCCTGATTGAGCGCGTGCTGGCCAGGCGGTATCCGGACTTCGTCCGCGTGTATCTCCCCACGGAGCTCGCGCCCCTGGCTCCGGACGTGAAGCGCCCCAAGCGGGGCCGCGTCCGGTTCTCCGCCGTCCGGGACAACAGGCCACTTCAGAAGGCCTTTGCCGAGCACTACATGAAAGCGAGCAGGGAGGAGCGCCGGGAGATGGAGATCGTGGATCTGGACACGATGTTCCTGCACACGCTCGTTTCGGCCAAGAACGATCCGGACCGAGAAATCCTCGGCAAAACCGTGGAGCAGCACCGAGCCTCCGGGCACCGGACCCTTCGTTGGCTCATGCGGGCGCCCCTGAGCCCGCGGACCGACGATCGGGGCATCGAGGTACACCTCCGGCAGTACAGCGAGGCGGAGTTCTTCAGCGAGGCGATGATCCGGCACATCCAACGAGACGTCGGTGGAGAAGACTCACTGACCTCGCGGCTCCGGGCGTTCATGGAGGGGTTGGGCCAGATCGGGGACGATTTCTGCGTCGCCATGATCCAGGTGCAGCGCGCAACGTCTGACCCGCGCGCAGCTCGGTGAAGAACCCCACCGGATCGCAGGGCTGGGGCGGACGATGGGCCCCACCATTCATCGCGAGCTCCCATAGAAGAATAGACAGGACGCCATTTGATTCCGCTATAGTTGTATTATTGCACACGTGGTCCGTGCCAACCCCTATTCCAATGGATCAGTGTTTAGATATCTACTTAATATTACTAGCGTATACCCAGCCCGTCGAAGGTGTCGATGGCAAAGCTCTGCCACTCGGCAGCAGGATCGTAGGCGTTGGAGGAGTCAATGTCACCGAAGATGATACCGGCGTTGCGTCGCAGGGTGTGGTCGAGCGTGGTGATGGGCGCGGTGCCCCAGAAATTGCCGGGATCAACGCCGGTCTGGCCGATGGAGTCGACCATCAGGCCGCCGCACCACAGTTCAAGCGAGTCGTCCCCGTTGAAGGCCGTTGGGTTCGCCGTCAGGTCGTCGCAGTACGGGGCCAATGCGGCGTCCGCTGACGAATGGCAAACCACGAAGGTGCTGTCCACGGCCAGGGCCGTCGCAGAGAAAGTGTACGTGCTGGTCGGTGTGGGAGAGCCGTTGTTGTACCGAAGGATTTGGCAGTCATCGAGCTGGATGGGCGCGGTGGAGGCATTGTAGACCTCCAGGGCCTTGTTGTTGCTGCTCCCCTCGACGTACTCCGAGAAGATCAGTGTGCCGAGGGCCTGTGTGGTCGCCATGGCGCCCGTGTCGCTCAGGTCGTACACAGGGAAGTTGGCGGTGGTGTCCAGGTCGCAGTAGGTCCAGGTCGCCCCGCCGTCTCCGGAGAACCGGTAGGCGAAGTCATAGGGAGACCCGGCCGCGGGCGGCAGCGTGACGTCCACCATGTACTCGTCGTTGCTCGCATCGGTGAAGCTCCCGTTTGCGGCCGCCGTGAACCAGGTCCAGGAGGTGGCGTCCACCGTGGGGTCCACGCCGTCCGGCCCATAGCCAGCTTGAGCGATGACCAGGGCGTCGGTGTCGGGGCCGGTGGTCGTGTCAGTCAGACCGGCGATGTACAGGCGTCCGTAGATCATCTCTGTCGTGCCCTCGGCCGCGGAGATGCCGGTGGGCCACTGGAGGTTGCACCAGCCGATGGTCCGAGGACTAAAGCACCCGGAGCTGTCGATGGTGTCGCAGGTGGCGTTGCAGGCAAGGGTGCCGCCGGTGTGGCCGTAGTCCGCGCAGGTCGCCGTGCCGAAGTCGGCGCCGTCACACACCTCGGCGCCGTTCCGGATGGAATCACCGCACTCCTCCGAGCACCCGGAGCTGTCGATGACGCAGCTCGAATCGCAGGTGAGCGAGCCGCTGTAGAATCCATAGTCACCGCAGGTGGCCGTGCCGAAGTCGGCGGTGTCGCACTCTTCGGTGCCGTTCCGGGTCGTGTCGCCGCAGTAGCCGCTGCAGCCGGTGGTGACGAAGGAGCCGCAGTTGGACGCGCAGGCGAGGCTGCCCGAATAGAAGCCCTGGCTGATGCAGGTTTCGCCGTCGAGCTCGGTGCCGTCGCACACCTCGGTGCCGTCGAGCTGGGCGTTGCCGCAGGTCAACGCCGGGGTGCAGCCGGTGGTGACGTAGCCGTCGCAGGTGGCGTTGCAGGCGAGGGTGCCGCCGCCGAATCCTTGATCCACGCAGGTTTCGCCGTCGAGCTCGATGCCGTCACACAGCTCGGTGCCGTCGAGCTGGTCGTTGCCGCAGGGATCGCAGCCGGTGGTGACGTAGCCGTCGCAGGTGGCGTTGCAGGCGAGGGTGCCGCCGCCGTACCCCTGATCCACGCAGGTCTCGCTCCCGAGGTCGGTGCCGTCGCAGAGCTCGGTGCCCTCGATCACGTCGTTCCCACAGCCAGCCCCCTCGACGCAGGTGGCAGCGGCCGTGTCGTCACAGACCTGCCCCGTGTCCGTGCAGTCGACGTCATCGGCCCAGACCAGGCATCCGTCCTGATTGGCCTCACAGAGCTGAACCACGTCCCCGGCGCACTGGTTCGCGCCCGCGGCGCACGCGTCGTCGCACTCGCACGCGCCCTGTGAGCAGACGAACCCGGTAGCACAGGTTTCCGTGTTGGTCCAGGTGAGGCAGCCATCGGCATCGGCCTCGCAGGTCTGCACCGTGGCGCCCACGCAGCTCGTGGTCCCCTCCGCGGTGCAGGGATCGACCACATCGTCACACGCCCCGCCGTCATCGTCCGAGCACGCCGGGACGACCAGCACGAGAAACGCCATCGAGGCGCCGATAGACACAAATCTACGGAATCCTGGAACTCTCATGGCTACGCTCTCCTCCTCGTGATTCGATTTTCAAGAACATCTGCACATACGACGAATCCACCAGAAGATCAATCTCATCCGATTGTGAACGAACACCCCGATTGAGAAGGGGAGAACTGAACCAGACGCGGCTGGTCCGGAAAATATCGTGTGTTGCTAGACTGTTGAGTCTCGCGTAGCATTGCTTGCAGGGGCGCATCGGGAGCGCGTCTCGCCCGCAGCAATATGACGGAAAACCAGACAGCCGATTGGCCCGTGATTCCGGAGGTGACGATCCAGGAGGAGATTGGTCGCGGCGCACATAGCGTTGTGTACAGAGCCACGCGGGGGGGGCGTTCCTTTGCCGTGAAGGTGCAGAAGCCCGGGGCTACCGATCCCTCGGGGCGGTCAGCGCTGCGGTTCCGTAGGGAGGGCGCCATCCTGGCGTGCCTGCGGCATCCGGGGCTGCCCGCGATCCTCGACCTGGGCGAAGTGAACGGTCGCCCGTACATCGTGCGCGAGCTCGTCCGCGGCAGCACTCTGTCGACCCTCCTGTCCAAGGGGCCGCTCCCAGAGGACGAGATCCTGGCCCTCGCCCGCCGGCTCTCGGGCGCCCTGGCCGAGGTCCACCGCGCGGGAATGGTGCACTGCGACGTAAAGCCGGACAATATCCTGGTGGACGACCGGGACGGCGCCCGGCTCATCGATTTCGGCTTCGCGGTTCGCGCCACGGCCGACCATGAGCGCGGGGAGCTCGCGGGCACGCTGCTCTACAGCGCGCCGGAGCAGACCGGGATGCTGAAGCGACCGCTGGATGGGCGCGCCGACCTCTATGCCCTCGGCGCGGTGCTGTACGAATGTGCCACGGGCGCTCCTCCCTTCGAGGAAGCCGACACCGGGGAACTGCTCCGCCGTCACGCGGTGACACCGCCCCGGGACATCCGGGAGCTGAACGAAGATCTCTCCCCTGCCCTGGCGGCCTTGATCCACAAGCTGCTGGCCAAAGATCCGGATGATCGATACCAGAGTCGAGACGGCCTCCACGGCGACCTCGACCGGCTCGACGTGTTGAACGAGATCGCGGCCGCCGGGGAGCAGTTGGTGCTGGGCGCCAATGACGACCCCACCGACACCCTCATCGACGCGGCGCTGATTGGTCGAAACGGCGAGCTCGAGGCGCTCCAACGGAACTGGGAGCGCGCGGCGCGGGGGCGCGGGGCGGTAGTCATCGTGGAGGGCGAAGCGGGCCTCGGGAAAAGTCGACTGGTGCGGGAGCTCATCGCGCGCGTCCGCTCCGCCGGCCGGTTGGCCCTGGTGGGGCGCTGTTCCAGCGCGGCCCCCCTGCCGTTTGCGCCCCTGCGAGGGCTCGTGGCGCAGATGCTCAACCGCCGCCTGCGGCTCACCCCGGAGAAGCGCCGCGCCGCGGAGGAGCGGCTTCGGGTGGCGGCCGGGGACGCCGCGCCGCTGCTCGCGAGATTCGACACGCGGCTGGCCGCGGTGCTGGGGGACGTCTCGGAGATGCCTCAGCTCGGCGAGGTAGAGGATCAATTCTACGACGCGCTGGCCGACTTCCTGCTGCGGTTCAGTGAGCAGCACCGTGGGCTCCTGCTGGTGTTCGAGGACGTGCACTGGTTGGACGATGCGAGCCGACAGGTACTCACCCGTCTGGCCTCACGCATGACCGAGTCGTCG
This sequence comes from bacterium, assembly GCA_043825095.1. Classification (GTDB taxonomy): domain Bacteria; phylum Myxococcota_A; class Polyangia; order HGW-17; family JAJRWW01; genus JBDRSE01. The sequence goes on from JBDRSE010000102.1 coordinate 84,489, forward strand.
CTCCTGGTGGTGGTGACCACCACGCCGCAGCCTGCGGACACCTCGACGGCGGGGGCCGACACCTTCGTGGAGAACGTGGGCTCCGCCCTTGCGCTGCGGATGGTCCTGGAGCCCCTCCGAGACCATTTCGTGCATCGAATCGTCGCGTCCCAGCTCGGCGAGGCCGACGCGGAGCTGGGATTCGCCCGACGCATTGCCCTCCGGAGCAACGGCAGTCCCTTCGCCGCAACCGAGTATGTCCGGTCCATGCTGGACGCGGGCCTGCTTCAGCCCTCTTGGGGGAGCTGGAAGGTGGACGAACAGGGGCTCGAGAAGCTGGACCTGCCCACCGACGTGATCGAGCTGGTGGTGCGACGTCTGGATGTGCTCGATGAAGGCGCCCGGGAAGTGCTGCGGGCGGCCGCGGTCCTGGGAGATTCCTTTGACGTGGAGCTGCTGCTGAAGGTCTGCCGGTCCCCGGACACGGCGGTGCACGCCGCGGTGTCCGAGGCCGTGCGTGCGCGGGTGGTCGAGGCGCGCGGAGCAGGCGCCTACGGCTTCGTGCACCATGATGTCCGGGAGACGCTCATCGCGTCCATGGAGCCCACCGAGACCCGGATGCTGCACCAGCGAATCGCCGACGCACTGGACACGGCACCGCAGGACAGTTCCGAGTATGTCTACGCCCTGGCTCGCCACTACGCCCTCGGCACGGTCGAGCGCAACATGCGGCGGGTGTACGAGACGAACGTCCGCGCCGGGCAGCGGGCCCTGGCCGAGCACGCCCACGAAGACGCCTACTCGTACCTCCAGCTCGCCGAGAGCTACGCAGGACCGGCCGGGGCGGACCAGGTCGGGGAGCTCAGCGAAGCCCTCGGGGAGATCTGCGCACGAACGGGCCGGCTCGCCGAGGCGATTCGGTACTTCGAGGCCACCCTCGCGGCCACGGAGCCGCCCCTTGCCCGGGCCACGCTGCGGGCGCGGTTGGCGCATACCCATGTGGCCAACTTTCATACGGCACACGCCTGGGAGGAGGTACGCGCCGGACTGCAGGAGCTTGGTCTACCCTTCCCGCGGTGGCTGCCGGTTCAGCTCCTGTCGACCGCCTGGTGCTGGTTCCGCGGCCTGCTGTCGGACCGTCTGGGGCGGCGCACCGCGCTCACCGGTGAGAAGCTGCAGAAGTGGACGATCTGCGCCAAACTCTACGAGCACGGCGCCCTGGCCGCCTACTTCTCGAGTCGGCCGCTGCGTCTGCTGATGATGGTCCTTCGTTCACTCTTCGCCTCGACTCGAATCGGCCGCTCCCCGGCGCTGGTGGCCTCGTACTACCAGCACGCCGTGGCCTTCGCGGTGGCGGGGCTGCACCGGCGCGCCATGCGGAACATCGACAAGGCGGAGCAGTTGGCCGCCGCGCTGGGAGATCGGCTGGTCATGGCTCGCAGCGCGCTCTATCACGGCTTCGTGCTGCACCTGTGCGGGGACTCCGTCCGTGCGGAGCTCCAGATGGCGCGAGCCTTGGAGCAGAACGGCAAGTGGATCGACTCGCTCCACTACCTGGACGGCAGCGGCGACCTCGTGTTCAACTTGCTGCTGCGGGGCTACTGTCGTGAAGCCTGGGCCTGGATCGAGCGACAGCTGCCCCGAATGTGGTTCACCAGCGGCGGCGAGCGCGCGCGCCAGGGCAACCCCTGGGCCGGCTCGGTCCTGGCGATTCTGGGGCGGACCAACGAGGGATTCGATCAGCAGCGGCAGCTCCGGGAGTTCGTGGAAGGCGCCCCGCGCTCCGAGACGTTCATGTGGGGGGAGCACTACGCCTATGCCGTGCTCTTCGCCCTGGAGCAGGGAGATCACGGCCCGGCGGTCGACGAGGCCATCGCGGCGCATCGCACCCTGGGCTTGGGGCCCCTGCGGACGAATTTCCACATGCGCGGCTTCTACGTCTATCAGGCCTACGCCCGGATGGAGCAGGCCATGGCGAGCTCGCCCGCGGGGCGCCGCCCGCACTTGAAGCGCCTCAAGGAGGCGGTGTGTGAGCTGCGGCGGGCGTCAATGATCCCCAGCATGGACGCGCACGCCCTGGCGATCGAAGGCGCCTGGCGTCGGCTCCAGCGGAAGTTCCGGCGGGCGCGCAGGCTGCTCGATCGGGCGGACCGCCTCGCCCGGGACATCGACAGCCCCTGGGTGCGCTTCGAAGTGGCGCGCCAGCGCGCCCACCTGCTGGCAGAGATGGGGAACCGCCCGGCGTCCCTGCGGGAGGCGCGTTTCGCCGCGTCGGTGGCCTCCGAGCACCACTGGCCGGGGCGCGGCCGACGCTTGCGCACTGAGTTCGACGTCCGGGAGACGATGACGGGAAGTCTCTCCAGCAGCCCGCGGTCCAGCCGGATTCGTACGAGCTCGGCCGGTGGACTCCAGCTTCAACGCAAGCTCGACGCGCTCCTGCAGGTGAGCCTCGCGGCGGCCAACGTGCTGGATCCGGACGAGCAGGCTCGCATCGCCCTCGACGAGATCGTGCGCATCCTCGGGGCCGAGCGTGCGTTCCTGTTCCGCTGCGCAGACGAGGAAGCCCCGCTGGAGTTCCAGGTGGGTCGCGACGCCGACGGCAAGGAGCTGAAGCGTCCCGAGGAGTACAGCACCTCCGTTGTGAGACGGGTGCAGGCGCGCTGCGAGCCGGTGGTGCTCAGCGGCGCGGAGGGTGAGCAGGTCCCGGTGTCCGAGAGCGTGGTGACCCACCAGCTGCGTTCCATCGTGGCCGCGCCGCTCATGGTCCGGGAGCAGATCATCGGCGTCGTGTACCTGGACAACCGACTCGTCCGAGGGGTGTTCACCGAGGACGACGTGGAGATCCTGATCGCCCTGGGGAACCACATCGCCATCGCCCTGGAGACGGCGCGCGCCGCGCAGCTCGAGATCCGCGTCGAGGCGGAGGCGCAGAGGAGCCGCCTCGCCGAGAACATGCGGGAGCTGAGCCACGGGTTGAGCTCGACGTTGGATCTGCAGGAGGTGCTGGCCCGACTGCTGACAGGGGTTACGAACGCACTGGAGAGCGATCGCGCAGTGGTGTACCTGCTCGAGGAGCAGGACCTGGTGCGCTTCGTGACGGCCGGGCGGATCGAGGAGCGCTCGCTGCGCTTCCGCCTGGAAACGGATTCCTTGCTGTCATGGGTTGTGGAGGAGCGGAAACCGGTGGTCGTCCGGGACGCGCGCCGGGACGCACGGATCGTCAAGCACGGACAAGAGGAGCCCCTGACCTCGTGGATCGGAGTGCCGCTGATCTCCAAGGACCGCGTGGCCGGTGTGCTCGTGCTGGAGAACGACCGCCAGAGCGCGTACTCCGACAACGAAGCGGAGATCGCCTTCGCCTTTGCCGGGCAGGCCGGCATCGCCATCGAGAACGCCCGGCTGTTCGCCGAAGTGCAGCGGTTGGCCATCACGGACGAGCTGACCGGGCTGATGAACCGCCGTCAGTTCTTCTCTCTGGCCGAGCGGGAGTTCTCACGAGCCCGGCGCTACGGCTACCCCTTGAGCGTCGTCATGGTGGACGTCGACCACTTCAAGCAGGTCAACGACACCCATGGTCATCAGGTGGGAGATGAGGTGCTCGCAGAGATCGCACGCAGGTTGGCAGGCGCTCTCCGCGATGTCGACGTGCTCGGGCGATACGGCGGCGAGGAGTTTGCCGTCGTGCTGCCGGATACGGGAACAAAGGACGCCCCCATCGGCCTCGCGGAGCGCCTCCGACGGTGCGTGGCCGACGAGCCCATCGTGACCGGGGCGGGTGCGATCTCCAAGACCGTGAGCCTCGGCGTGGCCCAGCTCCGCACCCAGGACAAGGACCTGACCAAGCTGCTCGCCCGCGCGGATGCCGCGCTGTACGAGGCCAAGGAGGCGGGGCGCAACCGGGCGGTGTTCGCCGACTGACTCAGGTCGCTTCGACGGAGTCACGCGGGAGGCTGCTCGTGCCCACCGGCGCCAGGATCGCGCCGATGCCGAGGAAGGAGGCGACCACGGTGACGAGCTGTCCCGCCACCGGAACGAGAATGGCCCCACACGCTACGCCGACCCGAGGGGATTCCATTATTCCGCTGCCACAGTCCGCGCTGAAACGATGTCCGCGTCGAACCCGCGGCAAGGCAGGATTTGGGGCAAGGCTTGCGGACTGACCGCAGGCCGTGGTTACATACGAGCCCATGACGCACCGAAGCCCCCAGAGCACTTCGTCGCTGCGGCAGCGTGGCCTGTCGACAGTCGGCCTCGTGATCACGCTCGTGTTCCTGGGTGTCGTCGGTTTTACCGGCTGGTACGGCTACTGCTACTACCAGGTCCTGGATCGGCAGAAGAAGCTCGAGAAGTCGCTCGAAGACGTGCACAGGTACCGGGGAGCCCACCGGGTGACACGGGACCGCGTGCTGAACAACGCCTTTGAGAAAATTCGCGCCGCCGGAGGGAAGCTCTCGAAGGGTGACGTGTCCCTGCGGATGGACCCGCTCACCTTGGAGAACGCCGGCCGTCTGTCGGCGATGCTGCGCCAGAAGCTGTCCCTGGCGTGCCACTTCAAGAGCTTGGGCACGCATCGAGATCGCCGGATCGACCAGATCAAACGCGGCTTCGAAAACGCGGGACGACGCGCCCCCGAACCGCCCGTGCGACTCGCCATGACCGCTCCCATCAACCCCGGTGGGCCAGTGACCTGCACCGCGGAGCAGATGGAGAGCTTCGACTACTCGTTCGTTCAACTCACCGCGAAGATCCGGATTCAGGTCGGCCTCGTGTCCCGCGGGCTCACCCTGAACCGCAAGTTCTATCTGCCCCAGTCACCGACACCTGGGGCCCCGGCCGGTGGCCGCAATGACGAAACCGATGACGACGACAGCGAATGACTCTCCGACCCGGTGGCCGAGGCTTCTCGTGCTACTCCCCGTGCTGCTCGGAATGGTGCCCCTGAACGCCTGCGAGGCAGAGACCGACCCGGAAGGCAGCTTTCCGGCCCAGTTCCTCTGGGGCGCCGCGGTGGCAGGCTTTCAGGTGGATATGGGCTGCCCCACCCTGGACGCCTCCGAGTGCCTGGATCCCAACTCCGACTGGTACGTCTGGGTGACCACGCAGACCCTGATTGACGAGGAAGGAAACCACCTCTCGGGGGACCCCCTGGAGGGCGGTCCGGGGCACTGGGAGCTGTACGAAACCGACTTTGACCTGGCCGCGGGCGAGCTCGGCATGACCGCCTTTCGGACGTCCATCGAGTGGTCGCGCATCTTTCCGCAGTCCACCGTGGGGGTCGACGGGCACGAAGACCTGACGAACGTGGCAAACATGGACGCCGTGGCCCACTATCGGGCGATGTTCCAGGCCATGCGGGATCGCGGTCTGCGCCCCTTTGTCACGCTCCACCACTACACGATCCCGCGGTGGATGCACGACGCAGTCGGCTGCCATGAGGACCTGGACGGGTGCTCCCCCCGCGGCTGGCTCGACCGGGAGACCATGGTGGCGGAGATCGCCAAGTACAGCGGATTCGTAGCCCGGGAGCTCGGCGACCTGGTGGACCAGTGGATCACGCAGAACGAGCCCTTCGCGGTGATCCTGGCCGGCTACCTGCTACCCAGTGAGGACCGCACGAATCCACCCGGCGTGGGCCTGGCCTTCGAAGAGGTGAAGGCCGTCGCCACGGCGATGATCGAGGCGCACGCGCGCATGTACGACGCGGTCCAGGACGGAGATCTGGAGGACGCCGACGGAGACGGAGTCCCCGCTGAAACCGGCCTGGTCTTCTCCGTGGTGCCGGCTCACCCCATTGACCCGAGCAAAGAAGACGACGTCACGGCCGCGGAGAATGTGCTGTATCTGTACAACCTCGCCTTCTTGAATGGTGTGATCCTGGGAGAGCTGGACGAGGATCTGGACGGGGTGTCGGAGTTTCGGGTGGACCTGGCGAACCGCATGGACTTCCTGGGAGTGAACTACTACTCCGTGCTCGAGGTGGAGGGTCGGCCCTACGCCGTGCTGCCCGATCTGTCACCTTTGATGACCTTCGACCCCTTCACTTTCAACATCAATTGGGACGCCCCCTCGGGCATCTACGAGGCAGTGACGCTGATCCGAGACCTCTATCCCGGGTTGCCCATGTTCATCACGGAAAACGGTTTCGGGGACGCGGAGGACACTCCGGGGGCACGGAAATACCTGGTGGAGCACCTCACCTGGCTCAGCCGCGCGATCCGGGACGGCGCAGACGTTCGGGGCTACTTCTACTGGTCCCTCATCGACAACTACGAGTGGAACCACGGCTACGGCATGCGCTTCGGCCTCTACGGCATCGACCCCACCGATCCGTCCAAGACCCGCCACGCGCGCCCGGTGGTGGACGACTACCGGCGCATCATCGAGGCCGGTCGGATTCCCGACGAGCTCCTGCGGTCCTACCCGGTGCCGGCGCTGCCCTGAGCTACCAGAGCGGAGGCAGGAGGCGGTAGCGGACGGCGACCCCGGAGACGTCCGGGAGGGCGCCGCTGGAGTCCTCCCAGACACAGATGGCCTGGCCGTTCACAACGGCTACGGAAGGCGTCAGCTGGGCCTCGGCGAAGGTGGTGTTGATCCGGAAGTCACTGCCGTCGGCGGACAGGGCGTTCGCCTGCGGGGAGAGGGCTACGTTGAACACTCGTCCTCGGATGCCGGCCCAGCTCCCGTCTGAGGCGGACCCATCCTGCCAAACCACGATGACCGAGCCGTCGCTCGGATCGACGGCAATACCCGGAAGCTGCTGACTGCCCTCGACGAGGGTGTTTACCTGGAAGTCGTCAGTGTTCATGGTCACGCCGTTGATGCGCGACGTGAAAGTCGTCGTGAAGACCCGTCCGCGCACACCCCGGAAATAGGGGTCGTCGGCTCCACGGCTGTCGTCGGTCCAGACGACGACGTACCCGGTGGCGGGCTGCGTGGCGATCTCCGGGTGATCCTGGGAGCCGGTCGTCGTGGTGTTGATGAGCACATCCGCCGTCAGGCTGTGATCTCCGTACGCGCCGAACGCGCCTCCGACGATGCCGGTGCCGTTGCCGTCCATGTTGGTGTCGTCGGTCCAGACGACGCCCCACCCAACGGCGCCGTTTGCAGACACGGCGGGTCGGTACTGGTTCCCTCCGGTGCTCTGGTTGACGAGGAAATCATCGACGCTCCCGGTTTCCAGATTGACCTGAGGCGTTCCAGTGAAATCGAACAGACGGCCGCGAACAGCCCACCCGGAGGTGTCGGCCCCGGTTGCGGAATCGTCGGACCAGACGACGAGGATCAGCCCGTTGTCATTGACCGCCACTGACGGTTGCTGCTGAGTTCCCGTTGGGGTGCTGTTGACGACGAAGTCTGCGGGCCCTGTCTGGGGGTTGACGATGCGGCTGCCGTCCGCCTCGAAGAGCTGAGCGCGGACGTCGGTGCCCCCGCCGCCGGTTCCGCTGGCGTCGGTCCAAACCACGATGAATCGGCCGTCGGTGTGTCCCGCCACGGCAACGTCGAACTGGTCCCCGGTGGAGGTGGTGTTCGCCGGAAAATCGAGCGTGCTTCCTATGGTCGGCAAACTCTGGGGGGCGCCGTCGGTGGTGAACGTGCGCACCCGCGCTCCGGCGCCCGCGGGGTCGATGCCGCCCCAGTCTTCCCAGGTCATGACGAGCGCCGCGCCGGCCAGCGTCACCCGAGGCACGAGCTGATCCCCGTCGGTGAATGCGGCGCCGACCATGTCGTAGCCGTCTGCCATGGTGCAGGAGGCGTTGCAGCCGTCACCGCTCACCTGATTTCCGTCGTCGCACAGCTCGCCGTCATCGAGGGTGCCGTTGCCGCAACCCGGCACGTAGGCATCGGGAACGCTGGTGTCCGGCAGGAGTACATCGGGCCCCACGGTGACATCGTCCGGCGCGCCGTCATCGGGCACGGTGGCATCGTCATCGCCGGAGCCGGACGGACCGCAGGCCAGCAGCAGCGCAAGGCACGAAAGAACGACTACGGTTGTGGTGCACCGGTACATGCACGTCCTCCTGGGGCTTCACAGGAGTGCAGCATAGCAGGGATCGTCACGGAGGGGAAACAGGGCCGCAGGGCAGCCCACTGCATTTTTTCCTCATCGACTCGTCGGGTTGAGGCGATTCTTCGCTAGGATTGAGAAAGGAAGCGCTGCAGCCGGCTCTTCAACCTTGCGGGGAGCCCCTGGAACACCACCGCCGTTGAGGTGTACCGACCGCTGGAGCTGTCCCGCACAATCCTCCCGCGGACCTTGTACACCGCCCGGCCTCCGGGTAGGGAAAACTCCAGGGAAACCTCAGCGGCCACGGGCAGAACGGTATCCTTGGCCCGGCGCAGCGACATGCCCGTCGGACTGATATCAAGCGACTGGCAGAGACAGAGCTTCGGCCCGGCCCTCTTTTTCACGGCGACCACTAGAGGCACTCTCGGGGAGCCGCGCCGTTCGGGGATTTCAGTCCACGGATAGGCAGTCTGGGAGTGTGCAGTGCTCATGCATACATTTATACTACATGTAGGCAAACCAGGGCAACTTTGCGTCAGGCCTCTACTGGGAGAGCAACCGCTTCACCTTGAACAACAGGTCCGCGGGATTGAAGGGGATGGTCACGTAGTACCTGGCGCCGGCGGCGAAACCCATGAGCATGGCGGTGGCGTCCACGCGCTCGGAGACGAATATCACCGGGGTGTCCCGGGTTCCTTCCAGGGATCGCATGACCTTGACCAGGGTGATTCCATCCAGCTGAGGAAGCATGGTGTCGGCGATGACCAAGGCCGGGGGGTGGTCTTCCAACCGGCCGAGCGCGTCCAAACCGTCCATCGCCACCTCGAGGTCACAGCCCTGCCCGCGGAGTGCCTCCTGCAGTTCGGCAATGACCGCTTCGTCTGCGTGCACGAGAAGAATGCTCGAATCGGCCATCACGTCTCCCTGATCGCCTCTGGACGAAGGACCGTCCGGTGACGGGGCCCGCCCGTCAGCCGGAACTGCCCTTCGAGGACAGCGGCTCGGCCTCTTCGATCAGGAAGTTGGGGATTCCATCCTGCACCGGAAAAAACAGCTCGCAGCCGTGGCAGGCAAAGCCTTCGTGAGACGATTCACGGTATTCCAGCTCGCCCTTGCACTGTGGACAGGCGAGGATCTCGACCAGCTTGGGGTCCACAGTCATCCGTTTTTCCTCAATCAGCGCAGCGGAGTGCCTATTTCATGGAGCGCTTCGCCGGCTTGGCGCCCATGGCGGCCTTTGCCGGCTTGGCGCCCATGGCATCCATGCCCGACTTGGCGCCCATGGCATCCATGCCGGGCTTGGCGTCTGTGGGCTTCTTGGGTTTTTCAAGCTCCACGACCTCGAAAAAGTCATCCACCTTCAGGCAGCTCGACTCGAGCGCCGCCCGCTCCTTGTCCAGGCGGTACGCGGCGAGCGCGAGCACGCAGGCACGCTTGGCCGAGGTCTTCTGCGCATCCGTCGCGCCTTTCTTGAGCGCGGCGGCGATAGTGTCGTTGATGAACTTTACGGCCTTGTCCTTGATGGCTGCGTACTGCTTCTCGATCTTGCGCACACCACGTCGCTGGATCAGCTTGAACAGGTTGACTTGCTTGCGCCGCGGCTTGCCCTTGTTTTCTATTTCGATCTGCGTCGTGCGCTTCTCGAGGGCACCCAGGTAGTCCACCATGCCGAACGCTGTTTCGGGCATGTAGGTCTCGGGCTTGGCAGCGGTCTCGACGAGCTTCTGGAAGAGATCCTTTTCGAGCCCGCCCGGGAGCTCTCTCGCAGGTGGCGCGGGAAGTTTCGGCTTGTCCGGCTCGGTCTTGTAGTCCGAGATCTGGCTGCTGATGAGCCCCGCCAGGTTGCTCTTGATGAAGGTCGCCGGTGGTCTCGCCACGAAGAAGTACGCCGCTGCGCCACCCCCGCCACCGAAGACGACGAGGATGATCGCGAGCCACATGATTATACTCTTTCGCCTCTCGAGGTCGGCCGCGCTGCCCTCCTCCATGGGCGTCGGGGCGTGATAGGCCGGCATCATTCCTGTCTGTCCGGTCTTCACAGAGTACTTTTGCCGGTCCTCAGCCGTGACGCTCCCGTCGTCACGATAGCGATCGTCGAGGCCTTTCTCCCTGTCGGCGATGGTGCCGTCACCCTCATCCACGGAGGCGAGCTCCTTCTCGACATCCCCTTCGGCGGCCATCTCCTCGACGTCGCCCTTCATGAACCAGAGCGTCTCGCGGAAGCCCTTTTTGCGCTTGCGACGTCGGCCGGCCGACGCGGCCGCCTCTGGCGCAGGCTCAGGCGCGGGGGCCGCGGCCTGAGGCGCGGGGGACGCCTGGGGAGATGGGGCCGGCTGAGGCGCAGGGGCCGGTGCTGGAACCGGCGCCGCAGCTTGGGGCGCCATCATTTGAGGCCCTGCCCCCGGGGCGGCGATCATCGTCGCAGCGGCTCCGAGATCACCGGGCATGCCCACCGAGGGTGGACCGGGCTGAGCGAGTGGCACTCGTGCCGGCGATGACAGCGGCATGGTCGGCACTCCGCCGAGTGCCTGGGCGGCGGCGAGCATCTCACCCAGCGTGCTGAACCGCCCGACGGTGTTCTTCACGAGTGAGCGAGCAATCAGGGTGTCAAAGGCCGCCGGAAGTCCCGGGCGACGGGACGACGGGGGCTGCGGTCCCTCGGACTGGTGCTTCAGCAGAACGACGGCCGGGTCAGCGTCCTGGAAGACCGGATTGCCGCAGACCGCGTAGAACCAGAGGGCTCCGAGGCAGTAAATCGTGGTCTGCTCGTTCACGGGCTCGCCCCGCGCCTGCTCGGGCGACAGGAACCAGGGGTCCCCGAACGCCGCTCCCCCCGCCGGTTCGCAGAGACCGAAATGCAGGATCTTTACGGCCCCGCTATTTCCATCGATCATGACGTTCGACGGCGAAATGTCGCGGTGCCAGATGCCGAACCGTTTC
>JBDRSE010000103.1:0-12416 GCA_043825095.1 bacterium
GAGCTCGGCGTCCACGAGGGTGAGGTTGGACTGCATGATGTGCCGGAGCTCGAGCCCGGTGCGCTCGCGCAGCTCCCGCGTACGGCGCAGCACCTCCCGGTAGAAGGCGGCGCCCATGAGCAGCGGCTCTCCGCCGTGCCACAGCAGCGCCAGCCGGTCGGGCTTCGCCTGCAGCCCCCACTCCTCGATGCGAAGGAGGATCCGGTCGAGCTGCGGAAGGGACATGCGCCCCCGCGCCTCGGGATCCTCCTGGTGGGCGCTGCAGTACAGGCAGGCGCCGTTGCACGCGGAAGTGGGTTTGATGATGAACAGCACGGAAGGGAATTATACCAGACTCAGTTGTCGTCGTAGTCAGAGTAGTCGTCGTAGTCTGAGTAGTCTGAGTAGTCGCTGTAGTCTGAGTAGTCTGCGTAGTCGCTGTAGTCGACGTAGTCGTCGTAGTCGACGTAATCGTCGTAGTCGACGTAGTCGGCGTAGTCGTTGTAGCCGTCCTGGTAGTCGTTGTAGCCGTCGATGTAGTCGAAGTAGCTGTCCCGGTAGGCGTCCCAGTAGTCGTCGTAGTCGTCGTAATGATCGCCGTAGTCGTCCCAGAGACATCCCGAGGCGCCGGCCAGGATCGAGGTTCCACCGGCGATCGCGGAGAACGCACCCAGCTTCTTGAGGAAATCGCGGCGTTTCATCTGCTGCCTCCGTCGCGACTCCGGGACCAACGGGCCCGGAGATTGATAGCGATCACGGATAATAACGTGCAAGAATCACACCCGATCTACACCACGTGATTTCAACCAGTTATAACCGAAAGTCGAGGCTGTCCATGAACCACCGGTTACACTCGTGAACCCGGGTTCTCCATGAGAGGGTTGGACGATAAGCGGTTCAAGGGCTCGTTTCTGGACCAGACCCTCGACGCGGTGTGGACGCTGCCGTTCTAGCAGAACGGCGGGCTACTCCGCGTCCCCTTCGACCTCCATGTTGGCGAGGATCTCCGGCAGCAGGTTGTGCTGCTCGGCCAGCTTGTAGAGCCGCTCCCGCGCCACGGCGAGGCTCTTCTGCGCCTGGGGGCGATCGATCTCGAACACCTCGCACAGCTTCATGACCATGTTCCACTCCTCCACGTCCGACTTGCCGTCCACCATGGCCATGAGGCACGCCGCCTCGAACAGCGCCATCTGATCTTCCCGATTGGGAAACATCTCCGGGAGCTCCCCATAGTCGAGGGTCTCGGCGCTCGCCTTCAGCTCCACGAGCTGCTCCCGCGACAGGCCCATGTTCGAGGAGAAGAGGTGCAGGATCAGCGCCTCGTTCGCGGAAATCTCGCCATCGGCCATCGCCATGCGATAGGCCATCCGGAAGATCATGTGGTTCGACTCGGTCATGGTCCGCTCCGCACTCAGTGAAGGAGCCCAGTGTAGAAGAGCGGCGGCCGAACATCAACCCACCCGATGATCCCGGGTGTAATCGCTACCCCCTGGTGAGTCCCCATTTCCGGTTGCTTCGGCCCTGATTTCGTGGCGGTAGAAATGTGCGCGCTGTCCAAAATGTGATAATGGTGAATACTATACGGCAGTGTCGGCGGAGGACCTTATGGCATACAACAACAATACGACCCGCCTCGCGATTCTCTTGCTGTCGGCCCTGGGACTCGCCGCCTGCGGCCGGCCCCTGGGCATCTGGAACCGCAACGACTCGAACCACCACAACTCGAACTACAACTGGAACTCGAACTACAATTTCAACCACAACTGGAACTCGAACTTCAACCACAACGGAAACGGCAACAATAACAACGGGGTGAACCATCCGCCCCTGGCCATCTGCCCAGAGCCGCTGTACTCCGCGCCGAACCGGCTCGTGGAGCTGATGGGCGACGGGGACGACGACTTCGGGATCGTGTCCTGGCGCTGGCAGGTGGTGTCCGCGCCACCCGGCAGCACGGCCGCACCCTCCCCGCCCGACGTGCCCATCACGACCTTTACTCCGGACATGGTCGGCGACTTCACCCTCCGGCTGACCGTGCGGGACGGCGGAGGGCTCGAGGCGAGCTGCCAGACCCTGGTGCAGTCCCGGGTGAGCACTCCCCTGGCCATCTGCCCCGGTGACATGACGATCCCCACCCGGACCGAGACGCTGCTGTACGGCGACGGCCTCGATGAGGACGGCTGGATCGTGGGCTGGAGCTGGGAGGTGGTGACACACAACACCGACACCGACCCGGAGCTGGGCAGCCCGAATTCCCAGGACACGACCTTCTGGGCGCTCCGGGTGGGCCAGTACCTGATGCGGCTCACCGTGGAGGACGACCACGGGCTGACCCACTACTGCCAGTTCACGATAACGACCACGCCCACGGGCCCCACGGCCATCTGCCCGGACGACATCAACACCGTCCCGCTGGTCACGATCAACTGGACGGGCAACGGCGAGGACGACGGCTTCATCGTGTCCTACCAGTGGCAGATGCTGACTCAGCCGTCCGGCTCTGCCGCGTCCCCGCCCGCGCCGGCGAACGGCCAGACCGTCAGCTTCGAGCCCGACGTCGTCGGGGTGTACCTGATGCGGCTCACGGTCACCGACAACGACAACAACACGGACTCCTGCCAGTTCTCGGTGTTTGCCACCCCGGGCGAGGGGCTCCGGATCGAGCTGTTCTGGAACCCGCCCGAGAGCCCCCAGGACAACAGTGACGTGGATCTGCACCTGCTGCACCCCACGGGAACGGGCTGGTTCAACCAGCAGACCGACTGCTTCTACTCCAACTGCAATGTCTCCAACGGGCATCACCTGTACTGGGACGCGCCCAACTACTTCCCGGACGACCCCCGGCTCGATCTCGACGACGTGGACGGCTTCGGCCCGGAGAACATCAACATCGACGAGCCCGTGGTGGGCAATGCCTACCGCGTCGGCGTGCACTACTTCAACGACGACGGCTACGGCCCCGCCTCGATCCACGTGAAGATCTACTGCGGCACGATCAGCATCAACCCCGTCTGGGAGTACGGCCCCAAGATCCTCACGGGCGGCTCCGGCAGCAGCTGGGACAACGACTTCTGGAAGGTGGCCACCGTGACCTGGAACGGCTTCACCTGCAACGTGACCCCCATCAACCAGGTGGTCACGGCCAACCAGGCGCAGTCCAGCCCGTAGCGGGAGGGGGCACCGTTACGGCAGGTTGATCGTTGCGCTGACCGCCTGGACGCGGAAGCCGACGCTGAGCAGGTCGTTGACGCCGTCGCCGTTGCTGTCCACGTCGGGCGCGGTGGCCGAGTTGAGCAGGGCGTTGCAGAGCAGCTCGGTCACGGTAATCACCGGCGGGGTGTCGGTGGGGTTGTTTACGGCGCACTCCCCGACCCCGGGCACCTGGGACGCGCAGCCCGGGACCGTGGGCTCGCAGTTTCCGTCGAACAGATCCATGAGGGTGGTGGCCACGCTGCCGAAGGGATCCGACGCAATGACGTCGTTGAAATAGGTCGCCAGGGCGGGGATTATCTCGCTTTCCATGTCCTGCTCGGTGATGCCGCCGCCGACCATGACGTCTGTCCAACCCGTGGCGGTGACCGGGCCGCCCAGGACCCGCGCCGACTGCAGGGACACGAACACGGTCTGGGTCACCAGGGGAACGGGGATCAGGAGCTGCCCCGGGCCGCAGTCGAGGGTACCGCTCATGAGGTCGCCGCCGATGGGCTGATTGGTGGGCGAGCCCGGCGCCACGTCCACGACGTCTGTCCCGTTGAACAGCGGCGGGGAGGTGAGCGGCACCCCCTGGTACGCCGCGGCGAGCACGCTCGCGTCGGTGGGGAACGCATCGACGAAGAGGCGGAGCGGGATCACCAGGTCACCGCTGTCGATGTCGGCGTTGATGGAGGTGTTCGGATCGCCGGTGCCCTGGGACATCAGCAGCGACATGATCTGGCCGAGCTTGTTGTCGATGGTGCCGTCGCCGTCCACGTCCACGCCGATGTTCTGCGCCTCGGCGCTGGTGGTCGGGATGTACAGTTCGCTGACGATGTAGTCGTAGGGTCCGCCCGCGGCGCAGTCCGCCGGGCAGTTGCTCGCGTCCTCCCCGGCGGCCGCGTCACACACGCCGTCCACCACGCAGAGATCGCAGTCGTCCGGACAGGTGGCCGCGGTTTCTCCGGCGGCGACGTCGCACACGCCGTCCACCACACAGGCCCCGCAGTCCAAGGGGCAGTTCTGCAGGGTTTCGCCGGCGGCCGCGTCACACAGGCCGTCCAGCAGACAGATGTCACAGTCGTCCGGGCAGTTGGCATGGTCTTCCCCGCCGGGGGTGTCGCAGTAGCCGTCCACCACGCACAGGGGGCAGTCCATGGGGCAGTTCACCCCGTTCTCGCCGCCGGCCCGGTTGCACACACCGTCCTCGAGACACACGGGGCAGTCCCCCGGGCAGTTGATCGCGTTCTCGCCGGCGGCCAGGTTGCAGTAGCCGTTGTTGTCGCAGATGGTGCAATCGCTCGGGCAGCTCACGCTGTCCTCACCGTCTTCGCACACGTCGTTGCCGCACTCCGTTCCCGAGGTGCCTCCACCGCCGCAGGCCATGGCCCACGCGGCGAAGAGCGCCACGATGGCTGTGCAGTACATCCTGCCGTGCATCCCGTTGTTGCGCATGCTTCAGTCCTCCGGGTTCCTATCCCACCATGATAGCCCGACAACCCCTGCGCTGGCCACAGTCAACTGCCTCAGCCGCGCACGGGACGGACCTAGGCATTTTTCCGAATCATTCACGATCTTCACCAGCGTCCACACCTGACCCGACCTGCATGGTTTCCCAAATGATTCATCTGCTTCAGCTGATGATCACCTCCGAGCCGCCGCCCTTCGGGTTATCCCTCGAAATAGGGAACTGATCCGTGTTTTTCCCGTAGTGTTCCTCCAGATTATCCGGCTTCCCGCCCACGACACCAGGGCTGCGGCTCAGCTAATTAGGTAGAAGATATTCAACGCTACGGAGGACGACATGCGACGCGACAAGAGATTTTTGGCGGCCATCGGATTCGCCCTGTTGGGAGGCCTCGTGCTCCTGGGATGCTCTGACGATGACGGCGCGGTAGCGCCGGACGTGGTGATTTCCGGTGATCACGCGGTGGAAATCGGCGCGACGCTCCAGCTCAGCGCCTCGACCGTGAACGGGGAGGATTCGTCCTACACCTGGCAGAGCGACGACGAATCCGTGGCCACCGTGGACGCGAGCGGCACGGTGACCGGCGTCGCGGCCGGTGAAACCTATGTCACCGCCACCGGCGCCGACACCGCCGTCACCGGCATGCACGCGGTGGTGGTGACCGCCCCGGCGGTCGGCATACCGGTCGTTACGGTGAGCGGCCCGCTCTACGTCCTGGTGGGCTCCACGGCGATGTTCACGCCCATGACCGTGAACGGCACCGACAGCGGCTACACCTGGGAGTCCAGTGACGAGGCCGTGGCCACTGTGGACGCCACGGGCAACGTGACCGGGATGTCCGTAGGCGCGGTGACCATCACGGCCACCGGCGCCGACACCATGGCCGCCGGCTCGGTGCAGGTGGCGGTTTCGGTGACCATCCCCAACGAGGAGGCGTGGGCCGAATCGGGCCACGCCGACATCACCGCCGAGGCCTTCCGCCACTGGGACGGTGACGGCGAAGTCTCCGCGTCCTGCGCGCGCTGCCACTCCACCGCCGGCTACCGGGACTACCTCGGCGCGGACGGGAGCGCGCAGTTCTCCGTGGAGCAGGCCGCGCCCATCGACGGCGGCGGCATCGAGTGCCAGGCCTGCCACAACTCGGCGGCCAGCACGCTCTCCACCGTGATCTTCCCGTCGGGCGTCCAGGTGGACGACCTCGGCCCCGAGGCGCGCTGCATGACCTGCCACCAGGGCCGCGCCTCCACCGACACCGTGAACGACGCCATCACGGCCGAGGGAGTGGCCGACGACACCGTCGGGACCGGCCTCGGGTTCATCAACATCCACTACTACGCCGCGGGCGCCACGCTGAACGCCGGCAAGGTCCGCGGCGGCTACCAGTACGCCGGCAAGACCTACGACTGGCGCTTCCGCCACGTGCCCGGCTACGACACCTGCGTGGGCTGCCACGACCCGCACTCCCTCGAGGTGAAGGTGAGCGAGTGCCAGGCCTGCCACACCGGCGTGACCGTTGTGGATGACTTCAAGAACATCCGCATGATGTCCTCGGTGGGCAACGACTACGACGGCGACGGCGACACCAGCGAGTCCCTGCACTCGGAGCTGGAGGGGCTGCGCGCCAAGCTGATGGCCGGCCTGCAGGCCTATGCCGCCGAGATGGGCAACTCGGACCTCTGCTACACCTCCGCCAGCTACCCCTACTTCTTCATCGACACCGACGGCAACGGGACCTGCGAGACGAGCGAGGCCACCTTCAGCAACGGGTACGCCGAGTGGACGCCGCGCCTGCTGCGGGCCGCGTACAACTACCAGGTCTCCTTGAAAGACCCGGGCGCCCACGCGCACAACGCGAAGTACATCATCCAGCTCATGTTCGACTCCATCGAGGATCTCAACTCGGTCATCGCGGCCGGGAACCAGATCAACATCGCCAACGCCAGGCGCGAGGACCACGGCCACTTCAACGGCGCCGGCGAGCCCGCGCGTCACTGGGACACCGACGAAGCGGTGTCGGCCGACTGCTCCAAGTGCCACGGCGGCTCCGAGGGCTTCCGGTTCTTCCTGCAGTACGGCGTGGGCGCCCAGGAGCTCGAGCAGGCCAACGGCCTCGACTGCGCCACCTGCCACGACAACTTCGGGACGACCTACGACGTGGCGGCCGTGGACTCGGTCGTCTTCCCGGGTGGTGTCGAGGTGGAAAATCTGGGCTCCTCGGGCCTGTGCTCCACCTGCCACTCCGGCCGCGAGTCGGGCATCACCATCGACGCCAAGATCGCTGAGAACAGCCTCGGGTTCCGCAATGTGCACTACCTCCCGGCCGGTGCGATCAAGCTGGGCACCCAATCCAAAATCGGGTACGAGTATCCGGCCAAGACCTACTCCGGCCCCTGGACCACCCACCCGGGCGGGAACAATTGCACGAGCTGCCACAACCCCGTGGCCACCAACCACACGTTCCAGGTCGCCGACAACTACTCGGCCTGCTCCGGCTGCCACGCGGGCACCACCATGCCGAGCGAAATCCGTCTCAGCAGCGGCCACCTGAACGTGGACGTCGATGGAGACGGTGACAGCGGCGAGCCCCTGGCGGGCGAGCTCTCCACCCTGGCGGAAGACCTCCTCGCCGCGATCCAGGCCGACGCGGTCTCCCGCGGCTTCCCGATCTGCTACGACGCTCACTCCTATCCGTACTGGTTCATCGACACGGACTCGAGCGGGGGCGTCTGCTCGGCCTCGGAGGCCAGCTTCAGCAACAGCTACGCGGCAGCGAGCTGGACCGCGACCCTCATGAAGGCCGCGCACAACTACCAGATCTCGCAGAAAGAGCCGGGCGCCTGGGCCCATAACTTCAACTACGTGGCGCAGTTGCTCATCGACTCCATCGAGGATATCGGTGGGAACGTCGGCACCTACGTGCGACCTGCGCCATAACAAGGATCCCCCCCCCAACTCCCTCCAAATTCCCCTACACATCTTCAACGCATCTTCTGCAACCCGCGCCAGCCTTTAACGGGCCCCGCGGAAGATGCTCTTTTTTTACCTGTTCACAGGCAGCCCGACTCCCTGCCGCCCTGTGGTATCTTCGCTGCTGAACGCACGGAGGCGCGCCTTTGACGAGCCAGGGGCCACAGCCCGAAACACGCGAGCCGCCCGGACCCCTCGAGGTCTTCCGGAACACCCTGGCGGATCTGATGGACACCCCGGCCCACATGCTGGTGGGGCTCCGCTTCTCCGAAGACGCGGCGCGGCAGCTCACGGGTGACCAGTGGGTCGTGGAGCTGTTCCAGAACGCCCGGGACGCCCTGGTGAAGCGCGGCAAGGCCGGCGCGCGGGTCCGCGTGGTCATCGCCGAGGACGCCGTCCTGGTGGCCAACGACGGGGCCCGGTTCGACCGCGCCGGATACGAGGCCGTGACCGGCATCGCCCGGTCCGGCAAGGGCGACCGAAAACCGGGCGGCGGCGCCGGGCCGCTCGTGCCGGGCGCAGCGCGGATGATGGGACGGCACGGCATCGGCTTCAAGAGCGTGCTGCAGGCCACGGACCGGCCGCAGATCTTCGCGAACACTCCGGGCGGCGAGCGCTTCGCCATCGAGGCCGGCTCCCCGCGCGTCCCCGCGCTCTGCGCCGCCCTGGCCGGGGGAGACGAGGCGGCCTGCCTGGCGCAACTGGGGCCGGAGGAGCAGGCGGTCTTCCGAGAGGAGCTCACCGCGCCCCTCACGCTGGAGCACCGGAGCCTGGTCCGCCACCTCGGGAGGCGCGGCGTGGGCCTGGAGGAGCTGCTCGCCCGACTGCCGGCGCTTCCCTTCCCGCTCTGGGTGGACCGCACCCCTGCCGCAGTGGCGTCCCTGCTCGGCTGGGACACCGCAAACGCGGGGGACCCTTTTGACACCGTGGTCCGAGTGCCGCTACGAAGCAGTGACGCGGACCGCGTGCGGGCGCACCTGCGGTCCGAGCTCCAGCCGGCCCGCCGCGTCTTCCTGGGGATTCACGTGAAGATCGAGATCGAAGACAAACAGGCGCAGACCTGACGGAGGAGGATCCCATGTTCACCAAATGCAGATTGTCGCTGGCCGGACTCGCACTCATGCTGTTCACCGCGGCGCTGATCCTCGGCCCAGCCTGTGGCGAAAAAGGGGTCGAGTCCGGGAAGAAAGAGGGCGACGAAGGAGACAAAGCCGAAAAGCAGGTCAAAAAGCAGCCGCGCGACCACGAAAAGCAGCCGCGCCGCGCCAACAAGGACCTGCCCCGCGCCGCGGCGCCCAAGGGCGCTGACTGGAAGGGGGACGGGCCGCTCAGCTGCGACGGCGACAAGGTCTACAAGATCCAGGACAAGACCATCGACCAGCCTCGGATGGTCATCCAGGCCCGCGGCAACTGCGACATCACCCTGATCAACTGCAAGATCACGTCCAAGCGCATGACGATCCGAATCGGGGGCAAGGCGAGCCTCACCGTGAAGGGCGGCTCCATCAAGTCGGGCTTCGGCACGGCCCTGCACGTGGAGAAGGAGGCCCGGGTCAAGCTCGAGAACGTGGAGCTCAAGGGCCGGGTCGGCATGCGCGTGGAGGACCAGGCGCGCGCCATCCTCAAGGGCGGCAAGGTGCACGGACGATATGCCGCGGCCATCGCCTACGGCAAGGGCGCCATCGCCTACCAGGGCACCCAGTGGAAGGGCGAGAAGCGGGCCTACCGGGGCGGCGTGGTGGTGGAGGTGCCCAAGGGCGACGATCCCGAGATGGTCATCTCCCAGGCCCAGGTCCTCGCCATCCGCAACGCGCGCTACGAGAAGGGCGGCTGCGAGGGCTTCATCGACTGCTACGCCGACAACGGCTCCCACGGCCGCATCTCGGGCAAGGTGACCATGCCCGTGGAAAAGGACGGCACGATCAAGCGGCCCAAGCTGAAGCTCCGCCGTGCGAACGGCAAGACCAAGAAGTGCATCCGCGAGCTCATCAAGGAAAAGAAGATCGCAAACTTCGAAGGCCCCCCGGGCAAGCTCATCTGCTCCTTCTCCGGCACGGTGCGCGGCGGCCTCCGGATGATCTCCACCGGCACGGAGTTCGTGCCCAACAAAAAAGGCAAGTAGCGAGGGCGGATGGTCAGGGGCAGCTGACGTTCACCGTGTAGTCGCCCACCGGGGGGAAGCCGTACTTGTCGTGCTCCACCACGACGTAGTAGGTGCGGCCGCCGGTCACCGAGAAGTTGACGGTGTCGTCCCCGGCGTCGTCGGAGAAGTCCACGCAGAGCTGCTGGTTGCAGCCCCCTTCGAGGATGTACAGGTCCATGTCGTCTCCGAAGAGGAACGTGTCGTGGTCTACGTCCAGGTGCACCGTGGCCAGGCCGCTGTTGGTGGGGACGAAGGAGAAGATGTCCTCCGGGCCGGTGGCGGCGTTGGTGGAGCAGGAGGTCATGTAGTTGATGTTGTCGTCGAAGCGGAACAGCCCGATGTTGCCGCTGACCTGGCCGTTGCAGGCCACCGTGGAGTCGGCCGTGCACTGGTTCTCCCACTGGCAGGAGCCGCTGCACCCGTCTCCGCTGGTGGTGTTGCCGTCGTCGCAGCCCTCGCCGGCGTTCAGCGTGCCGTCCCCGCAGGTGCCGCCGGAGGTGCAGCCGCCCTCGTTGAAGGTGCAGTTCGCGGCGCAGGCCAGGGTGCCGCCGGTGTAGCCGCGGGTCAGACAGGTCTGGCTGTTGAGGTTGGCGCCGTCGCACTGCTCCCCGGCGTCGATGTTGCCGTTCCCGCAGGTCGCGGCCACGCAGCTCGACGTGTTGTACACGCAGCCCGCGGTGCACGAGAGGCTGCCGCTGAGGAAGCCCAGGCTCACGCAGGTGGCGCCCCCCAGGTTGCCCAAGTCACACTGCTCGCCCGAGTCGATGGTGCCGTTGCCGCAGCTCTCCGTGGCGCACAGGGAGGTGTCGTAGGAGCAGTCCGTGCGACAGGTGAGAATGCCCGACGTGTAGCCGAGGCTGACGCAGGTGGCCCCGCCCAGGTTGCCCCCGTCGCACTGCTCGGTGCCTTCGATGACCCCGTTTCCGCAGGGAGGCGCGCCCTGGCACAGGGTTGTGTCATACCGACACTGGGCGCTGCAGGCGAGGGGGCCCGCGTCGTAGCCCAGGGTCACGCAGGACGCGCCGTTGAGGTTCGCGCCGTCGCAGTCCTCGCCGAACTCGATTGCGGCGTTTCCACAGTTGCGCACGCACACCGATGGCTGCTGGTCGCAGCTCCAGCCGTCCTCCACCGCGCAGCCGGCGTCGCAGCCGTCGCCGTCGTCCAGGTCCCCGTCGTCACACTCCTCCCCCGGATTCAGGAGCCCGTTGCCGCACAGCTCGTCGGTGCACCCGCTCGTATCCACCTGGCAGTTCGCCCCGCACCGCAGGTCCCCGCCGTTGAAGAACTCGGTGACGCAGGTCCGCCCCCCCATATTCGACCCGTCACAGGTTTCGCCCAGGTCCAGGATCCCGTTCCCACAGGGTCCCCCCACGCACCCCAACGTCTCGAGCAGACACTCGTCATTACAGGTCAGGGTCCCCGCGCCGCGACCCAGGCTCTCGCAGGTGGCGCCGCCGTGGTTGTCCCCGTCACACTCCTCCCCGTGGTCCACCTCCCCGTTCCCGCAGGGATCCACGCCCTTGGCGCAGCCGCCCCCCGAAACGGCCCCCGCTAGAAAAAGACACAACACAGCTGTTCCGACCCCTCGCACCCAGAGCCTTCGGACAGTTCTATTCATCGTAAGTACCCGTTCTCTGCCGGTTCGGCGGCAGCATATCACGGATCTCGAATCTGGGAAATGGGAGGTGTGCTTCATCGAAGCGACTCCCCGCTTTCCCGCCGCGGGCTTTCGATGTATGTTTCCGCTGACAGCTCAGACAGGCTCGCATGTCGCATACGAACGCGGTCGATTCCCAGACCATTGCCGACTTCGGGGACCAGTGGACCCGGTACACTGACAATGCCGGATTCTATGGCTCCGCCGAGCTCATGAAGGACATCCTGGGACCCCTCGTCAATCCCGAGAATATCGCCGGCCAGACCGTGGCCGACATCGGCAGCGGCACGGGCCGAATCGTCCACATGCTTCTTTCCCTCGGAGCCCGGACCGTGCTCGCGGTGGAGCCCTCCGAGGCCTTCGAGATCCTGAACAACAACACGGCGCACTGTCGGGATCGGGTGGAGCTCCTGAAGGCCAAGGGGGACGCGCTGGAGCGCTCGGATGCCTTCGACTTCGTTTTCTCCATCGGCGTGCTGCACCACATCGTGGATCCCGTCCCCACACTGAAGGCTTGCTACAAGGCGCTCAAGCCCGGAGGCCGCATGGTGGCATGGCTCTACGGCTACGAGGGCAATGAGGCCTACGTCCACGCCGTCCAGCTCGCCCGGACCGTGACCAAGCGCCTGCCCGCGCGCAGCCTGTCCGCCCTGGCCAGGGTGCTGACTCTGGCCACGGACGGATACACGCAATGTTGCCGCCTGTTGCCCCTCCCCATGGCCGGATATCTCGTGAATGTATTTTCCAAGTTCCCTCCGGACAAACGCCGCCTGGTGATCTACGATCAGCTCAATCCCGCCCACGCCAAATACTACCGTCGAGCCGAGGCAGAGCGGCTGTTCCGCGACGCGGGCTTTGTGGACCTGCGGCTTCATCACCGCCACGGCTACTCTTGGACCGTTGTTGGACAGAAGCCGGAGTAAGGGGTCGCGAATGGACAACTCCTCGGATCAGGGCGCCGAGGCGCCCGGCTCGCGAGGCGCCAGAAGGGAGCATATCGGGAATATTCG
>JBDRSE010000104.1:0-4844 GCA_043825095.1 bacterium
CTGGTGCACTCAACACCGCGCCTCATCCCGGCGCCCTGGCTCCAGCTCAGCCTCGATCTCGGGTCCCGCAAACGACGGTCAGTGAGCCCCAGCCTGCTCCGCCTGCCTCCGGAGCCCGGGTACCAGCGCATGTACGGGCCCCTGACGTTCAAGGAGGGGCGCCA
The DNA here is from genome assembly GCA_043825095.1 of bacterium. Lineage (GTDB taxonomy): Bacteria > Myxococcota_A > Polyangia > HGW-17 > JAJRWW01 > JBDRSE01. Next base: position 165 of record JBDRSE010000104.1, read on the forward strand.
GCTCTTCCGACAGCCCCAGGCAAAGCAGTGGAAGCGCCAGAAAGGGGACCCCCGAAAAGGCACGCTCCAGGTCAAAAATCCCGGCGGTCGGGTTTCCCTGGTGTACGGCGACGGTGTCCTGCTGGGCTTGGTGGGCCCTCGCTCCCGCTTCGCCCTCGGCACCTCCGAGCCCGGCTACTTCCGCGTCACCGCGCGCAGCCTGTTCGGCACCAATGTCTGGGGACCGCGGGATCTCTACATCCCCGGAAACGTGACGTTCGGCACGGAGTGACCGTAGCGAACCGACTAGGGGCGTCCCGCATTACCTCCCATCGTCAGGCTCGCTCTTGAAATCACAGGCTTTGTCGCTCGTCAGTTGCATGCTCCCGGCATGCGCCCTCCTCGCTCCGTGCCTGTGATTCCAATGGCTTCGCCTGACTCGGTCCAGCAATGCGGGACACCCCCTAATCCGTCCGGAGCTCGGAGAGCATCCGGTGAAACAGCTTCATTGCCCGCTGAAACCGCTCGGGACGGGTCTTCAGGAGCACCTGCCACTCCACCGGGGCCGAGGGCGGTCCCCGTAGGCCGAGCGCAAAGGCCTCGGCGATCCGGCTGCCGTCGGTCCGGTGGATATCCAGCCGCACCCCTGCCCAGCCCCGGGGCAGCGCGCCCGGGGGCAGCGGGCGCACCGTCATGCGTCCCTGTCCGGACGGCTTGGCCGCGCTTGCCTGGAGCTCCTGGGTTCGCACGCGGTGCAGCTCTGACAGGGAGCCGACCTGCACCGGTCCCATGCGTTCGATGACGATCTGGTCCCGATGGACGAGGCACACGATCTCGAGCTCGTTTGCGCGCCTCGTCGGCAGGACAAACCACGTCGCGGGGTGCGACACGGTCGCCCCGGCCCCCCGGCTCTTCGCCCAGGCAAGCCGGTCGAGATCCGAGGTGAGCAGGCCCCACACGCAGTAGATCAGCACGAGTACGCACGCCCCTCCGAAGACCGTGGCGAGCACGCTCCCCAACCGTCCTTGGAAAACGGTGCGGTACAGCAGTCCGCCGACGAGCGCGCCCCCGAGAAGTCCCCCCAGGTGCGCGTAGTTGTCGATCACCGGAACGTCGAGGCCGGGGAGGAAGTTCAGGCCGATGACCAGCGCCAAGACAAACACCATGGATCGCCGCCACCCCTCCGGCACCCGGCCGCGGCTGAGCATCAGCACCACCAGCGCCGCCCCGAGGATCCCGAAGATGGAGCTGGAGGCCCCGACGGAGATGGGGCCGACCCGCCACAGATGCGAGGCGAGGTTCCCGGTGATCCCGGCCACGACGTAGACGATCCCGAACCGGAGCGAGCCCATGAGCTGCTCGGCGAACCGCCCGAGGAACCAGAGCATGAACAGGTTGACCGCCAGGTGCAGCCAGGAGGCGTGCAGGAACATGGCGCTCGCCAGTCGCCAGTACTCCCCCGCCCCCACCGCGTGGGTCAGGCTCGCCCCCGCCTGGATGAGCGTGAGGTGGTCCTTGGAACCCTGGCCCAGGAGCTCCATGGCCGCGAAGACGATGACGTTCACACACACGAGCAGCAGGGTGGCGGGTGTGTGTCGCCACGTCCCGGTCTGCAGCCGGGGTCGCGCCATGGTCAGCTTGGCCCGCTCCCGGATGGCGGCCACCAGACGGCCGGTCTGATCGGGATCAGAGACGTGGACCGGCTCACATCCCCCGGCCACGTCGGCCATCCGGGCCTGGATGGTCCGTCGCGCCCGCTCGTCCTGGGCTCCGAGCTTGTCGAGCGCCTGCCCGTACTGAAACCGGGCCGCCTCGGCGTCCCCGGCCTGCTGGTGGGCCACCCCGAGCCAGAAGTGGCGCACCCGAGGCTCCACCGCTGAATTCGTCCCCGGCGCCAGGAGCTCACCGAGCGCCTCGGCGTGGCCGGTGAAGGCCAGCACCATGAAGCGGCAGTGCTCGAGCACGTCGGCGTGCTCGGGATCCTGGCCCCCGGGCCCCCCCTCCACCAGATACATCGTGCGCACCAGGCCGTCGATGTCACCGACCTCGCCGTACACGCGAATCAGCGCCGCGCCCAGCCGCGGCCGCGCGGCCACCAGGTGCGGGGTCACGTGCTCGGCAGTGTACTCCAGGGACTCGTCCCAGCGCCGCTCGATCACCATCAGCGTGAGCACCTGCTCGTGCAGCAAACCCCGCAGCTCTTCGTCCTCTTCCTGGGCCGCCCGCTCCTTGAGGCGCGTCAGAATGTCACCGACGTCGCCGTCCTGGACCTGCTGGATGACCTCGAGCAGCTCCCGCTCCCGACCGACCCCCGCCCCCGGCTGCAGGAGCTCCCGCACGGCCGTGAGCCGGTGCGCCAGCCCCCACCGGCCGCGCTGCACCGCCCACGCCGTGACCATCCGGATCAGCATCGGCACGATCACCAGAAACACAAACGCCCCGATGGCGATCATGGCCAAGGGGTGCTGGACCCTGCCCGTGTAGATCAGCGCGCCGGCGAGGGCCGCGTCCAGGCCGAGCAGGAGCGCGTACCCCCACCGCCCCTGCAGGCCACGCCGCCACAGCAGCAGCAGCAGCAGGCCGGCGTTCAGCGCCACGGCCCACAGGAGCAGCCGGATCACGAGCTGGGACGGCATGGAGCTCCTTCTGCTTCAGCGCAGTCGACGCCAGTGCGGAACGCTGGATCGAGGTACGGCGAGCTATCGGCTCCGGGGCGAGAGCCCGAGAATCCGAACCGTGCGGGCCAGTCGGAGGGGCGCGGACGGAGTCCGGCGCGTGGTCGGCGGCGTGGCGGCCTTGGCGCAGCGGACACCGATGTCATTGGCATACATCGACGGCAACAGCCGATAGCGATAGGCCGTGCGCAGCTCCGAAGGGATGCCGCTCCAGGAGCCCCCGCGCAGGCCCCGGTACCGATACTTCCAGTTGGCCGTCACCGGGTCCTTGAGGTTCGCCGGGCCCGTGGGATCCGTGACGTTGGCCGCGCTCCCATAGTACTGGGCGTCGTACCAGTCGTGCACCCACTCCCAGACGTTGCCGGTCATGTGGTGCGCTCCGAAGGGGCTCTTGCCCTCGGGCAGGGATTGTGAAGGCAGCGGGTACTTTCCGCATTTGGAGCTGTTCACGCGCTCGCAGATGGCGGGGGTGCCCCCCCAGGCGTAGTAGTTCCCCTGCGCCCCTCGCGCCGCATACTCCCACTGCGCCTCGGTGGGCAGGTGCCGGCCTTTGAACTCACAGTAGTTCTTCGCGTTGGTCCAGGTGATCCCGGCCACGGGCAGGCTGGAGTCCACCATGAGCGTGGACACCTTGACCTTCACCACCTGGGGCGCTGTGGGCCGCGCCCCGCCCTGGCCCTTGCCGGGCAGCCGCTTGATCAGGCTGGTCTCCGAGCCCACCTCCTTGCGCTGCTTCAGCGGCGGGTAGTACCGCGGCACGCCACACTTCTGCGCCTGCACGCACTGCATGTACTGCCCGAAGGTCACCTCGTACTTGTCGATCAGAAACTCGCTCAGGGTCACCTGGTGCGTCGGCATCTCGTCGGCGTCCCCGATCTTGGAGCCCATGGTAAACGTGCCAGCCGACACACACACCATGTCCGTCGGCGCCCCGGCGCACACATTCGCCCCGCCCCCTCCGGCCGGGCTCTGAGCGTCGGCCGCGTACGGAACCAGCACCCCAAGCACGCCGCCCAGCAGCGCCAGTACGCAAAACAAAGGCAGTCTATTCATCGGTTTCCTCCCAGGGGACCAACCCCAGCCCCATGCCCGGGGGTCGTCCACACTCCACCCGTTTATAGGCCATGCCGGTCCCGGCAGCAACGCCAGAGCGCCCGACGAAGATCAACCGACTGCTCCGACCGCCGCGCAAGAGAATGACAGAGGATGCGCTGGGCCTCGAACAGACGCGCACCTGCGCGAGCTCGATGGGGCGGGCTGCGCGCCAAGGAACGATCCGGAGTGACTTCGAGTACGCAGCTGGGACTACGATCCCGCGTGCAAGATCGCCTTCTTCCGGAGCTCGCAAGCGCCGGCTCGCACGGCGCGCCGCCCACGATCCGGCCGCCGGGACTTCGAACGCTGGGGGAAACCTCGCGAAGTCCTTGACTCTGGACGGCGGACTGCCGACTCTCGACTCTCGACGGGAGTCGTGAGGGACGCCTTTGAACCGACGGGAGTTCATCCGGCTGTTGGCCGCGAGCGCGGCCGCGGGCACCGCGGCTGATTGCCAGGAGTCTGCCGGTGCGTTGACCGGGGCTCAGGCTGGAGCCTTGGAGCGTCCGGTGGACTTCGACGGGCGGCTGGTGGGGGAGCGCTTCGGGCCGTGCCATCGGCTGAGGGACGGGCAGCTCGGGCTGCCGCCGCTGGGAGCGGCGGGGGCGGTGGAGGCGGACGAGCCGCTCAGGGACGTGATCGTCATCGGTGCGGGGCTGTCCGGGCTGGCGGCGGCGTGGGCGCTGCAGCGGAGCGGCACGGAGGACTTCGTGGTGCTGGAGCGAAGCGATGCGATGGGGGGGGTGTCGCTGGGGGGCAGCGTGGCAGGGCATCCCTGTCCGTGGGGGGCGCACTACATCGGGCTGCCGGATCCGGACTCGCCGTTGATCGTGCGGCTGCTGACGGATCTGGGGGTAATCGACGACTTCACCGCGGACCATCGGCCCATCGTGGCGGCGCAGTTTCGCATGCGGAAGCCCGATGTGAATCT
>JBDRSE010000105.1:0-36899 GCA_043825095.1 bacterium
CGGAACTCGCGCCGCCCAGAACGCGCTGCTGATGGCCGGACAGGTCACGCTGTCGCAGCTGAGTGACAGTCGCCGGGCGCGGACACTCTTCCGGCGATACCTCAAGACGTATCCCAAAGGCATTTTCCGGAAGGATGTCGATCGGTTGCTCCGGGTACTGGAGCCGAGACGCAAGTAGGTCGCGTTTCAAGGGTGGGCCCGAGGCCGTGTCGCTCGGCACCATTGTTCTTCACGAAGCTCTTGGTTGCCGTTCTCTGACTCCTGTGTCTTTGCCGGATTGGCAGTTTGATTCTCGTTCTGCTCAGGGCCTGCACACCCGCTCCATCTACGGCAACAAGGCGGCAGGCAAGCGGCTCAACGACATGATGAAGATGGGCCTGTCCAAGCCTTGGCCCGAGGCCCTCAAGGCCCTCACCGGCGAGACCAAGATGGACGCCAGCGCCATCCTCGACTACTTCAAGCCCCTGCACGAGTGGCTTAAAAAGCAGGTATGTGTTCACGGGGGGGCTCTTTGCAGCACCTCCCGAGCGCAGCGAGGTTCCCCCGGAGGGGGCGGAGGGGGAGAGCTGAGCCGCGAAGCGGCGGATCGATCTCCGGCAGGTGCCAGGATCCGCACAGCGCCGAAACCAGCCCGACAGATCCGCCGCTCCGCGGCGGAAGACTCCCCTCCCGTCCCCTCAACGGGAAGCCCGCGCTGCGCGCGGGGGGCGCTGTGCCGTCTACCACGTGAACGGTTACAAAAGCAGAACCAGGGCCGCACCTGCGGCTGGTAGTAGTCGAGCGGCCGCCAGGTAGGAGGGAGGGGGGGAGGCTGCGCGGGAGATCGTATTACGTGAGCAGCGGGACGAAGCCGGCTTCGCGGAAGTGGTGGTCTTTGGTGAGCGCGCGGCTGAGCTGGAGCTGCTTCATGAGCAGGAAGCTGAAGGTGTCCGTGAAGGACCAACCTTGATCGCGAACCTTGAGATAGTCGGCCACCGTGGATTCGAAGCGCTCGGCGTCCATCCACTCGATGCGACAGGCACCGGACGAAATCACGATTTCGAAAAAGCGCTCGAGGAGGTGCGCGAGGCTGCGCGCCTTCAGAAGAGTGGCGGTCTCGTCGAGCACGTAGTCGGTGGTGACAAAGGTCGTTTTGGATTTCGCGGCGGTCTTCAGGATCCGAGCAGCTTTTCGGTGCATCTCGTCTCGCCGCACCAGCAGGGCGTAGAAGCCGCTCGTGTCGATGAACGTCTCAGTCTTCATAGACGACCCTGTCCATCTCATCGTTGGTCATGCCGTCGGCTTGCTCGTCGGCCAAAGTCGCGAGCGCGTAGAACGGATCTTCCTGGACCGGCTCGTTGTTCGCGTCCACGGGCTCGAGCTTCAGCACGGGCTTGCCCCGATACGTCAAGACGACGCGCTGCCCACGCATGGCGCTCCGAATGATCGCCAGCGCGTTCTTCCGAAACTCGAGCATCGTCACAGTCTTCATCGTGCTCACCGATCCTGGATCACGAGATCCACTCTTCTTCAAAGTTGAAGTTCAACTTAAAGTTGAACTCTTTGCTAATCCTAACAGATCAAAGATCAAAGTCAAATCGGACAGGACCTCCGAACGACCTCCGAGCGAGCTTGTCCTCGGCGGTCACCTCGGCCCGGGCGCGGGGGACCCAGCCGGCCACAGCCACGACGATGAGGAGCAGAGTGGTGCGCAGCGGTGTCAAAACGTCACCTCGGAATGCCCTTGAGCCACATCACGCTCTTCACCGATCGCCGCCTGGGCGGGCGGGGCTGCGTCCGGCGGCGGCGAGCCCCCACAGGGGGCCTCGCGGCGGCGTCTGCCTTTTTCAGGGTCACGGTCAGCTGACTGCTCTCGCTCATGCTCACCAAGAGGTTCCTCGTCTGGTAGCCTGGCGCCTCGACCGTCAGCAAGGTGTCCTCCTGGCGCCGCGGCAACTGAACGCTGAGCTCACTGAGTCGATATCGAGAATAGGAACAACAATGATGCGCAGCCTGGATGCCGCGACCCACCTGGAGGACCTGGTCACCCACGTCCTGGGGTACACCAGCATGTACGAAGGGTAGGCGACACCGAGCGCGCACGCGTTGGTTTTTAGGTATCTCACAAATGGCTTTTGCACCCATCCCGGGACTCGCGCCGCGCAGAACGCGCTCTTCATGGCGGGAGTAAAAGAGTAATTGACGCCAGCCAATCGAGCACGTCGGAGCACGAACACGTGCACGACTCGAGGAGCTACTGCACGGAAGAGGGAACGAAGAAGACGCCGAGGAGATCCTCGGTGGTGGAGATGGGGCCGGTGTCGCGGTGGGACGTCGCGCGCCACTGGTAGTACATGCCCGGGGTGAGCGCCGGCCCGGCGTAGTCCACCTCCACGTTGCCGCCGCCCGTGACGCGCGGAAGGTTGGAGGCGTCCCACACCTCGTTGCCGAAGGCGTCGTACACGACCAGGGCGTAGAAGTCCTCGCTGGAGTCGTCCTCCCAGACGAACGTCAGCGCGGCGGGATCCACCTGCTCGGGGCCGTCGGCCCCTGGGCCGAACATCACGAGGGCGCCGGTGACCTTGAAGGAGTCCTGGATCGTGATGTTCGTGTTGTCCGTCGGGTCCGGAACTGTCAGGTGCAGGATCTGGGTGCCGGCGATGGACGGATCCGGATCCCGGACCAGGAAGTCGTTCTCAAAGGCGGCCAGCACCACATATCGCCCGTCCGGCACGTCGGTGATGGTGAAGGCGCCGTTCACGTTGGGCGCGATGCCGGGCCCCGGATCCCGCAGGCCGGGCGGCACCTCGCCGCGCACGAAGGAGTCGCTGAGCTGCAGGAAGGAAGACTCCGGCACGAGCACCACGCTGCTCGCCTCGCCGTCCCCCGGGTTGACGATGTTGATGGAGCCCGAGATGGTCGACAGGGGCGTCTCGGACAGCAGCAGGTCGATGCCGGTCAGGGCCGCGCCGGCCATGGTCACGTCCACGGGCTCGAGCTGCAGCCCGGCCTTGTAACCCCGCACGGTGTAGTCGCCGTCTGGAACGTTGAAGATCGCATAGTCGCCCGAGAGGTCGGCGTAACCCATGGGGCACGGCGGGTCGCCGCACTCGGCGATGACGAGGGTGCCGCCGGGAGCGTCCCCGGCCACGTTGCCCTCGATGCTCCCCAGGCCCAGCTGATCCGCGGGCAGTGGGATGAGCGCCACGTCGGTGGTGGGATTGGAGAGCCGGTACTCCCCGTCGACGTATCCCGCGCCCGAGGCATCGATGGGAATCGACGGCCGGATGCCGTGCGGATACGGCAGGTAGTCGTCCGCCGCCACCCGGAGCGTGAAGGTCCCGTCCACCGGCACGCCGGAGGCGTCCCGGGTGACCGGAACCTGGAGCTCGTAGTTCCCATCCGCGTCGGTCATCGCGACGTCTGTCACCGCTTCACCGGAGGAGTTCGCGGCCAGCACCAGGGCGTTCGCGATTCCGAGGTCGTCTGAGATGTCGAACACGCGGCCCGCGATGTACACCGGCTCGAAGCAGGCGTACTCGCCGGTGGCGACCGGGTCACAGGTCAACCCCTCCCCGCAGGAGTCCACGACCGCGGGATCACACACGTCCTGGCAGATGGGATCACCCTCCGCCTGGTTCAAACACACCTGGCCATCCGGGCAGTCCGGCGCGGCAGGATCGCAGGTCTGCGGGGTATCGTCGTCATCTCCGCAGCCGCTCCCCAGCGCGGCGAACGGGGCCAATAGGATCCAACCCACCAATATCGTTCGTCTCATGATTCGCTCCGCCTTTCACAGTTGGTAGCCTACATATTGTTGCGCGCGCCTGACGATTGGGCCTAGGGGTGTGTACAATACTTTGAAAAGGTTTTGGTTTTCCGTGATAATAGAGGGCCGAGGGTGGGGAGAGATTTTTCCCAGGCTCATTTCAAGGCCTTGGGCAACAGTATCCAGGACTACCCTCGGAAGGAGAGCTCGCGATGTACACCAGGCAGTTCCTTGCGGCGACGCTGACAGCGCTGCTCACGGTCGGGCTCGTGGGAGCCTGCGGCGACGACGCCTTGACCGGCAACAACAACAACGGAGAGACAGGGGACGCCAGCGTGATCGGCTCGGACGCCAGCAACATCCCCGACGTCGACGCCGACATTCCGACCAATGATGCGTCAGTCATCAATCCCGACGGCGGCGGTGGGGACTGCCTCGGCACGGGCGACACCTGCGCCGACCCCTCGGACTGCTGCTCCGGTCGCTGTGAGATCGACAGCTTCGGGGATCCTGTGTGTCAGCCGGGCGAAGGCTGCCTGGGCGAGGGGGAGACCTGCCAGACCGCGGTCCAGTGCTGCTCGCTGTATTGCGACAGCGGCACCTGCGCCGTGGGTGGGCTGTGCGAGCCGGAAGGCGGCGCCTGCGACGAGAACACCGACTGCTGCGGCAACGACTGCGACACCGCGCAGTCGCTGCAATGCCTCGGCACCGGGACGTCCTGCCAGGCCGTGGGGGACACCTGCAACAGCGCCGGGAACTGCTGCTCCAACCGCTGCGAGGAGGTGAGCGCGGGGGACTGGCGCTGCCTGCCCATCGGGCCTTGCGGCTCGGCCGGGGAGGTCTGCGCCACGGGTTCGGACTGCTGCAACGGCATCTGCGACGTCGGAATCTGCGCCTTCCTGGGGGCCTGCACGACGATCTACGAGCCCTGCTCCGGGGGCGGCGAGTGCTGCTCCGGCATCTGCTCCGATCCCGGCACCGGATTCCCGGTCTGCCTGTACGTGGGCGGGTGCACCCCCATGAACGACATCTGCACCGCAAACGCCGAGTGCTGCTCCGGCGCCTGCATCTCGAGCGACGGGGGGCTGTCCATGCGCTGCGAGGATCCCCCGGGCTGCCTCGACGACGGGGAGATCTGCGGCTACGCCGCGAGCAACAACTGCTGCAGCGGCGGCTCGGACTTCTGCATGCCCACCTCCATCGGGGTGAGCCGGTGCTTCTTCTCAGACACAGACTGTCTCCCCACCGGGGGCGAGTGCTCCATGAGCGACGAGTGCTGCGACGGTGTGTGCGCCCCGGATCCCCAGACCGGTATCCTGGTTTGTAACCCGGGCTGTATTCCGGACGGAGACCCCTGCACAACCGACTCGGACTGCTGCAACCTCTCATGCAACAACGGCATCTGCGGCCCGCCGGACGACCCGTGCATTCCCCTGGGCGGCCCCTGCACCGACGCGGCGGACTGCTGCGACCCGGCCGCAATCTGCCACGCGACCCTCAACATCTGCGCCATCATCGTGAATTAACCTCTGACGCAGTGCGTCGCAGCTTGATCTAATAATCTGTTTTTACACACTTTATCAGGGGAAGCACAAGAGCCATGCCACTGATCTGCGCCGCGTGACTGGAAGGCGCATTCATTTTCGTGATAAAACGTAAGACGACCACCAATATAATTTCAACCAAACGCCTCCAGCAGGCAACAGGTTCTACTGTGACGGACGTATCCAATGCCATATCCCAGTCCAAACCCCTGCCGCACCGTGGTGGGGACCTGGGCGAAAGGACCGCGAGGACGAACTCCATGACCCACTCAAGCACCAGACGCGGCCAGCGGGGATTCTCGCTGATCGTCATCTTCCTGCTCTTGGCCCTGATGGCCGCCGCGGCCACCGCGGTGCTCCTGGCCTCGCGCACCGACATGCGGATCTCGGGCCGGCACCGGGAGTCGTCGCTGTCGTTCTTCTCCGCCGAGGCCGGGGTCGCCTACGCCAAGCAGGCGCTGGCCACGCGTTGGAATGCCACCACCTACTGGACCGGCGTGCTCAGCGACGCCCCCGTGACGACCAGCTACGAGGTCGGGGGCATCGAGATCTCGCAGGGGAACAAGCTGCCGAAGCTGAACTCACGCTTCACCTACACCTTCAGGAACAACCTCGACGACCCGAGCGGTGATCCGATGATCGACTCGGACGGTAAGGTGATCGTCACCTCGGTGGGCCAGTCCCTCGACGTCACTGGGAACAAGGTGCTGGCCCAGGTGACGCTGCAGGTGGAGGTGGAGTGGGTTTCGGTGAGCATCAAAAAGGGGGGCTATCAGGCCCAGCAGAATCAGTCCGGCACCGGGGTGGCGAACTCCCCGGACACCGGCGGCGTGGACCTGTCGACGTCGAGGTCGTTCTGAGATGTCCGTCGCCAAGGTCCCAAAGAAGCAGCTCGGAGGTCGAATCATGAGAATCATCGTCTTCCTCGGCATCGTCGTTGCCCTCTCCTTCGTGGCGCCCAACGCCTCGGCCAAGGGCAGCTATGAGCGCGGGCGCACGATCTACCAGCGGAGATGCGCGGCGTGCCTCAGCATCGGTTGGAAGTGGACGCCCACGACCCTTCCGGAGCGGCGCAAGCTGAGCCTCCGCGGAATGGCGAAGACCTGGTCCGAGGTCAAGGTGTGCACGTGGATGCGCTCCAACACGAAGCGGCGAGCCGACCCGGCGTGCCATCCGTCGAAGATGAGCTATCGCGAGAAGCTCGACGCGCTCTACTACGTGATGCGCAGGGCCCAGGGGCCGATCACCAAGCCCAAGCTGAGACGGCGCAGCTTGCAGGTCTACCGCGGCCCCAGGTTCCGCAAGCGCGCCGAGGCGAACCGGAACCGCGCGCTCAAGCAGCTGCGGCGCATGAAGGCCCTGCGTGAGGCGCGACAACAGACCCGTCGGTCACGCCGAACCATAAAGTGGAGCCCGAAACGCCCGGCGCCCCGGCGCCCCGCGGTCCGGCGGAGGGGGAGGTGATGACCATGCGCAGCACAGCCGTCACGTCCCTGCTGCTCCTGGCGGCAGCGATCATCGTCGTCACCCCGGGTGTGGCGCAGGCGCAGAACTCCGCCTGCTTCAACTACCTCGACCGGCAGACCTACTCCAACGGCTTCACGGCGGGAGACTTCTCCTCGTCCACCGACGTCAACATCGTCAACGGGAGGCTGCAGCTCAACACCGACGAGCGCGAGCTGGGCGACACGAACCGGATCACGGTGCGCACCCGGCAGAAGCTGACCGCGCACTACGTGTTCGAGAGCGCCGGCGCGAGCCACACCTTCGGGTACTTCATCTTCGATGACAACGTGAAGAAGTTCCTGCTCCCGGCGGGCTGGAACTTCACCTCCACGGTCTGCGCCAGCACGACCGACTGTGACGCCGGCATGAGCTGCCAGCAGAACGGCTGGCAGAAGTACTGCGCCTACCCGAAGTGGGCGCTGCGGGACGACGGGACGGCGTACGGCTACGCCGGCAACAACGCCTACGACTGGTTCGAGGCGCTGTATATCAGCTCCTGCAACACCTGCACGCCGAACCTGCTGAAAAACACCCAATCCGACGGCGGCCTCTATCCGCACTTGCCGAACCTGCTGGAGAGCCTGGTCGCCGGCGGGGGCGGCTGGATCTTCCTGCTGGCGGACGACGACGACGACACCGGCGTCTTCAACAACCTCGCGCCGGTGGCAGACAAGTCGACCTCCACGAACGGCTCCCCGGACTACGACGTCAACGGCGACGGCGTGGTCAACACGGACGACCGCACGGTGGAGTTGGGCACCTTCGACGCCGGCACCGAGCTGGTGTTCTTCCTGGTGGTCTACTACGGGCAGGACATGCGCCGGCGGTCCGCGGGCATGGGCGGCCAGACGGCCACCAGCACCAAGTACTCGGAGATCATCCCCTACTTCTCCAAGCGGGTGCTGAACCCGGACTACCTGTCCTCGGGCACCAGCTACGTGGATCGCGACATCGGCTGCCCCTACGGCACGACCTGCAACGGCTACGGCGGCTGGATCGACGCCGCGGCGCTGAACCGGCTGCAGTCCCTCTACGGGCTCACCATGCCCCACGAGGTGAAGCGCATCTATCAGCGCCTGGACGGGCAGTCGGATCACATTTTCGTGGGCGCGCCCTCCACGGATCCCAGCTGGTGGGTCCTCGGCTTCGAGGACCTCTACGACCACGGCGACCGGGACTTCAACGACCTGGTGTTTTTGATCTTCCGGACCAACGGCGGTGAGACGGTGTCCAACGACGTGGCCACCGAGATCCCCGCGAACCAGAAGTCGGACACCACGATCACCAAGGTGCACTTCAAGAAGCAGGACAACATCCCCGTTCCGCCCTGCTCGTCCGACCCCGACCTGGTGCGCATCGAGTACTACCTCTCGGTGAGCGTCGACGGCAACGGCGATCCCATCTGGCTGCTGGTGGAGTTCCCGCCCTCGTCCCCCAACGAGGTGACCATCGATCTCGCCGAGCACGGCCTGGCCGGCTCGGAGCTGCGCTGGAAGGCGGTCATCATCTCCGACAACCACGACTGCAAGCCGACCATCACCGACGTCGACGTGGGCTACGAGGCGCTCCGGCACGGGGAGTATCTGTTCACGAGCCCGGTGGTCCTGGCGAACGCCCTGTACCGCGGGGGGATGGAAACCCGCGCCCAGGACTGGACCGTCACCGCGAACGACTACGCCAGCCGAGGCCACTTCAAGGTCTACGAGCTCTACGAGCCCCAGAACCCCAACGTGGACACCAGCACCGTACGGTGGGACGCGGGCGAGAGGCTCGCCCAGCGCCACCCGGACGCCCGGACCATCTTCACCAGCAACGGCACGACCAAGGTCGACGTCACGTCCGGTGGAGCGGCCTGGCTGCTCGGCAAGGTCCTGTCGGCGACGGACCGCACGCTCAAGCTGAACGCCAAGCCGGTCTACGACTTCGACAAGGACGGCGACTCGGACGACGACGACGCGCGCTGGCTCATTCAGTGGACCCGCGGGTGGGAGACCCCCACCAGCCTGCAGCGGGCGTGGAAGCTCGGCGCCATCAACCGCTCCACCGCAGCCATCGTGCAGCCGCCGGGGGAGCCCGTCTGGCTGGACTCGGAGGGCATCCCGACGGCCTGGCGGACGGCGTACCGGTCCTGGGCCAACTCCACCAGCCTGGCGGAGCGCCGCACCGTGGCTTACGTGGGCGCCCAGGACGGCATGCTGCACGCCTTCGACGCGGGCGCCTATCGCTGGGGTGACAACCCGGCCACCTCGAGCGTCACCGAGTACCGCGGCTACTTCCAGTGGAGCGGCGGCAATCCGGACTACGGCACCGGGGCCGAGAAGTGGGCCTACATCCCGCCGAGCCTGCTCTCGTCGCTCAAGAACAACAAGATGCGGACCTACTATCCGGAGGAGAACCCTCCGGCCATGGTGGACGGCTCCATCGCCGTGTCGGACGTGATGGTGGTCGCCAACGGCCTGGAGAAGTGGAAGACCGCCGTGTTCTTCCCCTTGGGCCTGTTGCACCCCTACATCTCGGCGCTGGACGTCACCGATCCGGAAAACCCGGCCCCCCTGTGGGCGGCCGACTGGTCGGATCCCGACTTCCAGGGCTCCTACACCGCGCCGTCCACCTCCTGGCTCGAAGTGTCGGGTCAGCAGCCCTCCTGGATCGTCGCCGTGGCCTCCGGCGTGACCAACACCCCGGCGGACGTGTACCTGTGGCTCATCGACGTCACGACCGGCCAGACCGTCACCGACGGCAAGATCAAGCTCAACGTCGGCCTGGGCACCAAGGCCGAGCAGGCCTACGGCGTGGCGGGCCGGCCCATCCTGGCCGACAGCGACGGGGACGGCGTCACCGATCGGATCTACGTGGCCGACACCAACGGCCGGGTCTGGCGCTACGAGCGCGGCGCGCAGAACAAGGTCTGCCTCATCGCCGAGGTGGGGCAGCCCATCTACGTGACGCCGGCCACGGACATCCGGGTGACGAGCACCAACACGCGGCAGGTGACGCTCTACTTCGGCACCGGGGACGACCCGAGCTCCAACGACACCCCCAACGCGCCCTACGCGTTCTACGCCCTCGTGGACACGGACCTGCCGGGGGCGTGCAGCGACGCGGAGCTGCTGTACAAGTACGACCTGCCGCCGGACGAGAAAGTCTGGGCCGACGCGGCCATCGCCGCGGACCGCGTGTACTTCGGCACCTCCACCGGCGACAAGGCCGACATCTGCTCCGAGGACAGCTCGAACCCGGGCCACATCTACGGCCTGTACCTGGATCCGACGTCCCCCGGAGTGGCCCAGCCGACCGGCGCCCCCGTGTCGGGGGGCGGCAACGTCATCACCGGGCTCATGGTCCACGATCAGCACGTGCTGGCCAACACCGTGGGCGGCAAGTCCGTGATCCTCGGCGGGTCCACCTGGAACAACATCTCGGGTCTGGCGCAGACGACGGAGATGAAGGATGTGTATTGGAATGAGGTCATCAACCCATAGGGCGCGCAGTCAACAGGGACGTTCGCTCGTGTGCGCTCTCAGGGGCGCTGTTTTCCGCACCCGCCCACGCCGCGAACGGTCACGCTTGCGCAAGGCGCGAGCTCAGCGGGGCGTGTCGCTGGTCGAGATCCTGCTGTCGATCCTGGTGCTGGCCATCGCCATGCTCGGAATGATGAAGGCGGCTTCGGTGGCGGTCTTCTCCAACCAGCGGGGCCAGCGCATCGAGCAGGCCGCCACCCGGGCCCAGACGCGCCTGGAGGCGCTGCGCAGCGTGCCCACCGCCACCCTGGCTTGCTTGGCCGCGGGCAGCGCGCCCAGCTCGTGCCTCGGCGGCTGCGTCTCCAACGGCGGAGAGGTGGACGTCTGCAACATCGCCCTGGCCCTGGACGCCGAGAGCGGCCGGGACTCCACCGGAACCCAGTACACCTACGGCTTCCTGGTGGAGCAGCCGAACCCCAACGTCTACGACATCACGGTGGTGGCCACCTTTGTCGACGACTCGAGCGACCCGCCGCGGAACATCCGATCGATCTTCCGCACGGCGGTCTACCGATAGCGAGGGACCCATGAAGCGCCAGAACGCACAACTGCCCAGCAGCCACACCAAGCCCGCCCGCGCGGGGGCGCTGTGCCGCCCACACCGTGATCGGCTGCAACGGGGATTCACGCTGGCGGAGATGATGATCACCATGGTGCTGGGCACGGTGGTGGCCATCGGGGCGTTCCACATCCACGCCACGTTCCAGTACTCGCTCCACCGGCAGGACGAGATCACCCGGATCCAGGGCACCATGAAGGTCACCAGACAGCTCCTCGAGCGCCGCATCCGACCGGCGGGCGCAGGGATGACCGGCACGGTCTCCCACTGGTGCGGCGGACAGACGCAGATGGGCCCCTTCGTGTTCCACAATTCGAATGTCATCGGTCAAAAGGACTTGACCGGCGGCAACGCCGACAACGACCCGGACTGGTTCGAGATCATGGCCGCCGACATGAGCAGGAACGGCAATCTCACCTCGAGCCATCCGGTCACGAGCGTGGTCAAGGACCTCACGAACCCGACCTATTTCCAGCCCGGCACCCTATTCGGTCTCAAAAACGCCAACGGTGTCTGCATCCTGATGGTCACCGACGTCAAGATGAACAAGGACGGCACCGGCACGATCAGCTACCAGCAGGGCGGGGATCCCCTCTGGCAGTGCTACAACAACGCCCAGTGGAAGCAGGACTGCCGGAACGACGTTCTGAAATCCAACGATCTGCCGGCCGGCTCCGAGATCCTGAACTTCGGCGCCGGGACCTTCGGAATGCGCATCGACAGCTCCAAGCCCGCGGTGCCCGTGCTGATGATGGCGTCGGGCGTGGCCGGCGGGAACGCCCTGCTGTACGACTGGCAACCCCTGGCGATGCACGTCGAGGACCTCCAGATCGCCCTGCACCTGGACACCAGCGTGCCGGCCGACGAAATGGGCGACATCTGGGTCAACGACCGGGACCTCACGGACGCCGAGCTGGGAAGGGTCCGCTCCGTGCGCGTGAGCATCGTGTTCCGGTCCGCCTCCGAGATCCCCGGGTGGCGCGCCGGGCGGCGACCGGCCCTGGAGGACCGCCCCGCGGCGAACACCACGGACGGCTACATCAGACGAGTCATGACCACGGTGATCAAGCTCCGCAACCGGGTCGAGGAGGCGCCAGTCCCATGAGCCGCGCAGAAAACGAGCACCCTGGAATCCCCACGCGGCGGCTTCGAACGAGCGGATTCACGCTCATGGAGCTGCTCGTGACCATCGCCATCATCGGCATCCTGTCCATGGTGGCCGTGTTCTCCATCCGCTCGGGGCGCGGTGAACGGGCCATCTCGGAGCACTCCTCCAACATCGTCAACACGTTCAAGGAGGCCCGCAGCCGCGCCGTATCCAACGGCAGGCGCTACGCGGTGAGGCTCACTCCCACGTCGGTGCAGTGGTGTGAGAACGACTGCCCCCCCAACCAGCCCAACACCCCCGGGATCGAGATCGGCAAGGTGCACCCGGCGGTCAACGGCGCCCAGGTGGTGAGCTTTTCCAGGACGGCAGACATCGGAGTCACTCCCCTGCCGGCCCGAACCGTGCTCACCAGCACCGTGCTCTACTTCCTTCCCAACGGAAGCGTGGACTCGGACATCACCACGCCGCAGCTCGAGGGGTTCACGGCCTACCTCCAGCACGACACCCAGGAGAGGATCAAGTACCGCATCGCCATCCTCCCCCTCTCCGCCGATATCCGCACCTTCCACAGCTGGGACGAGTAAGGGCTGTTCGGAGAGGCTGCTACGGTCAGAATGATCCGCTGACGGTAAGTCCGGCTCCGCCGGGGCCCAGGTGGGGGGCAACGGTCGTCGAGGCACTCTCCTTCTTCTTCCAGGGCAGCTTCTTCCAATCGGTGAAGATCCCCAGCGCCACCGTTGCCGCCGCCGCGATCGCGGTGATGCCGATCATCGCGTTGGCGGCGCTCTTGTACCGCAGCCCCTCGTCCCGGGTGCCCAGGTTCGGGTTGGCATGGTAGTCGTCCTCGAGCTGGTTGGTCTTCACGCCGGTGCCGATCAGCGCCGCCGCGCCGGCCAGGGTCACCACCGCCGCGATCCCGAAGTAGAGCACCGGCAGCTTCGCCAGCCGACGCCAGCTTCCACCGGGCTTGTCCGCGCCGACGGGCGGCTTCTGGCGCTCCCGCGGAACAGGCCACGACGTGAGGGCCCAGGTTTCCTGGCCCCCCTGGGCGAGCTGGAAGGTCTTGTGCACCTTCACCTGGCCGTTCACCTTGACCTCGACCTTACAGTCGCCGGGGATCACCACCTGCTCCACGGGCGACTTTCCGGCCGGCTTGCCATTGATGTAGATCTCTGCCGTGGGATCCGGCATCTCCACCTTGAGAATCGCGACCTCCCCTTCCATTCGCTTGAGCACTTCCGGACTGCCTGAGCGCAGCTTGGCCACGGCTGCGGCGTCCGCCCCGGCGAGCGCCCGGCGGAAAAAGGTGATCGCCTCCACCCGCTTGCCGCCCTCCGCGTGGCAGATCGCGATGTTGAGGAGAATGCGGCGGTTCTTCCAGAAACGATACGCCTCGGTGAACTCCACGATGGCCTGCTTGAACTTGCCCTTGGCGTAGAGCCTGCTCCCATTGGAAAAGTGCTTCCGGGCCTTCGCCTTGTCCGCCTCCGCGGCGCGCGCCTTGTCGTCTTGGGCGGCGCGCGGTTTGTCGCCGGCCACGGCACGCGGCTTGTCGCCGGCTGCGGCGCGCGGATCGTCACCGGCGGCAGCGCCGGGTTGTGGCGAAGCCCACGCCGCGCTCCAGGCGCAACAGAGCGCCACAGACGCGGAAACAAGCGTGGCAAAGGAGAACATTCTGAAGCTCATGACTCAGCCTCCAAAGGGCCCGCGGCCGCGAGAATCACCGGCCGCGGGAGGGGTTTCCTACTCCAATCCAATGAGCATTGTGCGCGGTCGACGGCGCCGCGGTCGACGACGCCGCGGGCCCATCTGCGCGGCCCGCATCGGCTCGGCCCGCATCGGCTCCGCCCGCATCGGCTCCGCCCGCATGGTCGCCTCGGGAACCAGCTCGATCTTGCGCGTGACGTCTTTGTCGATGACCACCTCCAGGGTCACGGTGCGATACCCCTCGGCAGCCACCGTCACGGTCCGCGGCTTGACCCGCAGCTCCAGGGGCAAGCTCACAAACGTGTGGCCCCGGTACGTCTTCCCCGCGAAGGTGATGACCGGCTTCGCTGCCGCGGGCTTGATCGTCAGCGTCAAGCGCCCCCTCTTCCCCAGAGCCGCGTCCGCGGACACCTCGGCATCCGCGGCCCCGGTCGCGGCCGTGGCGTCCGCGACCTTCTCCGGCGCGGTCGCGTCAATCCGGGACTCCGGAGCGGCGCTCGACGCGTCCGGCTCCATGGCCGCCGCGGTCTGTCCCTTCTTGCCGTCCCCGTCACCCTTGGAGGAGCCGCCCAAGGACGCGAGCACGATGATCACCACCACCACCACCAGGCCTCCCACGCCCGCGGCAATCCACTTGATGGGCAGCGTGGGCTTGTCGCGTCGCGAGGCGCCGGGGTCCTCGAGCCCCAGGGTAGGCGACAGGCTCGCCACCTCGGGCTTCTCCGGACCGTTGATCCCCAGGGACGCCGGGACGGGCACGGCGCTCACGGGCTCGCCTCCCGCTGGAACGTCCCCGAGATCGATGTCAAATCCCACCTCCGCTTCCTCCACCATTGCCGGTGCCGGCAACGGTCGGGGAGCGACCTCGGGCACAGGAGGGCGGCCTGCTTCCTTGCTGCCTCCAGGTGTCGAAGGCAGGGAAAGCTCGAGCGCGGCGGGTACGGCCTGCCCCTCGTCCCCAGGCGGCGGTGGAAGTGGCAGGGGGGCCGGGACCGTGGTCGGCGCTCCGGCCGACAGGGCCGGCTCTGCGGCCTTCCGAGGGCTGATGAGCGGCCCGGTCTCGGGCCGTTTCCGGGTCGCGAGCGCGCCTGCGCCGTGCCGCCCGCTCCCCGTCTTGTTCATCAGCGCTGCCATGCGTTGGCCCAGGGGGGAGTCGGGATCGAGCGCCTTGGCGGTCCCGCTGCTGGGCTTGGATTTCGGCTTCGGCTTGGGCTTCGACCTCGAGGCAGTCACCACCGGTGCGGAAAAGGACTTCAGTCCGCCGCCCAACGGCAGCTTCTCATGCTCGGCCTCCTCATCCTTGGTTTGCTCGGCTCCACTGCCGTCAAGCACCTTGGAAACATCGTCCTTGGTCGCCTTGGGCTCTTCGCCCTTGGTCGCCTCGGGCCCTTCGTCTTGGGACGCCTTGGGGCCCTCTTCCTCGGACGTGTTGCCGGCACCGAATTTCGCCTCGAACACCGCCTTCACCTTCTGGTAGCTGGCGAGCGCGAGCGCGTCGGCGCCGTACGCCTCTACGATGTCAGCGAGGGTTTCGCCGGCCTCCTCTTCGAGCCCCTGTTCGAGGTAGAACTCCACCTCGGCCAGCAGCTCGGCCACCTCCGCCTCGAGCTGCTCCGGGGTCCGGGGCGGCTCGGCCAGATCCGAGTCAGGCTCTTGGTGTGTGCTCACCGGAGGCTCGCTGCTCATTGCCATCCCCGCATCATCAAGTCACTTGCTTCGCGATTCCATCCCATTGCCATACCCATACCGCTTACAAATGGTAGTAGATCGCCACGGCCAGCTCCATCTGCCCCCCCCCATTGCCGCACACCTCGTAGGCGCGCGAAGACAGCAGGATCTCGTCCTCGTCGAAGCACGTGGCCGCGGCATCGTCCCCCTCGCTGAATCCGCAGACCGTCACCGTGGCTGTGTTCGCCTGGTTGGCGAAGTACAGGTCGCTCGCGCTGTACTCCTGGTTCGGGTGACCCGGGTTGCACACCCAGGTCGTGACCGGCATGACACCGGGGTCGTCCTTCAGAATCGTGACGCCGCCGGTTTCGAGCACGCCCTGGCCGCCGCCGGCGTTGACCGCGTCGAAGACCTCCGTGCCATAGGTCGCCAGGCTGTCGGGGATCAACGTGGCGTCTCCCAACAGGACCCAGGTCGCGCCCGAGGTGTCCCAGTACCGGATACGAATCGTGTGCGTCGCGCCGAAGCAGTTGGCGTCCCAGTTGGGGCCCACGTCGTTGCCCGGGCTGTTGGCAAACCCGGCGCACTGGACGTAGTCGGTCGGTGGCTCGGGATCGACGAAGGCCGCGGCAGGGTTCACCGTCTGCCCCGCCATGTTGCAGTCGGTGGTGGAGCCGTTGGAGCACTCCACCTCACACTGATCGTTGCATCCATCACCGTTGGTGGTGTTGTTGTCATCGCACGTCTCCGCGCCCACCACGATGCCGTCGCCGCAGATCGAGTCGCACACGCTGGGCGCGCCCGCACAGCTCCAGCCACCCTCTAGCTGGCACGCGGAATCACACCCATCGAGCTCCGTGGTGTTGCCATCGTCACAGCCCTCGCCCGGGTCGAGGGTGCCGTTTCCACAGTCTACGACCAGGACATCAACGCCGGTGTCAGCCGGGGCGCTGTCCGGCGCTGCGTCCTGGAGCCCGGTGTCGGGCAGCGCAGCGTCGTTGTCGTTGGTCCCACTGTCTCCTATCAGCGACAGGGGAAAGTCGGCCGTGCACCCTCCCGTGAGCAACAGGGCAGACAGAAATCCCCATAGCGGCAATCGGTGACTCCAGTTCCGCTTCCGCGTCTCCACTGCCGGTTTCACTCTCATCGCTTTTCTCGTCTCCGTTGACCGCAATGTCATCTCTCCCCGGGTTTGACCGCGCTGGGCGCAGCGAGAACATAGTACGACGTCGACTACCAATTATCAAAAATAATCCGTAAGTCCCGTCACGGACCGTACGCAACATATCGACAGCAGAAGGGCAGACGGGTTGCTACCGACCAAAGAGGGAGAGCGCAGCGAAATCAGCTCCCGACCAGGCGGGCTCCACCGGTTCCGAGTCCAGGAACGGCCTCGGCCCCGGCGCCGTAGCGGTCGGGATTTCATCAGGTTGCTTGGACCGATCAACCACGTCACGAATGGCCGCAATCACCGCCTCCGGGCGCTCGAAGATCGGCATGTGGCCGACACCGGGCAGGGTCGTGAGGCGACCTTTGGGGGCCTGTCTCATGGCGCGTAGCCCCGGGGCCGAGCGCAGGAGCCGATCCGCCTCGCCCCAGACCATGTGCATGGGCACGGCAATCTCCCCCAGCCGATCCAGGTAGTGGCGCTCCACCAGCTCCGGGCGCAGGGAGTGGGCCGCAAAGGTCGAGCTCGCCAGGAACCGGAGCCCGCGCTCGGGCTGCCAGGTGGCGCGGTTGAACACGTC
The DNA here is from genome assembly GCA_043825095.1 of bacterium. Taxonomy (GTDB): domain Bacteria; phylum Myxococcota_A; class Polyangia; order HGW-17; family JAJRWW01; genus JBDRSE01. The sequence goes on from JBDRSE010000105.1 coordinate 17,110, forward strand.
CACACCCGGCCCCTCCGAGGAGCAGACGAGCTTCTGGATGAAGGGCGCCGTGAGGCAGAGGGAAGACGCCAGCACCGCCGGGTTGAACAGCACCCGGGAGCCGAGCCGCATCCAGCTCGGATAGCGGAAGAAGCCGGCCGGGCTCACCACCACCAGCCCGAGCAACCTCTCCGGCGCGCGCAGCGCCATCTGCGTGGCCACCGCGCCGCCGAAGGAGTGACCCACCAGGAACGCCCGTCGCACCCCGCGGCGATCCATCAGCGCGAAGACCTCGTCGGCCAGGCGATCATAGGTGTAGCGCCCCCGCAAGCGGCGGGTCGCGCCGAATCCGGGCAGGTCCATCCCGATCACGCGGTGGGCGCGAGCCAGCGCCGGGGCGACGAGGTGCCACTGGGTGAGATTGCCGCCCAGGCCGTGCACGAACACGATGGCATCCCCCTCGCCCGCGTCGAAGAACACTGTGCGGTGCCGGTCCCGATCCCGATACTGCGGCAGCCCGAACTCCTGCACACGCCCGGGGTGCCGAGGACGGATCGTCCTGAGCTCGGGTCGTCCGGCGTTCTTGCTGGTGCCGGCCCGCCGTCGCCATCCCTGGTAGATCGTGCTCGGGGTCATCGTTGTCCGCTCCTGAAACCTGCGCTCAGCCAGCTAAACAAGCAACGTTCGTGCCATCGGCTGCGAGTCTTCGGACACCAGCCATGGCCACGAGCCTGCACCCACAAGTGGGCCAATTGCGCACACTTACGCAACATGCTGTGATCATAACCGAAAACACGATAGTGGGCCAGTTTGTGCGTAAAAGCGTCGCAGAGCAATGCCTCCCGAGGCAGGCCGGATCACCGCGTAAGAAAGCAACCTCGAGGCTGCGAAAGCCGGGTTGCATAGGCCCACGCCGGCCGACACCAAAAAAGCACATAAGGCACTGAATTGTCTCGACTAATAGCTGTGCTGCCCCCTCGTCGGGTAGGAATGCCGGGTGGCGCCACCCGACCGATGCCGTCCTCAGGGCTGTGATCGGCCGGAGAAATCGGCACACTCATTGATTCTACGGGCCCGAGCGACGTATTATCGCTGCCGGGCCACGACCGGCCCAAGAGGGAGCTGCGAATGAAGCGACCATGGATGATCTCACTCGCCACGGCGGTGGTGCTGGCGGCAATCGGCTGCGGGCCCAAGGCCGAGCAGCGTCGCACCACGCCACCGCCGCGACGGGACTCGCCGAGCACGCGAGAGGGACCGGCCGCTCGTCCCCGCGAAGAGCCCCCGCGCAGAAAGACGGAACAGCCCGTCGTGCCTCGACTGACTGCGGGCTCGCCGGTTCCGTGCCCACGGCCGGGAGGCATCGGCTTGGCCGCGGTCCTGTGGCCGCCCGGCAAAGCGCACCTGCGACGGTTCCACGCAGAAACCCGGCTCGACCACGTCGTCACGACCAAGGCTACGCCGGTGGAGGTGTGCGGCGCCCGGGGACAGATCGGCTGGCTGCTCCGCGCCCGCTGTCCCGACGGCACGGCCCCCTTCACCGATCCCCGCACGGCCCACGGCTCGCGCGTAGGCAACGTCGGATCCGGGGGGCGCTGCGGGATGGTCGTCGACCTGTACAAGGTGGTCTGCCCGAACAAGACGTTCTCGATCTACATGTCGCTGTATCACTGCACCGCCAGCCAGCGCTTTCCGTAGGAGCACGCCATGGGACTCCTCGGATGGATTGTGCTGGGCGGCGTGGCCGGGTGGCTGGCCTCGCTGCTGATGGACGAACGGCAGGGGTGCCTGCTCAACGTCGTGGTGGGGGTTGTGGGAGCCGTGATCGGCGGGCTGTTGTTCTCGCGGCTCGGCAGGACGGGGTTCACCGGCTTCAACATCTGGAGCCTCGGGATCGCCATCGTCGGATCCGTGCTCTTCCTCTTCCTGTTGCGCCTGCTGCGGGGAAAACGCGACCGCCGTCGGCGCTAGGGGGATCTGAGCTCGGCGACGAGTCGCTGCGCGGCCTGCTGATCCCCGATGTGGCGGCAGGTCTTTGCCAGGTGAGACACGAGCCTTTCGCCCCGACGCCCCCTGAGCTTGCGCAGGATCTCCACGCCCGTGCGCCGCGTCGCCTCGTAGTTCCCTTTGCTCATGAACACCGCGAGTGAGAGCGCGAGCACGGCGGCGGCCTCACCGTCGGGGGAGCCCAGCAGCACCTTCGCTCCTTCGGCGAGCTTGGAACGATCCGGCTCCCGCCTGCCGATGGAGAAGCCGGCCCGTCTGATCGTCTCCGCCGCGCGCAGCAGCGACTGAGCGATGGGGCGCCCGGCCCACCGCCGGGAGAGCTGGAACGCCTGTTGGTACTCGTAGATCCGGTGCGGGCTCGCCAGGATGCGCGACAGAATCGGCATCGCCGCCCGGGCGTCGACCGCGGCGCAGGCGCTGAGCTCCTCACGTACCCAGCGCTTGCCGGCGCCCTCGTCGAGCCATCTGACATAGAGCGCACGCGCCTCCTTCCGGGCCGGATGCAGGAGCACGGCCCGGGCAGCGCCGGACACCTCCTTGTCCGGAGCGGCGGTGAGCCGCATCAGCCACGCGGTCATGGCGCCGGAGCTGTGTCGCCCCACTGCCCGGATGGCATCGCGCCGCTGGGGATGCTTGTCTGCGATGACCTTCTCCAGGGCGCCGATAGCGGCCGGCCCGGCGTCCCCGAGCAGCCAGTGGCATCCCAGGGCCGTGGAGCCGTGCCGATCCTTGACGCCCAACCCCCGAATCAGCCCGGCAAAGGCCGAGTCGCCGCCGCCCAGGGAGAGCTCCCGCTGCACCCGCACCCAGTCCCGAATGGGCGCGTAGAGGTACCAGGCGAACCGGGAGTCGCGCCCCACGAAGGCGAGCTCCCGGTGCTGCTCGTGATACCGGGGCGTGGGCTTCAGATAGCGCTTGAGCTCCGAACCGACCGCCGGCGCGTCCGCCAGCGGCACCCACCAGACCTGCACGAAGTTGTCGACCCGCCGCAGGTGCTTGCTGCGCTCGGGCTCGGGCAGCTTCATGTACTTCGCGCGCAGACCGAGCCCGTGCGCCGCGGACTGCCCCATGTAGAGCAGATCCCAGCGCGTCCGCTGGAGGATCACCTCCCCGGCGATCAGGTCCCCTTTGACCGTCACCTCCCGGGGAGCGCCCACCTTCTGCGCGCGCACCACGCCCGCGATCCGATACACCTGATGAATCTCGTGCAGCGGCGTGTCCAGCCGGACCTGCCGCCTGGGGTCACTGCGGTCCGGCAGCGAGGTGCCGGTTTGGCACCCGAGCAACGGAATGACCAACAGCCAGAGTCGTCTCATGCGCAGGCTCCTGAAGGCCGAGCTCACCTTTGCTGAATCAAAGCACGACCGGGCACTGACAAGCAACTGCACGCTCACGCCAGTCGCGGTATAGTAGGGACCATGTTCCAGCGCATGAACCGGAGCACGGCCCTACCGCCGATCCGCGAGAGGTTCGGCATTCGCGGACCACCCCAAGTGTGTCACGACCTGTGCCATCTCGTCACCCGCCGATTCGCCGGAGGAGGATTCGAGCTGGATCCGAGCTCCCTGGGGCTCGTCCGACCGGATCTCTCCTGGCCCGCGTACCTGGGTCTGGTCCCCTCCGACGGCGTCGCGCCGATCTTCAACCTGTTCGATCGGGTGAACGGCGGCAAGACGTACCGCAACCGGGTCACGCGGCGCGCCTGCCGTGACTTCCGCGGCGGGCGCCTCACCTACGACGATCACGACGGCACGGACTTCGTGATTCCCATCGGCACGGTGCTGGGAGCCGCGGCGCCGGGGGTGCTGGTATCGGTCAGGGACCGCTGGCTGCGAGGGGGGCTCACCGCCACCGTGGACCACGGCGAGGGCGTCACCACCCAGTACTCGCACCTGTGCCGCGTGATCGCCCGGATCGGGCAACCCCTGGCCCGGGGCGACACCGTGGGCCTGAGCGGGGCGTCCGGGGTGGACATGACCAGCTTGTTCCCCTGGGTGCCGCCGCACCTGCACTTCATGCTGTGGCACCACGGGCGACCGGTGGACCCTTTTGCTCCGCCTCCCGGGGAAACGGGAGAGGAAAGCTGGTGGGCAGGCGACGCGGCCACCACCGCGTCCGGGACGCGTCCCGACGATCCCCCCCCACCGACGCTGCACGACGTCGTGCTGGACCCCGGCGCCCTCGACGCCCTGATCGCCCAATGTGGCGACAAGGACGTTCGGGTGGAGCTGGCGCGCACGCTCCACGAGCCCACGCGGCTGGCGATCTGCGAGGACAGCCTGCACCACGAGCGGTACGCCTGGCCCGCGGGACTGGACCCGCGTCCGCTGCGACCACTGTCCCGCCCGCCGACGGTGAGGATCTCCCTGCCCCTGCCCCACGCCACGTACCGCAGCGCCCGCCCGGCAGACACTCCCTGGACACGGCCGCGACCCGGTCGTGTATAATGCCGGTTAAGACCATGCTCACGAGGCGCACCATGCGATCGACCCTTCGACTGACTGTTCTGCTGACGCTCCTGGCCGGCGCCTGCGGCAACTCTGACGGGGACGGCAACCACCCGCCCGACGCGGCCGTGCCTCCGGATCCGGTTGACGTCACCGGTCCCCTGGGGCGCATCGATTTCGAGTACAGCCACGCCCTCACCTCCTGGAACCCCGACGGAGGGGCGACTACCTACACCCTCGCCGCCGGTGAGCTGCCCGCGGGCTTGACCCTGGATGCGCTGGGCAGCGTGACCGGCATCCCGATCCGCTCCGGTCACTACGAGGCCGAGATCTGGATCGAGGGCGACTGCGGCAATCTCTCCTGTCGCCAGGTGGTGAACCTGGACATCGACGTCGCCCCCATCATCCTGCTCTCTGGGTACGGCCCCTTCGAGGGTGTGGAGGTGAACCCATCCTGGGGTGCGGTGGCGCCCCTGGATGCCACGCTGATCGGCGGCTACGACGTCAGGGCCATCGAGGTGCCGGTGCTGTGGGACGAGGCGCCGGCGATGTTCCTCGCCGAGTATGTGCGGCTGCGCCCCCCCATCGCCATCGGCTCGGGCGTGGCCATGGGCGAGCTGTTCATTCGCCTGGAGTCGACTGCCGCCAACTTTGCCAGCGGTGAGGACATCGACGGCAACGTCAAGCACGGCGGCCCCATCGACATAGACGAACCGGACGAGCTGAGCTCTACCCTGCCCCTGGCGGATCTGCTCGAGCTGCTCGAGCAGCACGGCTTCCCGGTGGCAATCTCGGACAACGCCGGGGCGTACCTGTGCAACTACCTCTTCTTCAAGATCATGCAGCGCCTGAGCCTGGAGCTGCCCGGCACGAACATCATCGGCGGCTTCGTGCACGTGCCGGGGGAGGACGTGGTGTCCGTGCCGGAGATGACCGAGGCGTGGGTGCTCATGCTCGAGTACCTCGTCTCCTACCACCAGTCGCTTCAGCAGAAGCTGCGCCGCGCCGGGGACCGCCCCTACGCCGCCACGGTGCACCACGCGCCGCGCTACCTGCGTCCCGGCGCCTACCGGTAGATCCCCAACCGCCATTTCGAAAACACCCTGGCGCTGCGCCGCAAGGTGGTCAATAATCGACGCAACCGCGTAGGGGTGACACGATGAAAACCGTGAAGACGAGGAGGCGTGGCGCGCGAGTAGTGGCGGCGCTCGCAACGGCGTCGTTCCTGCTGGGAGCCCGGTCCCCAAGCGCCGTGGCCGGGAGCGTGGGCGGCAAGGCGAAGAGCGTCGCGATGAGCGTGGACCGGGTGGCGATCATCCGCGGCAGCCACGTGGTGCTGCTCAAGAACGCCGCCGGAAACGTGGTGGTGCCCATCTGGATCGGAGCCCGGGAGGCCCAGGCCATCCAGATGGGCCTGACGGGCATCCTGCCGGCGCGCCCCCTCACCCACAACCTGCTGGTGGAGGTGCTGAAAAAGCTCAAGGCACGGATCCAGCGGCTGGAGGTGGTGGCCATCAAGAACAAGGTCTACATCGGCCGTTTGATGCTACGTGACGCCAAGAACAAGCGCCACGCAATCGACGCGCGCCCGTCGGATCTGTGCGTGCTCGCCTCCATGAAGAGGCTCAAGGTGTACGTGGCGCCCAGCGTGATTCAACAGACCGGCGTGCAAAAGGCCCCGCCCCGGACTCCGGCCCGCCAACCCAGTCACATTTGAGGGGGAGCTTTCAACCGCTTCAACGATCCCGCGGCGATTCGCTGAAGGACATCGGCCGACCGACCAAGCCCTCGGGAACGGGCTGGCCCAGAAGCTCCAGCAGGGTGGGTCCGCAGTCGATGAGCCGGAGTCCTTCGAGCTCCCGGTCGGACGGCACGCCCGGGGCGCGCAGCAGGAAGATCCCCTGCTCGTCATGGTTGGCGCCGTCCGGTCCGAGATCGTTGTCGGCAAACAGCCCGCCCGGACCCACGGATCCCACGGCGCGGTAGTCCAGCCCCCCGAAATAGACGATCAGGTCTGGGGGCACCCCGCGACACTCCCGGTACAGCTCCTGGGGCACGAAGACCCTGGTATCGAGGGGGCGACCCTGTGGGTCCCGAATGCCTGCGAGCCCCGCGGAGAGCTCGTCCCGCAGCGCTGCTAATTGCTCTGCGTCCACCACCCCTTCGGGCTCTCGCCCCCGCACGTTCAGAAAGACCCGGCCGCAGTACCCGCCGGCGCCCCAAGCGCGGGTTCGGGACCAGTCCACGAGGTCCGCGGTCACCGGGGTTGTCTGTTTAACCTCACGACGCAGCACCAGGTATCCCTCTCGCCGAAGCCACTCGTTGATGCGCACACCGCCGAGCATGGGCCTGGCGCCATGGTCGGAGAGCACCAGCAACGCGTCGTCGTCCTCCAGCTCGTCCAGCACCCGGCCGAGCTCGGCGTCCACCAGCCGATAGTACGCGAGCAGCGCCCCGGCGTGCGGATTCCCCGGGACGTGGCGTGGATGGGACTCGTCGAGCTCGGCCCAGAAGGCGTGGTGCATCCGGTCCACGCCGATCTCGACCATCATCGCAAAGGTCCAGGCGCGGCTCCGCAGCAGGTGCCGAAAGAGCGTGAACCGGCGCCGGGTCATCTCCGCGATCTCCTCGAGCAGACGCTCCTTCCGGTCCGTTCGGAACTCCTCCACGTCCACGACGTACTCGCCGAGCACCTCGGCGATCTCACCCTTCAGCGTCGGGGGGTACGTGTACGACACGCCGGTGTGCGGTGTCAGCAGGCACCCCACCTGAACCCCGTTGAGGGGCCGCGGCGGGTACGACGGAGGAACGCCGAGCACGATCACCGGCTCACCGGCGGCGGAGAGCAGATCCCAGACACACACACGCCGCAACGCCGTGGCGTCCACGAGCCGCTGCTCGTAGCCGTGGCCCTCCCGGCTCCGGTAGCCGTAAATGCCCAGCTGCCCAGGGTCCAGGCCGGACATGGAGCAGGCCCAGGCGGGGATGGTGATGGCCGGCACCACGCTCCTGAGCTCGCCCCAAACGCCGGACCGTCTCAGGCGGCCAAGATTGGGCAGCGCCTCGGCGAACCTGCGAAACACCAGCTCCGGCGCGGCGCAGTCCAGGCCGATCACCGCCACCCGCTTCGCCCGGGCGCTCAATCGATGTACCCCAGTCGCCGCAGCCGGTCCTGGACCCGCTTGACGTCCTCCTCCTGCCACACGCCCACCCGGGCCCGCTCCAGCTCCCGGGCGAGCCGTTCCCATCCCGGTTCCAGCTCCCGGGCGGCCCCGCCGCTGACATCCACGGTTTCCCCGGGATCCCGCACGAGATCAAAGGCCAGGCGACGATTCGTCTCCGGCTCCCAGATCAGCTTGCGACCTCGGGTGGTGAGGGCAAAACCGCTCCAGAGCTCTGCCGGTGACTCCGGCAGGGTCGGGTGATCCACGAAGTCCCGGCTCTTCACCGAGATCGCGTCCAGCGCGGGCGGCGGCTCCCCTCCGGTCACGCAGCGCGCCAGGGAGACACCGTCCAAGGGCTCCTGCGGCTCGGGGACATCGAACCCCAGCAGCTCGACCAACGTCGGCAGAAGATCCACGGTGCGGACCAGCTCGGGGACCCGACGGGCCGGCCCTCCCCCGGGAGGCCGCACCAGAAGCGGCACTCGAAGCACCTCGTCGTACAGTCCGTTGCCGTGCAGGTCGAAGACGTCGTCCACGGTGACGCCCTCCCGCTCGCCCCAGGACTCCCCGTGATCCGAGGTCACGACCACCCAGGTGTCATCGAGCTCCAGGGTTTCGAGCACCCGGGGGAGCCACTCCTGGCTGAACTGCGTGACGGCGTGCTGATACAGCCGCTTCACACCGGCGCGGGACTCGGGCCCCGCCCGGATCGCCGCGAGCACCTGATCGGTGACCTGCCGCCAGGTGGTGATGTCCATGGGCTTGGCGACGTACGGGATGTGGGTCCACCAGTAGTGCACGAACAGAAAGAACCGGGACCCGCGACGGGCCCGAAGCCAGGCGAGCAGCCCCGCGGTGTCCTGGGACGAGCCGCAGACCCCCGCGGCCTCCACGCGGCGAAACAGATGCGACGGATCGAAGACGAAGGACGCCACCTCCCAGCCGGCCCGGGCTGCCCGCTCGAAGAGCGAGGGATGGTGCTCGGGCCAGGGCTGCTCCCACTTGGCCAACCCCAGGCGGTGGCTGTACACACCGGTCAACATCGACGCCACGGACGGCACCGTCCAAGGGGCGGCGGTGACGGCGCGCTCGAAGAGCACCCCGCTCGCCGCCAGCCCGTCCACCACCTCCGTGCCGGCACCCCCGAGGCAGCCGAAGGCGTCGTGCCGCACGCTGTCCGCGACGACGACCACGAGGCTCATGGCCCGTCCTCCTCCTGCCGATCCTGTCCATCCAGCTCCTCCTGCCCGTGCTGGGACAGCTGAAACAGGCAGTGTCGGTTTCCGTGGGGCCGGCCGGTGACGGCATAGGCGAGGCTCGTGCACCCGCCCCGACACACCTTGCCAAAAGGGCAGCCCGCGCAGGGCCCGTGCAGATCCTCCAGGCGAAACCGGCGGTTGTACGCGAACGCCTCGGGGTCGTTCCAGATCCCGGTCAACGTGCGCTCCCGAATGCTCCCCTCGTCCGCGTCCGGGGGCAGCGACAGACACCCCCGGACCGTGCCGTTGCTGGTGATGCCCACGACCCCAAGCCCGGCCTGGCACCCGGGGAAGAACTCGGTCGGCTCCCCGATTCCGGTGCGCAGGCGGGGCTCGTTCCGGCTCATGTATCCGATGTTGTCCGCCGCCTGGACAAAGAGCTCTCCCCCCGCACCGAGGGCGAGCAGCTGCCGCTCCAGGGCCGGCAGCGCCGAAGGTTCCAGGCAGAGGTCGTCGCGTTCCCCCGCCCGCCCGTGGCTCATGGTGAGCTGGACCTGCCACCCCTCGAAGCTGTGCTCGATGAGCAGCGCGCGCACCTCAGCGAGCCGGCGGTGGTTGCGCCGGTTGACCTGGGTCACGGCGCCGATTCGAACGCCCCGGGCGACGAGCCGCTCCGCGCCGGCCAGCAGCGTGGCCAGCGCCCCCTTCACCCCTCGCAGCTCGTCGTGGATCGCCGCGGGGCCGTCCACCGAAAACGTGACGCCGAAAAAACCCGCGTCGGCGACGGCCTCCGCCTGGTCCACCACGCCGAGCCCATTGGTGATCAGCTCCAGGCGCATGGACCTTGCCCGGATGGCGGCCGCGAGCTGCGGCCAGTCCCGCCGCAACAGGGGCTCCCCCCCGGACAGCGTCACCGAACGGCACCCCAGGGCGGCGAGCTCATCGATGACGCCCAGCGCCTCCCGGGTGTCGAGCTCGTCCGGCCGGGGTCTCCCCGCCCAGGAGCCGCAGTGCACGCAGTGGGCGTTGCACGCCAGCGTGAGCTCCCAGACGCACGTCCGCGGCACGTACTTCATCGGCAACCGTTCACGAGGTAGGCGCCACAGCGCCCCCTCCGCCCCCCCCGGGGGAACCCTCGCTGCGCTCGGGAGGTGCCGCACATCGCACTCCCATGGAACCATCCCTTCATCTACGCTTCCCCGCCCTCGTGGCTCCGCTGGATGCAGAACGGATTGTCATAGATCGTCCCTGTGACCGAGTACGCCATGGTGGTGCACCCGGCGCGACACACACCGCGGTAGGCACAGCGCGCGCAGCTCCCCTCGAGGAGCGTCTCGTCCCACGCCGTGTTGTAGGAGAACAGTGAGCCATCGGCCCAAAGCTCCGCAAAGGGCGTCTCCCTGACGTTCCCGACCACGAAGGGCCGCGGATGGGACGGGCAGCCCTTGACGTCGCCGTTGGCGCAGAGCGCAACCACGCGACAGCCGGCCAGACAGCCGGCCCAGAAGGACGACCTTCCCCGGTGCGAGCCGCGGAGCTTGGGCTCTCGGGGACTGTAGTAGCCGATGTTGTCGGCCACCACGACGGGCACCCGGCCGTCGTCGATGAAGCCCGCGAGCTGCTCCTCCAGCTCGGGGAGCTGCGCCGGCTCGAGCAGGTACTCGCTCCGATACCTGAGCAGCCTCCCCAGGGGCATGCAGAGCTGTACCTGCCAGGCGTCCACGCCGAGCCCTGCCAAACGCTCGTGCATCGTCCCGAGGTCTGACAGGTTGCGGCGGTGCACCTGCGTGATGACCGCGCACTTCAACGGAGATGCGACCACTCGCTCGATGGCCCCCAGGGCCGCGTCGTGCCGAGAGTCGTCGGTTGCCTCCACAGGCAAACGAATGGCGTCGTGAACCGCCCGCTCCCCGTCCAGGGACACGGACACGCCGGACACCCCACTCGCCACCAGCTCCGCCACCACGGAGTCGTCGACCAGAAGGCCGTTGGTGATCACCGTGACCGAAACTCCCCGATCCGCCAATCGCCGCGCGAGGTCGGCCCAGTCCGGCCGGACCAGGGGCTCCCCGCCCGTCAGATTCACGTTCCGACAGCCGGCCCGCGCCAGGTCCTCAGCCAGGGCAAGGGCTTCAGCCGTGCTCAGCTCGTCCTCGGACGCCCGCCCCGCGTCCGCCTCGCAGTGCACGCACCGGAGATTGCACGCGTCGGTGATCTCCCAGAAACAGTGCCGGGGCTCACGGGGGACGCGCGCGGCGAGATTGGGGCCCGGATCCTTCGCCATGGTTACGCCATCGGGGAAAGAAGAACGCCGGCTCAGAGCTGCCGTCGGGGAAAGGCGACACCCTTGTAGATGACCGCCGGCTCGCACCACGTGTTTTGCAGAAACTCCGCTTCGGCGTCCTGATAGTCACCGTCGAGCTGCTGCTCGTCGAAGCTGCAGCACTCGACCATCTCGGCGAGGGCGGCGGCGATCTGCTGGGGCGTGCCGGTGGAGAACAGCTGGGACAAGCCATCGGTCCAGCTGACGTTGAGGGAGGCAAAGCAACCGCACAACGTGCGCTTCTCGTCGGCGGAAATGGTCGCGTCGTCGAGCGTGTTCCAGAGAATCGATCCGCTGTTGAGGGAACAGCCGTCGTGCCAGGCCCCGGCGTCGGCTCCGGGGCCGGCATCCTGCCCGACCACGGCGGCGTCTGCGCCGGCGTCCCCGCCCGTCAGGTTGTTGTTGTGGTTCGCGTCCCCCGAATCGCAGCCTGCCGCGGCCACGCCGAGGAGGAGAAACCCTCCCAGGACCGCTGAGGAGAGTCGTACGGCAAACGAGCGGACCGCGCCCGGATCCCGCTTCGGCGCCTCCCGGGGCAGCGCCCCCCGCAGCTTGCTCACCAGATCGGTGATGTCCCAGGACCGGAGCAGCTCCGCCTGCCGGGCCGGCAAGCGTGACCGCCCAGTCGGATCCACGGCGTCGTCCACCACCGCGTGCAGCAGCTCTGTGAGGTGCGGCCAGAAGGCGGGATCGCTCCTCCGCCTGTACAACAGGCCGTAGAGCTCGGTGTAAGTTTCGTCGAGCCCGGACCAGGGCCGCAAGGTAACGCCCTGAGCGGCCAGAAATCCGCGCACACGTTGGGTGATCGTCGGCTGAATTGCGGGTGTTGTCATCATAACAAATATCATAGGCCTCCGTCGCCCCGCTGGTCAAGCAGGGTGGTGGCCCCACAGCGCCGGGCCGGCTGCCAGACACTGCGCAGATCGCAGCGGTCGTTTTCTTCCAGAAGATCGATTCGTCGCTTCGCGACTCAGATCATCGGCCTGCTGGACCAAGCGGGGTTGGATCGGATTTGCACCCGCCCTCGAACCGAACCTTTGCTTTTGCGCCCAACTTGTGTACCGTCCGTTGGAGGCTCCGGGGCGTCCGGGGCGAGGAACCGCGCCGACCCGGCCCGAGGACCGGCGTGGGTTCGGGGACAGCTCATCTCGGGCAAGGAGTTTGAGAGACGTGAGGATCTACGTAGGCAACTTGCCGTTTTCCATGACTGACGCCGGTATGCGCGCGCTGTTCGAACAGCACGGTACAGTAGAGTCAGCCGACGTAATCACAGACCGCATGACCGGGCGGTCCCGCGGATTCGGGTTCGTTGAAATGCAGGACGAGGCCGAAGGACGCAAGGCCATCCAGGCCCTGGCCGAGCATGAGGTGGACGGCCGCCCCCTGAAGGTGAACGAAGCCCGCCCTCGCGAAAACCGCGGCGGTGGCGGTGGTGGTGGTGGGAGACGTGGCGGTGGCGGTGGCGGTGGCTACGGCGGCGGCGGCGACGGCGGCGGCCGCGACCGCGAACGCTGGTAGCGCCGCTGGGTACCCGACTCCCGACTTCTCGGCCGAGTCCTCGATTCGTTCGTCATTCCAGCCAGCCTTCCCGGGAAGGAGCCGACGATGATCTTCTCTCGTCCCGCGCCCGACGTGATCCGCGAACGCAGCTCTTGGCGCGCATACGAAGATCGCCCCATCGCGCCGGAGTCGAGGGAGCGGCTCGAAGCCGCTGTCCGCAACGGTCCAGCAACTCCCTTTGGAAGCAGCGTCCGAATCGAGCTCGCCGACGTGGAGCCCCCGAATTTCCTGGAGCTTCGAAAGTACGGCACCTACGGCATCATCAAGGGTGCCCGATGCTACCTCATCGGCGCAGTGACGCGAGCCGAGTTCGCCATGGAGGACTTCGGCTACAGCTTCGAGCGCGCAATCCTGCACGCTACGGACCTGGGCCTACGGACCTGCTGGGTAGGGGGGACCCTGAATCGAAGCAGCTTCGCCGAGCGGATCGGGGCGCAGCCCGACGAAGTGGTGCCCGCAATCAGCCCCGTCGGAATCGGCACGGAACGACGAGCGCTCCGGGACGTGCTGATTCGGCTGGGCGCGGGCTCGCACAAACGCCAGCCCTGGGAGGCGCTGTTCTTCCACACTTTCGGCTCGCCCCTCACTGCCCGCGAGGCGGGTCCCTATCAGACGCCCCTGGAGATGGTCCGGCTGGCACCCTCTGCCTCCAATCGCCAACCCTGGCGGGTCCTCCGCGATCCCAACCGTCCGGTGTTCCACTTCTTCCTGCAACGCTCCCGGTTCTATCACAACAAGCTGACTCGAATTCCTGACGTGGACCTGCAACGCATCGACATCGGAATCGGCATCTGCCACTTCGAGCTCGCCGCCCGGGAGGCGGGCCTCGAGGGCGCGTGGGAGCGTCGACCGCCCGACGTCAGCCCGCTGCCATCGCTCACCCAATACGTCGTGAGCTGGGTCGGGGCGTGAAAGAGCACCGTGGGACGAGCGGCACCCTCGTCGATCATGGCAGGGAGGCTGGATCTATTCGCAGAGCACGTCCCAGAGGCGAGCATCCGGCAGCTCGGCGTCCGTAGACGACTGCGCGTCGGTCACCGTGCCGTCCACACCGCCGTCGGGCTGCGCAGCGGCGTCCACCGGACCGGCGGCGTCCTGGGTCGCCGCGTCGCCGTCGGCCCCGGGGCTGTCGCTACACACCGACACAGCCAAGGCGCCGAGGGCCAAACCGAGGATCCCGCCGAGCCTTATCAGCCGTCCGAGTTTATTCAGCACGTCCATGTGCCAATATCATCCCCGATGCTGTAAGACAGGTCAACGAAGAAACACGAACGCCGCGCACGGTCACCCCGCCTGGCAGGGTGAGGCAGGGCGGGGCGCAGACCACCAGTCGTGTCACGCTCAAAAGAAGGGTCAATCGCGGTTAGGAGCTGGATTCAGGGGAGAATCCGCGTCCAGCATCAATGGCAGGAAATGAGCTGGACGCGGCTTCCTGGCGTTTGCTGCCGGAGCTGTCTCCGACACCGGCCGCCGGGAAAGGCCGGTTCGTCAGCAGCGCTTCGAGCGTTTTACGACCAGTCGCGCAGTCGTCGTCCGCTTGGGGGCAGCCTTCTTGGGGGCGGCCTTCTTCTTCGCTACCTTCTTCTTGGCCACCTTCTTCTTCGCTGCCTTCTTGGGGGCAGCTTTCTTCTTGGCGACCTTCTTCTTCGCTACCTTCTTCTTCGCTACTTTCTTCTTGGCGACCTTTTTCTTAGCCGCTGGTTTCTTCTTGGCGACCTTTTTTTTCGCCGCCGGTTTTTTGGTCTTCGTAGCCATGTTTTGTCCCTCCCGTGTTAAACGGTTTGTTCAAGCTCGTTCGACCTATCGCGGTTAACAATCACGAGGTGACTCAAATGAATCATCTCGCACTCCTCAAACCCGGCCCTGCCAAGTCCGGGCACTTCCAGTTGAGCTGTGAGTTCGTCGTCGCGCATTGGCAGTTCCCAACAGTCAACGTTCACCTTACTGAGAAGACATTTTTACACACACGACACCATGTTTCAATTTTCCTGGACCAAAAAAGCGACGAAAAAGTGTTCGGCCATCAGAGGTGAGATCCCGGCCGAGATCACGTTTCAGAGTTCGAATCGCAACGGCAAACCGTCTGCGAGAGCGAATCCATCGAGTGTCGGAACGACGCGATCACCCTCTGCGACGAGCAGTCCTTCCCGCACCAAAACCGCGACGGTCGCGACCCCATTCGGGAGCGTGTGTAAAAAATCGTTCGCCACGCCATTCGCCGTGCGAAGCCCTAGAAACAGCGTTTCGAGCTGAATCTGTTTTGCCGTCAGCGACTCGCAACCGTCCCGCACATCACCCGCCGTTTCCCCGCGACTGACATACTCCGACACGTCGTCAACGTTCCACCATCGCGCGCGATCACAGTACGAATGCGCGGACGGACCGAGGCCAAGCGTCGGCACGTGCCGCCAATATTTTTGGTTGTGACGAGATCTCTTCGAGAGGTCGCGCGCAAAATTAGAGATCTCGTAATGGACGTATCCGCGCGATCGGATCTCCTCTGCAGTGTCCAAAAAGAATGCTCGCTCCAACCGCTCGCTCAGGGTTCGAACACTCCCATCGGCGACCCACCGACCGAGCTCCGTTCCGGATTCGATCGTCAGCATGTAGCACGACAGGTGCGCGGGTTCGAATGCGATCGCCGCCGCCAGGGTGGCCCGCCAACGCGCCCGCTGTTGACCCGCGAACCCGTACATCAAATCGAGTCCCACGTTTTCCGGACCGTGCTCCCGCACGAGCTCCACCGCCCGCCGCGCCTGTTGCGCGGTGTGCCTTCGGCCGAGGAACCGCAGCTCGTCTTCGTGGAAGGACTGCACGCCCACGCTGATTCGATTGATGCCGAGCCCACACCAGGCGATGGCCGCCTCCCGGGTCACATCCTCCGGGTTCACCTCCAAGGTCGTCTCAACATCGGGCATCCACGAAAAGGCGTCCCTGACCCCCCGCAGGAGCCGTTCGAGGGTTTCGAGCGGGAGCACGCTCGGGGTCCCCCCGCCCAGATACAATGAATCGAAGCGGCCGAAGACCTTCTCGGGTCGCCGCGCCTCCTCCAGCACCGTCGCCTGCCAACGCGCGACGAGCGAATGTTCGGTGATCGAGGCGAAATCACAGTACGGGCACTTGGAGCGGCAGAACGGGACGTGGAGGTAGAGGCCGGCGGCTTCGGCGGGCGAGCGCTCACTCATTGTTGGTTTTGAGCACCGCGACAAAGGCGCGCTGTGGGATCTCTACGTTGCCCACCATCTTCATGCGCTTCTTTCCCTTCCGCTGCTTCTCGAGCAGTTTGCGCTTGCGGCTCACGTCTCCGCCGTAACACTTGGCGGTGACGTCCTTGCGGAAGGGCTGAATTGTCGTGCGGGCGATAATCTTCCCACCGATGGCCCCCTGAATGGCCACGCGAAACTGCTGGCGCGGGATCTCCTCTCGCAATCGCTCGCAGGCATGGAGCGCGCGCGCGCGTGCATTCTCGCGGTGCACGATCAGCGCCAGCGCGTCCACCGGCTCGCTGTTGACGAGGATGTCCACCTTGACCACGTCCGCCCTCTGGTAGTCGATGAGCTCGTAGTCGAAGGAGCCGTACCCTTGGGTGACACTCTTCAGCTTGTCGTAAAAATCGAAGATCACCTCGGCCAGAGGCATCTCGGCGACGAACTCCATTCGTCCGGGCGAGGGATAGGTGAACCGCGTATTGGCAGCGCGCCGCTCCATGCAAATCCTCATCACCGCGCCCATGTAACGCTCCGGGATGAGAATCGACGCGCGGATGTACGGCTCCTCCACGTCTGCGATCGACATCGGATCCGGCCAGTAGGCTGGGTTGTCCACCGTGACCTCTCGCCCGCCCTGCAGGTGCAGCCGGTACTCAACGCTGGGGACCGTCATGATCAGTGACTGGTCGTGCTCCCGCTCGAGACGCTCCTGCACGATCTCCAGGTGGAGCAGGCCGAGGAAGCCGCAGCGATACCCCTGGCCGAGGGCGGCGGACGAGTCCTTCTGGTAGCTGAGGGACGCATCGTTGAGCGAGTACTTCTCCAGCGCGTCCACCAGCGACGGGTAGTCGTCGTTCGCCACGGGATAGATCGACGAAAACACCACGGGCTTGGAGACAGTGAACCCTTCCAGCGGCGCCGCGGCAGGTCTCGCATCCAAGGTGATCGTGTCGCCCACCCGCGTGTCTCCGACAGTCTTGATCCCAGCGATGAGGTAGCCCACCTCTCCGGCCTGCAGCACCTTCCGAGGCTCCCGCCCGATGCGGAAGTAGCCCGTCTCTTCCACTTTGTAGGTGAGGCGGTTGGACATCGTTCGGATGATATCCCCCGGACGCACCTCACCATCCATCACCCGCATGGCCACGATGGTCCCGCGAAAGGGATCGTAGTGGGCGTCGAAGATCAGTGCGGCCAGCGGGCCGTCGGGACTTCCCTTCGGTGCGGGAATGCGTGTCACGATGGCCTCGAGCACGTCGTTCACACCCGTCCCAACCTTGGCCGAGCACAGGACCGCCTGGGAACCGTCCAGCCCCAGCTCCGTTTCGATGGCCTCGCGAACGCGATCGATGTCCGCCGCGGGAAGATCGATCTTGTTGATGACCGGGATGATCTCGAGATCATGCTCCAGCGCTGCGTACAGGTTGGCCAGGGTCTGCGCCTCCACCCCTTGGGCAGCGTCGACGAGCAGCAGCACCCCCTCGCAGGAAGCCAACGCGCGCGACACCTCGTAGGAAAAATCGACGTGGCCCGGAGTGTCGATCAGATTCAGCGAGTACTCCTCACCGTCGCTTCCCGTGTAGGGCAAGGTCACCGTCTGGCTCTTGATGGTGATGCCGCGCTCGCGCTCGATGTCCATGTTGTCCAGGAGCTGATCCCGAAAGTCCCGGTCCGACACCAACCCGGCGTGCTGGATCAGGCGATCGGCGAGAGTGGATTTCCCGTGGTCGATGTGCGCGATGATGCTGAAGTTGCGAATCCGCGTCATGCTGCCTTCCGGGTTGTCGACGTCAGCTGGCACCGTCTCCTGGCGACGTCTCCTGGTGAAGCGTCCAGCCGAAGCGGGCCGGGTCGGGGCCCGTCACACTTCCTGGACAACGTATTTAGAAGGGAAACCCCGCGGCGTCAATGATCGAAATCACGCCGGTGGTTCGCGAGCGTGTAGAGCGCTCGCCGAGAACGCCCGGTCAGCTCCGCCAGGTTCCGGGCGATGTCCCGGGGAGATTCCCCAGCGGCGAGCCCTTCGTCCACGAGCCGCTCCACGTCGTCGTCGGAGAGCGCCTCCTGCTCCGCGGCCGCGCCCTCGATCACGATCACGATCTCCCCCTTGACCGGCCCAGCGCCGAACCGACTCGCGAGCTCGGGGAGTGTTCCGCGTGCGAACTCCTCGTAGAGCTTTGTGACCTCCCGTGCCACCACGGCTCGGCGGGGACCCAAGCGTTCCGCCAGCTCCGCGAGGGTCGCCGCCAGCCGGTGGGGTGACTCATAGACCACCACCGCAGCCGGATCCCGGCGCCAGAAGTCGATCCGCCGCCGACGCTCGCCCCCTCGCCGCGGCAGAAACCCCTCGAACCGAAACCGGCCGACGTCCAGACCGGAGGCCGACAACACCGCCGTCACTGCGGCAGGCCCAGGAATGGGCACCACGGTCACATCCGCGGCGACGCACGCGGCCACCAGCACCCCACCCGGGTCCGAGATCGCCGGAGTCCCCGACTCAGTGATCATCGCCACTGTTTCCCCGTCCCGGAGCTGGCGCACGAGCTGCTGCGCGCGCACGTGCTCGTTGCCCTCGAATACCGACACCAGCCGCGCCTTCACCCCGATTCGTTGCAGGAATCGCCCCGCGGTCCGCGTGTCCTCCGCCGCCACGATGTCCACCTCCCCCAGCACCCGCCTCGCCCGCTCCCCCAGGTCCTCCAGATTCCCGATCGGCGTCCCCACCACGTACAGACACCCCCTACCCCGGTCACGCGACTCACTCATTGGCAGCCCCTTCCGGTGACCCTATTAATAAGGAAGGCGTTTCGAGCCCCCCGCGAGCATCCTCGAGGACGGGAGCTCAGGCGGGGCGGGACGTGTCCCCTACTCCCAGCCCATGGCGATCTCCACGGCATCCCCCATCTCTTCCCGGAGATAGTCCCGGAGCTTTCCGAGCAGCCGCTTCTCCAGCTGTCGGGCGCGCTCTCGGCTCACTCCATACTGATCGCCGATCTGCTTGAGCGTCAGCGGAGAGTCACTCATCAGCCGCTCTCGATAGATGACCGCGTCCCGCCCGTGCAGGTCCCGGGCGAAGACCTCGAGCTTCCGCGAGAGGATATCCCGGAACTCCGCGCTCGCAACCTCCTCGTCCGGGGGAGCGCCGCCCGTGGGGAGCACGTCGTAGAAATCTCGACTTCCGCTGTCATCCTTGCCCAGGGGGGCGCTGAGCGACAGGTCCGGCGCCGCCAGGCGTCGCTCCATCTCCACCACCTCGGTTTCGGACACATCCAGCGCCCGCGCGATATTCTGCGCCGTCGGTGTGATCCCCCGCTTCTCGAGCTCATCCTTCTGCTTCCGCAGATTGAAGAACAGCTTGCGCTGGGCCTGGGTGGTCCCGATCTTCACCATGCGCCAGTTGTTCAGGATGAACTTGAGGATGTACGCGCGGATCCACCACGCCGCGTAGGTGGACAGCTTCACCCCACGGTAGGGGTCGAACTTCTGCACCGCCTGGACCAGACCCACGTTGCCCTCCTGGATCAGATCCAGCAGATTCTGATGGGCCTTGCGATATTCGTGCGCGATTTTCACCACCAGGCGCAGATTGGCCGTGACCAATCGACGGGCGGCCGTCGGGTCGCCCTCCTCGACGAACTTCTTGGCGATCTCGGACTCTTCTTCACGCGAGATCAGCGGGTAGCGACGGGTTTCTTGGATGTACGCCGTGAGCGGATCGTACATCGCCAGGGAGCGCGTCCCGACAGACACGGCTGTCGTGTGCGACGCCACGTCCAGCCCAGCGACGACGACGTCGTCGTCGCCGACGTCGGCGTCGTCGACAGGCCCACCGTCCCCGACCGCGGGGGGTTTCGCCAGCTCGTCGTCATCGGCGTCGGCGATCGCTTCCGTCTCTTCCGGGGGGT
>JBDRSE010000106.1:0-5584 GCA_043825095.1 bacterium
GCGAAGCCCGCTCCGCTTCGCCCAATCGCTCCGGGGATCGCGCCCGCCCGCCAATCTCGCCTTCGCTTCGCTCGGCTCGCGATGTCGGGCTTGTCGCGATCCCCTCCGCTCAGGCTCCGCTCCGCTGCGGCGTGCCGTGTAGACGTCTCTGTGTTGCATCGGATCCGAGAGCCGGGTGCGAACCCCTCCCGACTTGCGTCGCCCCAGGCGACCTATCTCTCGAGGGCTGCGAACCCCTCCCGACTTGTGTCGCATTACGACCGGAAGCACCTGATGATAACTCACCCAACCCTTGTCACCTCTACGACAAGTCGCCTTCCGGCATGGCATGCTCGCTGTCACGGTGCTCGCAAGCTGCCCACCGCGGGGGCGCGTCGACGTGCCTCCTTCAGGGGCTCGCCGCGCCCCACCGTGGACAACCGCGAGCCCCGCGCCAGCTTCGCGGGCGATTGGATCGTTGTCAGCTCTTCGCGCTGCCCAGGGAATCCTGAGAAAAGCCCGAGCGTGGAGCTGGCGGGTCTCAGCCTCCCCCGACCCTACCTCAGGATGCGCAGGATCCGATCATCGTCGGCGACGCTGTACTCGCCCCGCTCGACCCAGTAGACGTGTGGCCCGCCGACGGCGAGCTGCCCCACCGAGCGCAGGCCCGAGGTGATGATCTGCGGGGGTTCGCCCGACGCCGGCTCCACCGGCAGGGGCCGCTTGAAGATGCTGTAGGTCGCGTCGTCCGTTCCGGATCCGGTCGCGTCGCTCGAGCGGGGAGACGTACACCAACCAGCCCGCACCAAAGCTGCGCTCGTTGACGAGGCCAGCGGCAACGAGCGCCAGCCCCGTGTCTCACGCCAGCTTTCCTCGTCGTCCAGGCATTGCCAGGCGCAATGTGAAAAACACTCGGGGGGCTTCTGCGGACGCGGACTGACTGACCTGTGAGTTTGTAATTTCCGTCATTGACGGAAATGACGTAAATTGAA
This sequence comes from bacterium, assembly GCA_043825095.1. Lineage (GTDB taxonomy): Bacteria > Myxococcota_A > Polyangia > HGW-17 > JAJRWW01 > JBDRSE01. Next base: position 972 of record JBDRSE010000106.1, read on the forward strand.
TGAGCGGATGTACCTAAAACACAAAACTATTCGTGATTAAATATTTTATCGCTAATTGTAGAGTAAGTCGGTTCTGTTTGGCCAGTGTTGACGGATTGTCTCAGTACGGGCCGCAGCCAAGGGCTGGCGTTGTCTCGTTTGATAGGGACGTCTACCGGCACGCCTCGCTCACATCGCGAGGTGGTCCCAGAGGATCTTGACGCCGATGGCGATGAGCACCACGCCGCCGGCGACGGCGGCCCGGGCGCCGAAGCGCGAGCCGAGGCGCTGGCCGAGGAACATGCCCAGGGCGGAGAGGGCCGCGGTGATCACGCCGATGACGAGCACGGGCAGCCAGATGGACCACTGCAGCCACGCCAGGCCGAGGCCCACGGCGAAGGCGTCGATGCTGGTGGCCAGGGAGAGCACGATCAGCGACAGGCCGCGGGTGGGATCCACGTTGCGGTTCTCCATGTCGGGTCCGCCGGTGATCGCTTCGAAGATGGCGCGGCCACCGACCACGGCCAGCAGGCCGAAGGCCAGCCAGTGATCCCAGGCGGCGACCCAGGTCGCGACGGTGCGACCCGCGAGCCAGCCCAGCACCGGCATGCCCGCCTGGAAGAGCCCGAAGTGGAAGGCGAAGCGGAAGTAGTGCCGCGGCGTCACCTTCGGCAGCACCACGGAGGCCGCGATGGACACCGCGAAGGCGTCCATGGCGAGTCCGATGGCGATTCCGATGACAGCCAGCCAGCTCATGTGTTCGTCAGCCCGACTCCGGGGGAGCCGATTCGGGCATGCTGCCAGCGCGCGAGGGAATGATCAACAGGAGTGGCGGTGCCATGAGACTTGATCGGAAATCCACGAGTCCGCCTCACGCCTCACGCCTCACGCCTCTCCCGAGAACGAAACCGAGCACGAGGCCCGAGGTCCGGGAGCTGGGAATCGGGCTCGAGCTCGGGCTCGCGAGACGGGAGACGGGGAAGCGGGAGGCGGGACCCGAGGTCCGGGAGCGGGGAATCGGGCTCGAGCTCGGGCTCGCGAGACGGGAGACGGGGAAGCGGGAGGCTGGACCCGAGGGCGAAGTGGGGGCAAAGCGTCCACTTCCCCACCCCGAATGCGAATTTGTGACGCTGCGGAACGGATCCAGCGAAAACGAGGAACCGAGCCCCGGAACGGGGCGAGGTTACGAGTGGCGTGAGGGACTACCGGTCAAGTCTCGCGGTGCCATGGAGCGGAGGGGAGCGGAGGGGAACGGACGACAGCCGGTCAGTTGCAGGTCACCTGAAGCGTGTAGTCTCCCACGTCGCCCTGAAATCCCTCCATGACGATGTAGTAGGTGGTGCCCGCCGTGGCGCTCCAGGTCACCTGCCAGTCGCTGTAGTCGAGGCAGTCGTCGGCCAGACAGCCCCCGCCGAGCTCCTCCAGCACGTAGACGTCGAGCAGCGCGTTGGAATTGGTGATCTCCACGGAGACGTTCTGGCTCGCGGGGGCCACGAAGGTGTACGCGTACTCCGGACCGGTCTCCGCCCACCCACCGCAGCTGTACAGGTCGATGGCGTCGGTGGAGCCGGCCGCGCCGTTGTTGCCGTTCACCGTGGCGCCGCACTGGATGGTCGTCGCCGGCGTGCAGCTCCCGACGACCTCGTACATGCACGCCGAGTCGCAGCCGTCCCCGTCCACGGTGTTGCCGTCGTCGCAATCTTCGCCGGGATCGAGGTTGCCGTCGCCACACACGCCGCAGGTCACCGAGAGCTGGTAGTCGCCGACCGCGCCCTGATACCCATCCACCACGAGGTAGTAGGTGCTCCCCGCCGCGGCCGCCCAAGACACGGTGGTGTCCCCCATGTCCAGGCAGCTGTTCGCCGTGTCGCACGCCGTTCCCAGGTCACTGAGCACGAAGAGGTCGAGGTCCTCGGTCATGTCAGACAAGGTCGCCGTGACCTGTCCGTTCACCTGGGCGGTGAAGGTGTAGGCGTACTCCGGTCCCGTCTCCACCCAGCCGGAGCAGCCGTAGTCGTGGATGTGCTGCGTCGCCCCCGGGCCGCCGTTGTTGTGCGCGTGGGAGTCGCCGCAGGCAAGCAGGTAGTCCGTGATGCAGATCCCGGGCACCTCGATGCGGCAGTGGGCCGTGCAGCCGTCTCCGTTGACGTTGTTGCCGTCGTCGCACTCCTCGCCGGCGTCCTGGGTGCCGTTGCCGCAGTCCGTGGCGCCCTCGAGCTGGCACGCCGCCGAGCAGCCGTCCCCGCTGGCCAGGTTGCCGTCGTCACACTCCTCCCCGGGCTCCAGCACGCCGTTGCCGCACCCGGCCGCGACCTCCAGCGTGCAGGTGGCCGAGCAGCCGTCTCCGCCGACGGTGTTGCCGTCGTCACACGCCTCGGCGCACTCCGGCACTCCGTTGCCGCAGCCCTCCACCGCGCACTGCGCGCTGCAGCCGTCGCAGTCGGCGACGTTGCCGTCATCGCACCCTTCCGTGGGATGCACCGCGCCGTCTCCGCAGGTGCCCGCCGCCTCGACCGTGCACGTGGGGGAGCAGCCGTCCCCGGCGGTCGCGTTGCCGTCGTCACACGCCTCCCCGGGCTCGAGGACCCCGTTGCCGCACCCCGGCGCCACCTCCAGCCCGCAGGCGGCGGTGCAGCCGTCTCCGGACGTGGTGTTGCCGTCGTCGCACTCCTCGGCGCACTCGGGCACGCCGTTGCCGCAGGCCTCCACCGCGCACTGGGCCGAGCAGCCGTCGCAGTCCGTGGGGTTCCCATCGTCGCACCCCTCGCCGTACTCGAGCACGCCGTTGCCGCACCCCGGCGCCACCTCGAGGGTGCACGTGTCGGAGCAGCCGTCCCCGGCGGTCACGTTGCCGTCGTCGCACTCCTCGCCGTGATCCACGACACCGTTGCCGCACAGCGGGCACCCTTCGTGAATCCCCGGGTCCGCGTCGTCGCAGTCGTCGCCGCGATCGCAGTCGACGCCGTAGCCGTCAGCGTCGTTGTCCACGCAGTACTGGCAGGCGTGCTGGGTCCAGTTGTTCGGGTCGTTGTCGCAGAAGTCCGGCCCGTCCGGGCAGGTCACCGGATCCCGCCCGTTCTGCTGGTCGCCGTCCTGATCCTCGCAGCCCACAAAGGTGCCCGACGCCAGGGGCCAATTCAGGTCGAACAGGGTGTGGCTCCAGTCGGCAAAGAGATGGTCCATCACCTCCAAGCGCACCGACAGATTCGCGGCGATGCCTGCGGAGAGCTCCCAGCCCGGCGGCGGCGGGAGCAACGACGCCGTGAACTGGCCATAGGGCTCGAGGGCGAGCTTCGGCCCCGCCACCTCGTACAGCTTACACTCCACCGAGGGTCGCAGATAGACCCGCAGGCCGGCGCCGGCGTGCAAATCCAGCGTGGGGCCGATGGGCGTGACTTCGAACTCGGTGGTGGAGATGGGCGTCCAGCTCCCGTTCAGGTACTGCGCCCCCAGCGTCACGGTGGAGCCGAACGCCGCGCCGGCCTCCAGGGACATGGAGCCTTCGGCGGTGAGCCCAAAGCCGGCCTCGAGCTTCAGCCGGGTCACCAGCACCACCGGGACGACGCCCACCCAGATGGTGGTGACGACGGGGGAGGACTCCCAGAGCGTAATGTCACGACTGTAGGTGCCGCTTGCGGACACCGAGAGCTGCGCCGCGAGGGCCAGATCGAGCTGGCCGATGATCTCCAGTCGGAGCTGCTCCAGCGCGCCGTTGGCGATGGAAAAGTCGATCTCCATGGAGGGCGAGAAGCTCACGCCCGCCTGCGAGAGCGTGAGGGTGACGCCCCCCGAGCTCACGATCTCGTGGCCGCTGAAGTCCACACCGAACTCGATGTCCTTCTGCGAGGCCTGCTCCCCTTCGAAGGCGAGGGGGATCGCTCCGGCGACGTCGGCCGACACGAACGTCTCTGCCAGGGACGCGTTCTCCGTGTCGTAGAGCACCTCCTCCCCGGCCTCTGAGACGGCGGTGACCCGCCGGAGAAACCCCATGTCGCGGCCGGAGACGAGGATCGTCCCCTCCTGGACCGAGCCCAAACGGGGAATATCCGCCGCGGCAAAGGCCAGGGAGTGCGACCGCACGGTCACGTCCATGTCGTCCGGCACCACGATGACGCCGTCCGCCACCTCCACGTTGCCCACTTCCCACCCGGGTGGATTCTCATGCCCGACGTCGATCTTCTCCGAGCCGCCGCACGCCACGACGATCGTGGCGAACCCAACGAGGAGTCCCTGCAAACGCTTCATTTCACACCATCCCGGTCAGTTCGATTGACGAGATTTTCCCAGCATCGAGGGTCGCACACCCACGGCCGGGACTCAAGCGCCACGAATCGGCCGGGTGCAGATCCGCGGAGATGCCCGCGCTCAGGGCACGCGGGCCCGCAGGTCCGGGAGGGCGTGAGCGGGGTCTAAGTAGTCGTCGAGCTTGCCTTGGACGTACTTCCTGCCGCCCAGCCGCTCGGCGAGAAAGCCGGTCTTGATGTCGGCCCACAGACGGTCGCCGTCCACCTGCATGATCCCGTCGAACTTGACGCCGTGCACCTTGCCGGAAACGCGGCCCGTGAAGCCGCTCCACTCGATCCTCACCCCGTACTTGGCTGCCCAGTAGCCGGTGAGCGCCTGGAGCCGCTCGA
>JBDRSE010000107.1:0-46992 GCA_043825095.1 bacterium
CGGAGAGCGGAGAACGGAGAGCGGAGAGCGGAGAGCGGAGAGCGGAGAGCGGAGAGCGGAGAGCGGAGAGCGGAGAGCGGAGAACGGAGAACGGAGAGCGGAGAGCGGAAATCGGAGAGCGGAGAGCGGGGCTACGGCCGGAGGCAGCCCCGGGCCATGGGGTTGCTGCGCATCGCTTTCTTCCAGGCGTCCAGCGCCATGCGGCAGCCCCTGATCAGGCTTCGCCGGGCGGCCGGGTTGTTGCGGCTCGTGGCGAGCATGGTCTTCCAGGCCGCCGCGGTGGATTGCAGCGCGGACTGGGCGGCGCCGCTGGCAGCAGCGGGGATCTTGCCGAGGTAGCAACGATACATCTGGAGGAACTCGTCACACTCCGGCAGGCCGAGCTCGCCGCGGACAGACGCCGGGGGGGACGAGCCGCGGTGCGCCAGGCTGGAGGTCATCACCCGGCAGGCCCGACACCGCTTCCGAAACGCCGCCACGCCCGCGGCAGACACCTGCGTCCGACTGACGTCCAGCTCCTTGAGCGTGCCCAGCGCGCCGAGCCGGACCAGCCCGTCGTCACCCACCAAGGTGTCGGCCACGTCCAAGGCGCGCAGCTCCCTGAGCTTGCCCAGCTCTGCCAGGTCGTCGTCACTGACCGTGGTTTTCCACAGGCGCAGCACCGCGAGCCGACCCAGCCGCGCCACCGGAGCCAGGGCGCCGGTGCCCAAGGGGTTCCCGCTCAGCTCCAGCCCGACGAGCCGCTGCATTCCCCGCAGTCGGCCCAGCCCGGACCCGGTGATCCGATTGAAGCCGAGATCCAGCCAGCACAGCCCGGCGAGGGGGGCCAGCAGCGCGAGCGCCGTGTCGTCCAGCTCGTTGACGCTCAGGTCGAGGAGCTGCAGCTCCCGCATTCGACCCAGCGGACGCAGCGCCGACACCGGCGGCCGGTGGCCGCTCAGGGCGTCCTCGAGGCGCAGCACCCGCAGGCTGTCGAGCGCCGCGATCTGCCGGAGATCCTGCGCGCGGACCGACGTCTTGACATGCAGCACCCTCAGCTTGGACAGGGACCGCAGCGCAGCCAGGCCCTCCGGCGCCAGCTCCAGCCCCAGCACGAGGCCGTACAGCCTGGATCGCAGCCGACCCAGCGGCGCGAGCGACGTGGTCTGCGAACCGTTGGCATGGGGCCAGAGCGAGAGTACCAGCTCCCGGGTCGACAGTCGGGCCAGCGCACCGATCACGGCCGGGGAGAGCTGTCGGACATCTCCCCAGACCACGGTTTCCAGGGTCTGGGCGTGGCGTGTCAGCAGCGCCACCGCGTCTCGCTCCGACAGGCCGGTGAGCTCGACGCCGATGACTCGCCCCGCGACGCGGATCCGCCGGCCGTCGAAGGACCCGGAGAGCTTCCTCTCGCCCCGGTACCGAATGGGCTTCTCGCCCGGGCCGACGAGCAGCAACGAGCCGACCAGGGCCCACCGGGACTCCGAGCTGCCGTCTTCCCACTGCAGCAGCACCTGCTTCACCTGGGCCGCAGGCCCCCGGGGCGGCCCCCCCAGGGGCGCTCGGGTGGGCCCTGCGGCGGGGCCGCAGCCCAGCACCAGGGCGGACGCGAAAAACCAGCCCAGCCTCGCCGGGTTCCGCATGGGTGTGCCTCCTACCGCCATTGTATCCCGAATCCGCAGGGCGTCGACGGTCCGATGTCCCATCACCGCGAACCTGTCAGACAGTGCCGGGCCGTTGTCTGGCGGGACACCAGCCGTCGCAGCATCTGGAACCCCCGCTGGCACGTCTTCCGGACCGCCGCCCGGGAGCTCCCCCCGGTACCCGACCGGCCGAGGAACCGCTTCCAGCGCTTCGCGATGCGGTCCACGGCCCGCAGCATCCTTTGGCGACTGGACGGGGACTGAACCTGCGCGTAGCACCGGATCAGGCGCAGATACGCGTCACAGGGCGACAGGCCAATGGCCCGTCGGGGGGGGATCGACTCCACGGCCACCGCCGGGCGCGCAGCCGGCGCGCTGCGGGGCCCCTCCTCCACGCGGCAACCCGGCCGCGCCGCTCGCAGCCGCCGCACGCCCTCAGCGGTCACGGCATTCCCCCGCAGGTTCAGCCAGCGGAGCCTCTGCAGGGGCGGCAGTCGGGCCAGGGACGCATCGTCGAGCCCGTTCCCGCTCAGATCCAGGGTCTGCAGACTTCCCAGCCGAGCGAGGTGCTCGAGCGCGGCTCCACCGACCCCAAAGGATCGGAGGGTGCCCGGCAGCTGGAGATGTCGGAGCTGGCGCAGCGAGGACAGCCCCGCCACCGTGCTGCCGTCCAGCGCCGCCGGGATGCGCAGGGCGCGCAGGCGGGACAGGGCGGCCAGGCCGCGGAGCTCGGAGGCATCCAGCTCGCACTCCAGCACGAGCCCGTACAGCCGATCCCCCAACGGGCGGAGCCGCGCGAGGCCGACGCCGCCCCGAGCGTCCAGGCGCTGGCCGATCACCAGGACGAGCCGGCGTGAGGTCAGGCGGCTGAGCGCCGCGACCACGCGGGGCGACAACCTCGTCACCTCCCGCCAGATCACCACCTCCGCCGACCGCTGCCGGCCGATCAGCGCTGCGGCCTGCTCGTCCTCCAGGCCCGTGATGTCCAGCCCCAGGGCGCGTTCGTTGAGCTGGACGATTCGCGCACTGCGCCTCGTTCGAAGCTCCGGCTCACCCCGATACGCATAGTAGAACGGCCCCTCGTCCCCCAGCCTCACGAGCTGACCCGGCACGACCCGGAGCACGGTCACCCCATTGGCCCCATAGACCCGCACCGCCTTCGCCACGGGCCCCACCCGCTGCGAAGGGGTGGGGCCCAACCGCGCCGGCGGCGCACAGGAGCCGGCGAGCGCCGAACACAGCAGCAGCCCGCGCAGCAAGCAGACAGACGTCACACCAGGGACGTGGGGGAGCAAGCACATGCATGGACCAGTATAGCGCGGTTCTCGGATCTTCTACGCGCCGCGCAGGGTCTGGGCGACCCGGAGGACGTCGGCGAGCACACCGGCGGCCGTGACCGAGCCGCCGGCGCCGGCGCCCTGGACGATGAGCGGATACTCGCTGTAGCGGCGCGTGGTAAAGGCCACGAAGGCCTCCGCGCCGCGCAAGCGCGTGGCCGGGTGCTCGGCCGGGATGCCGATGGGGCCCACCTCCAGCACCGGCCGTCCCTTGGCTCCCGGCTCCACCCGGGCGAGGTAGCGCAGGGTCTGCTGCTCGGCTTTCAGACCTTCGATCCATTGCGCCGCCACCGGGTCGTGACGCTCGAGCGCGGCGAAGAAGGCGTCGAGCTCGGTTTCGGCCAGCAGCTCCTTGGGGACCAGCGGCTCCACCACGACGTCCTCGAGGGCCAGCTCGAGCCCCAGCTCCCGGGCCAGGATCAGCGCCTTGCGCGCCACGTCCAGCCCGGACAAATCGTCCTGGGGCTGCGGCTCGGTGTAGCCGAGCTCCCGCGCCCGACGCACCACCCGGGACAGCGGCACACCCCGCATCAGCTCCCCTGTGATGTAGCCCAGGGTGCCGGAGAAGGAGCCCTCGATGAGCACCACCTCGTCGCCCGTGCGCACGATGTTCTGCAGGGTTTCGATCACCGGCAGGCTGGCCCCCACCGTGGTTTCGTAGTGATAGGCGCGGTGGTGCTGGCGGGCGGATCGCATCAGCGCGCGGTAGCTCTCCATGTCCCCGGTCAGGGGTTTCTTGTTGGCCGCCACCACGTGCACGCCCCGGAGGAAGGCCTCCTTGTACAGCGACTCCATGCCGTCCGCAGCGCTGCAATCCACCAACACGGGCACCGGCAGGCGACGCAGCCGCTCGAGCAGCGCAATGGCGTCGGACGGGACGGCGCTCGCGCTGCCGAGCAGCGCGGCCGGCTCCGCTGCGAACAGCCCGTCCGGCTCGAACACGGCGCGCTGGGAGTCGGCGATGCCCACCAGCTTGATCCGCACGTCGTGCTGCCGCTCCAGGACCTCCCGCTGATCGTTGATCTGCGAGAGCAGTCGGCTGCCCACCACGCCCTTGCCCAGCACGAGCAGGTTCACCTCCTCGTGGGCGAAGTTGAACGCCGCGTGCACGGCGCGCACCGCCATGGCGGTGTCTGCGCCGTCTACCACACAGGAGATGGAGCGCTCGCTGGCGCCCTGGCCAATGGCTCGGACGTTGATGCCGATGCCGCCCAGCGCGTGGAAGAACCGCCCGGCGATGTTCGGCAGCCGGCCCATGGCCTCGGCCACCAGGGTGAGCAGCGTCACCGGGCCCCGCTCCCCCACGGGCTCCACCTCGTGCCGCTCCAGCTCCAGCTCCAGCTCGCGGCCGATGGCGAGCACGGCCCGCTCCCGCTCGGCCGCGGGGATCACCACGGCCACGGCCTGTCCGTGCGCCGCCTGGGTGGCCATCCAGACCGTCACGCCCGCCTGGTTGAGCACGCGCAGCACCCGCTCGCCCATCTGCGCCTGGTGCGCCAGCCGACGCCACTGGATGTCCAGCAGCGTCTGGTCCTCCAGGGAGGTGACCGACGTGGGATGGTTCATGTCCCTGTCCCCATCGGCATCGATCACGGTCCCGGGATGCTCCGGCGCCAGGGTGTTCTGGATGCGCATGGGGATCGAGGACTCGATCAGTGGGATCATGGTCCGGGGGTGGAACATGCGCGCGCCGAAGTTGGCCAGCTCGAGGGCTTCCATGTAGCTCATCCGCGCCAGCGGGTAGGCGTCGTTCACCAGGCCGGGGTCGGCGGTCATCACCCCGGAGACGTCCGTCCAGATCACGACCTCCGAGGCGTCGAGGCCCCGGGCGAGCAGGGTGGCGGTGTAGTCCGAGCCGTTCCGGCCAAGGGTGGTGGTGCGGCCGTCGGGGGTCATACCGAGGAACCCGGTGTTCACCGGGAGCTTCTCGCGCCACTCCCCGGCCCGCTCCGACAGCCGCGCCCGGGTGAACTCCCAGTCCACCAGCGCCGCACCGAACCCGTCGTTGGTCACAATCCACTGCCGGGCGTCCACGTACTGCCCCGGCAGACCCCGCGCCTGGAGCAGCTCCGCCAGGAGCCGCGCGCTCAGCCGCTCCCCGAAGGACATCACCAGATCCAGGGTCTGGGGCGTGCACTCGCGGAGCAACGCCACCCCCTGCAGCACCTGCCGCAGGGGCCCGAGCACCTCGCGCACGAGGGGGGTGATCTGCGGTGAATGCGCGACGCCTCCCTCCCGCGCGCTCAGCTCCTTGAGCGCCATCAACCCGTTGGAGGTCGCCAGGTCGGCCACCCGGTCCAGCACGCGCTCCGCGTCCTCGACGTTGCCGGACGCCGCCGTGCGCACCGCTTCGATCAGCCAGTCCGTGGAGTCGCCCATGGCCGACACCACCACCGCGACGGGGCTCTTCGCAGCCTCCCCGGCGATCACGTCGATCACTCGCAGCAGCCGCTCCGGCGTGCCCACGGACGAGCCTCCGAACTTCAGCACACGACAGGCAGTGGCCGCACTCATGGGCGTCTCCTTCCAGGTCGACAGGCCATCCATATAGCCGATCCCCTGGCCGTTTTCAGCTGGAATTGGGGCCGCGTCACCGGTCGACCGCGGTCTCGAGCGCCGCGGCGACCTGATCCCATTCGATCAAAAAGGAGTCGTGGCCGTGCGGGCTGTGGAGTTGGACATGGCGCGCCGGCACACCCAGCGCGGAGAGCCGCTGGCAGAGCTGCGCCATGTGCGCCGGGAAAAAGAGCTGATCGGTGTCGATGGACAACGCCAGCACCGACGCGCGGATGCGGCGGAGGCCCCAGGAGTCGGCCGGATCCTTCGGCGTGGCGAGCCCGCCTCCGGCCGGAACTGCGCCGCAGGCCCGGGGCCCGCCCTCCAACTCCGCCGGCCAGGTTTCCGCCGGGGCGGGCGGCGCGGGTGGCCGCGCCAGGTCGTGGTGGTCCATGGCGTCCATTTGCGCCAGGTAGGCCCGGCCGTCGAAACGGGCGCGGAGCTTCCGGCCGTGGTGCTCGAGATAGGTCTGGGCGCGATAGGGCGCGCGGGACGTCCAACCGGCCCGCTCCGAACACCCGTCGGGCGCCTGGGCGCGGCCCTGGCGCAGCATCAGCCCGGGCTCGGCCCGGTAGGTGAGGTGCGCGATCTGACGGGCCAGCTCCAGGCCGCGACCGATGCGCTCGGGGAAGCCGGGGTCTGCCAGGATCGCCTGGCGGCCCACATGGCTCCAGCCGAGGATCCACGGGGAGGCCGCCTCGGCTCCGGCGATGGGCATGACGCACTCGAACCGCTCCGGATCGAGGGCCGCCAGGCACAGCACGATCATCGCGCCGATGGAGCCGCCGGTGACGAGGCGCACCTGCCGGATGCCAAGGGCGTCGAGGGCCAGCAGCAGCGAGCGCGCCTGATCCCAGGTGGTGAGGGTGGCCGGCAGCAGCGACTCGTCGAGCCGAAAGGCGCCCTGGCCCGTGACCTGGGTGGGGGGAAATCGCGTGTCCTGGCTGCGCGCCGGGAAGTCGACGTCTGCCGGGCCGGTGGTGCCGTAGCAAGAGCCGAGGTTGTTGAAGCAGAGCACCCGGTGGCGGCGCGGATCCAGGGCGCGCCCCGGTCCGATGAGCGGCGCCCACCAGCCCCCGGGACCGCCGGCCCGCATGTCTCCGGTGAGCGCGTGCACCACGAGCACCGTGGGGACGTCGACGTCTGGCACAGGACCGGGCGTGGAGGGCGCCGGCGGGGGCGCCGTGTGATCCCCTCGCTGCACCACCGTGCCCGCGGCCGCCGACTCCTGCTCGCTGAGCAACCGGGCGCGGGACTCCAGCCAGCCGAGGTCTTGCCCGGGACCCCACCACCAGCCGCGTACCTCGTGACGCGGCAGCTCCGCCCCGGCCTCGAGGGTCAGGGGCGACAGTGTGAGATCGAACAGACGGCTCTGTGGTTCCATGGCTCCTGCCGGTGCGTGGCGCTACAGTGCGCCCTACACCGATTCGAGCGCCTGATCAAGATCCCTGACGATGTCGTCGATGTGCTCCAGGCCCACCGAGAGCCGCACCATGTCTTCGGTGACACCGGACGCCTCGCGCTCCTCGGGGCCGAGCTGCTGATGGGTCGTGGAGGCGGGATGGATGATCAGCGAGCGGGTGTCGCCGATGTTGGCCAGCAGGGACCAGAGCTTCACCTTGTCGACGAGGCTGCGGCCCGCGTCGAGACCGCCCTTCACACCAAAGGCCACCAACGCTCCGAAGCCGCCGTGCAGGTACCGGGAGGCCAGCTCGTAGGAGGGGTCCTCCTCGAGTCCCGGGTAGCGCACCCAGCTCACCAGCGGGTGCTCCGCTAAGTGCTTCGCCATGGCGAGTGCATTTTCCGAGTGCCGGGGCATGCGCAGCCGTAGGGTTTCCAGCCCCTGGATGAAGGACGCGGCGTTGAAGGGGCTCAGGGCCGGCCCCAGGTCGCGCAGCAGCTCCACCCGCGCCTTGATGATGAAGGACAGGTTCCCGAAGCGCTCCCAGAGCTTCAGTCCGTGATACCCCGGATTGGGCTCGGTGAACTCGGGGAACTTTCCGTTGTCCCAGGGGAAGGTGCCGCCGTCCACGATCACGCCGCCGATGGCCTGCCCGTGGCCGCCGATGAACTTGGTGGCGCTGTGGATCACGATATCCGCGCCGTGGGCGAGCGGATTGCACAGCACCGGCGTGGCCACGGTGTTGTCCACGATGAGCGGCACCCCCGCTGCCTTGGCCACCACGGCGACGGCCTCGAGGTCCGGTACGTTCAGCCGCGGGTTGCCGATTGTTTCGAGGTAGACCGCCCGGCACCTGGGCGTGAGCGCCCTACGGATCGCCTCGGGCTCGTCCGACTCCACGAAGTGCGCCTTGATTCCCAGGCGCGGCAGCGTCACCTTGAACAGGTTGTAGGTTCCCCCGTACAGCCGGGACGTGGACACGAACTCGTCACCGGCCTGTAGGATCGACAGCAGGGTGATGGCCTCCGCCGCCTGTCCCGAGGCCACCGCGAGGGCCGCGACCCCACCTTCGAGGGCTGCGATGCGCTGCTCGAACACATCGGTGGTGGGATTCATGATCCGCGTATAGATGTTGCCGAACTCCTTGAGCTCGAACAGCCGCGCGGCGTGGGCCGCGTCTTTGAACCGATAGCTCGTGGTGTAGTAGATCGGCACGGCGCGGCTCCCGGTGGTGGGATCCGGCTCATAGCCTGCGTGCAGCGCAAGCGTGTCGGGATGATAGGTGGGTTTTTCACTCATGATTTTCTCCATGGAGCCGGCATCGCCAGGCCTGCGGTCTGAACAGTCTGCGAATTCGGACATATAAGGTCAAGTTAAAAACGCCTGAAATCAATCCTTAACTCGTCAGCGGCGCGCGGGTGGGGTAGGTGCGCCGGACTTGTGTCTCGGGCGTCGCGCGCGCCATCGCCCCTGAGATCCTCAGGGCTCCAGGCGCTGGCGCGCCCACAGCCAAAAATGTTTCACTTTCCCGTCAGATGATTCATCTCAAGCGTTTCTGAAACAAAATCCCACTGAAAATGTTTCACTTTCCCGTCAGATGATTCATCTCAAGCGTTTCTGAAACAAAATCCCGCTGAAAGTGTTTCACTTTCCCGTCAGATGATTCATCTCACGCGATTCTGAAACAAAAATTTCTTCTTTCCACGCACCTGGGTTCGGCGGGCGTCGATAACCCCGGCATGGCCTGAAGAAAGGAGCGCCTGCCATGCCTGGGCTGGGACATCACATCACCATTCGCCTCTGTGAAGATCGCGTGCTCACCCCGACCATGGCCGAGCGACGCATCGCCGCACGCGTGATCCTCGAACAGGGCCGCTCAGCGAACCTGATCAACTTCTCCATCCCCGACACCCACGCGCACATGAACTGCGCAGTCGATCGCACCGCGAGCAACCAGCTCGCGCGCAGAATGGAGCTCAGCCTCGGAAAGTGCCTGCGCCTGCCCATCGGTTTCGAGCGGGCCCGCGTGAAACCCGTGCGCGACATCTGGCACCAATGGAACACCTTCGTCTACCTGTTCGACCAGTATCGAAAGCACGGCCTGACGTGGGATCCCTACTTCGAAGGCACGAACCTCCCAGACCTCCTGGGCCTCCGCCTCACCGGCGCCTACACAAAGGAGAACCTGCGCAGATACCTGCCCCGCATGCCCAGAGAGCAGCTCCTCACCTGGCTCGGCTGTACATCGATCTCACCGGCCGAAGGTCCGCCAGAGCTGCTCCTCGACGCCGCAGCCGCCGCCGCCGCGCTGCCCACCATGACAGGTCAAACGCAGGAGGTTCAGGCAGCCCGTCGTTCGATCGTCGAAATCGCCGGGCCCCGAATGCGCCAACGCCCGCTGGCCGAGCTTCTTGGTATCTCCCGCACCTCGCTCTATCGGCTCAAGCAATGGCCCGTGGACCACCGGCTCGTCCAAGCAGTACGACTCCAGCTCGGACTCAGGGCCGCGAAGATGGGAGCCTAGAACGGCGATCATAAAGACAGTCCGCAGGTCCCCAATTGGCACAGTCGCTGCAACGCTTGGCTCCAGAAGGAGCAGTCAGGGAGGTAAACCATGACACGGGTGTCGCGAAAACGGTGTGCGGGAACAAAGTCAAGGTCGGGAGGTTGGCGAAGATGCTGCCGGTTGGGAGTACTGGGAGCGGGGTTGATCCTGTCCATTGCCTCGAGCAACGGGAGCTCAGGGGAGCGAGCCGTGACCAGGCAGTGCCCGGCGGGGGAGATCTGTTCCCCGGAGACGCCTTCGGGGCTGTACTTCAAGGGGCCGGATTTCGGAGATGACTTCTGGTTTCCTGACCACACGGTGGCCGTCACGGCCGTCGAAGGCACACAATCCATCGAAATCGATGCGGCGGGCTGGTTCGAGAGCATCTATGACTTCGACGCCGACTGTTCCGCTTCTCCGTTCAGCGTGATCGAGATCGAGCCACCCTTCGTTACTGTGCGAGCCAACAGCACTGGGTCGAGCCTCCTCCGTATCTTGGATCGGCACAACGGGGAGCTCTACGACCGGCTCACGATCGAGTCTCTGCCGGTGACTGCAGTGGAGGTCGCGGTGGCCAGAGGGTGGTTCCTCATAACCGCTTGGGAAGAGCACCCCACTCGGCTGTACTACGGCGGAATACCGCTCAGGTGGTTGGCGCGACTGAAGAGCGGTGATGACAGGCTGGTCGACGAGAGCCTGACGTTCACTGTCCCGGACACGGACACGGTACAGTCCATCACGCCGGCCCGCTGGGACGTGGCGGATATTCTACCGGCCGGCGACGCCACCAGGCTCGAGGTCCTGGTGACGACCGGATCCGGCGAAACGGGATCGTGCGCAGTGTCCCTTGCGCACGAGATCGATCGCATCGAAGAGCTCGTCGGTTATGAAATGCCAGCGACCCAGAACGCTTCTGAGATGATAGGAGCGAAGTTCGTGGGGCTGACCGCCGACAACCGGGAGGTGGCGTGGCTCGACTGGTCGGTTCAGGCTATCTCACCAGACGGCGAGATGTCAGATCAGGCGGCCATGTGGAGCAACGTACTGTTCAGCATGCCCGACCAGGTAGGCGTCTGGACCTATCAAGTGTCCGCAGCCAACGTCACCCGGGTCTTCGAGGTCACCGTGACCGCTCCCCCACCAGCGCCTCCGCCGCCGCCGTCGCCGTCCGGCGCTGACGAACGCAAGCCACAGGATCCCGATCCACAAGCAGCGCCGGCATGGGGTGCCCCGGGTTGGCGCGCCCAGCGAATCAACCGCAAGGCCCGGGCCCCCTCAGCCGAGTGACAGCAGGGGCCAGGAGATGCGTTCGTTTTTGCACTGGGGGCAGCGGGAGGGTTTGGTGAGGCGGCGGCGGTTTTCGAAGACGAAGTCGCATTGCTGGCAAACGGCGGGGTCGACGCGGAGGGTCGACTCCTTGGAGCGGCGCACGTGGTCGAGGTGGGCGATGACGTCACGCACCGGGATGCCCATGAGCTCGGCCAGGTCCCGGACCGTGGCGGGTCCGGCTTCGAGGTGGGTGATGATCTCTTGTCGGCGAGTCTGCGCCATGATCGATCAACCGTCCTGGGCGGAGGCGTGCCGGACCAACCTCGCGAGCGCTTCAGCCACCTGTTCGATGTCCAGGGGTTCGGTGTCCAGGACGTGATGGGCAAGCTCGCGGTAGAGCGGGTCCCGCCGCTCGAGCAGCAGGCGGGTCTCCTCGAGGGGATTACCGCCGGTGAGGCGGGGTCGGTCCGAGCCCGCGACGCGGGCCGCAAGGGTCTCGGGTCGAGCGACGAGATAGACCATCTGGCCGAGCCCGCGGAGCTTGCTTCGATTCGACTCGTCCAGCACGGCGCCGCCTCCCGTGGCCACCACGGTGTGGGTTGTGGGCTCCAGGCTCTGGATCGCCTCGCGCTCGAGTTTGCGGAAGCCGACCTCGCCGGAGGTGGCGAAGATCTCAGGGATGGTCCGACCGCGCGCCTCGAGGAGCGCGTCGAGATCGACGAAGTCGTAGCCGAGAAGCGCGGCGGCGCGTCGACCGGCCGCGGTCTTTCCCGAGCCCCGAAGACCGATCAGGATCAGGTGAGTCACCGATCGCCTCCGTCGTCGTCCGGCGCGGCGACAAAGCCCCGCAGGGTTTCAGGTGCCACCTCGCGCCCGGTGAGCAGTCGCCACTGCGCCGCGCCCTGGTGGGCCCACATATCGATGCCGGGTACGGCGCGCCCTCCCCCTTCGCGCACCTCCCGCAGCAGCCGTGTTTCCCGGGGACGAAGCACCATGTCCAGGACCGTACGGTCCGACCACTCGAGCGGCTGCTCCAGCGGAGACTCCCGGGCATCTGCACCGACGGGCGTGGCATTGACCAGCACGTCGAAGTCCATTGCGCCGAGCTCGTCAAAAGCGGCCGCTTCGCCGCCCACCTGTTGGGCGAGCTCCGCGGCCGCTTCTGCACGTCTGGCCACCACGGTGACCGCGTGTCCCCGAGAGGCCAGGGCTACCGCCGCGGCCCGGGCCGCGCCGCCGGTGCCGAGCACGACCGCGCGGGCGGGGCGCCCCAGCGCTGCGAGCTGCGACGCCAGCGCGCCGAGCACCCCGGCGCCGTCGGTGTTGTAGCCGTGCCAGGCGGCGCCGTCGCGCACCAGGGTGTTCACCGCGTCGAGATTGGCGGCGGCCGGATCGAGTCGGCTCGCCAGCCGCGCCGCCGCGGTCTTGTGCGGCATGGTGACCGACGCTCCGACCAGCCCGAATTCGGAGAGCAGTGACAGGGCCTGCTCCGGCGCTGCGGTGGGCGCGGCGAGGTAGTAATAGGGAAGCCCCTGATCGTGACAGAGCCGGTTGTACACCCGCGGCCCGGGGGAGCTCGAGACCTGCTCCCCGCCGAGCAGGACCAGCAGCCGCGTGGCGTTACGCGCCGCGCGCTCTCGCATCAGCGACAGGCTCACCTGGCCCGGCGCTGTGGCCGCCGTGTCGGGGGCCGTGACGTAGGTCCACGGGCTGCCCAGCTGCTCGTAGCAGATCCGGCCGAGCATGCCGGCGAGCCCCATGCCGATGCGGACCAGCGGACGGTTGCCAGTCGGCGAGAGGGCGCGCAGCTCGGCCAGGTTCACCACGTCGTCGATGGTCGTTGCCAGCTTGAGCGTGGCCGCCGGGCGCGCGCTGAGCCGATCGAGGGCGACGCCGAGCTCGTCGGGGCCGGTCTTGGTGAAGCTGTGCCAGGACGCCACCAGGCGGTCCGCTTCGAACTCCTGGTGCAGCGCGTCCCAGAGCGCGTCCGGCGCGGCAGCCTCGAGGTCCACGTATCGCGCGCCGGCGTCCAGCGCAGCCCGGAGCAGGGCCTCCTTCTCCGCCGCCGAGCCCGCCCAGCGGCCGCCCTCGTTGGACGCGCGGCAGGTGATCACCAGCCGGTCGTGGTCCGGGAGTCGGCGCACGAGCTCGGTGGTCGGGTGTTCCAGCAGATCCAGGCGGACCTCGTGCAGGTCAGCCGACGGCAGGCTGCGAATCCTCTGGCACACTGCGTCCAGGGTCGGTTCCGCGCCGGTGACGCAGATCATGAGTGCGCCATCAGACCGTGCAGCACCGCGTCACGAGGCAGGGTCGTGGTGTACTGCCCGTCGAACCGCGCCGTGACCCCGAGGCGCTCGGGCAGGGCGTAGCGCACCTCGCCGCGACGGTTCTTCTTGTCTACGCCCAGGGCTTGGAGGATCGCGTCCGGGTCGAGCCCGGGAGGGAGCCGGGTCGGCAGCGCGAGGGCCTCCAGGGCCGCGACGAGTCGCTCGGCCTCTGCGGACGCCAACCGTCCGGCGTGGGCCGCGGCCGCCGCTTCGACACACATCCCGAGGGCTACGGCGTGCCCGTGGCTGAGCCGGAAGGAAGACGCGCGCTCCAGCGCGTGGCCGATGGTGTGTCCGAAGTTCAGCGCTTGGCGCACGCCGTGATCCTGTTCGTCCGAGCGGACCACCTCCGCCTTGATGCTCGCGGAGCGAACCGTGACCTCCAACAGCACTTCCGGGCTCCGCCCCCGCACGGCTGCGGCGTCCTTCACGAGTCGATCGAGCAGCTCGGCGTCGGCCATGGCCGCGTGCTTGACCGTCTCTGCCAGGCCGTTGTCCAACTCCGCGTCGGGGAGGGTGTCCAAGGTCTGGAGGTCACAAATCACGGCGGAGGGTTGGTGGAACGAACCGATCAGGTTCTTGCCGGCGGCGGTGTTCACGCCGGTCTTGCCCCCGAGGGCCGCGTCCACCATGGCCAGCAACGTGGTGGGCAGCGAGACGTACCGCACCCCCCGGAGGTAGGTTGCCGCCACGAAGCCTGCCAGATCCGTCACCACGCCGCCCCCCAGCGCGACGATGATCACGTCCCGGCCCCAGGCCCGGGCCAGAAGCTGCTCTTCCAGGGCCGCTTTGGTTTCCCGGGTCTTGTGCGACTCACCGGCCGGGAAGAGATAGTGCTCCAGCGGCTCGCCCAGGGGTGCCAACGCGGCCAGCAGCGGCTCGCCCCAGTGGCTCCAGACCCGATCCTCGCTGACGATGGCCAGCCCGTGCCGCTCCCGGGGCAGCGCAGCGGCCACCTGGCCGAAGGCGCCCCGCCCGAACAGGACCGGGTACCGGGTGTCGGGTCGACCCGCGAGCCTCACCTCCAGCCGGCGCACCGGCGCAACGGCGGCAGGGGCGCTCTGCGGTTCCGAGGGTTGGCTCATGGTGAATCTCGTGCACCGGCCCAGTGACCGGCGGCGAATCAGTTTCCGTGAGCAGACCCGCCGCTGTCAAACCATTTCCATTTCCGCTTCCCCCACGCCCCGGGCTTCGGTACCGGACGGCGGCGCCCTGCGGCGGGCCCGCAAGTCCTTGTAAAAACACTATTTAATTCGCCCTGATGGCGCCAGCGCGCGCCTTGACCGTCAGGGGCCTTGTGCTATAACTACCCGGATGTCCAAGCCGTTGATCACGATCCGCAACGTGTGCAAACACTACGGGAAGGGCCCTGGCAAGCAGCAGGTGCTCCACAACGTGGACGTGGACATCAGGCAGGGGGAGCTGGTTTCCATTGTCGGCACCAGCGGCTCAGGCAAGTCCACCCTGCTCAACATCATCGGCGGATTGGATCGCATCTACGAAGGGGAGGTGCACGTCCTCGGTCACGCCTACACCGGCCTGTCGGACAATCGGCTCTCACGGCTCCGGAACAACCGTATCGGTTTCGTGTTCCAATCCTTCAACCTGCTGGATCACCTGACGTGCTGGGAGAATGTGGCCTTGCCCGCGTTTTTCGGCCGGCACCCGGGCGACGCCCAGAAGGCTGCCAAGGAGAACCTGGAGCGGGTGGGGCTGGAGGCCAAGGTCAACATCAAGCCGGGCAGCCTGTCGGGCGGCCAGAAGCAGCGTGTGGCCATCGCCCGCGCGCTGTTCAACAAACCCGAGCTGCTGCTGTGCGACGAGCCTACCGGGAATCTCGACACCAAGACCGGTCAGCAGATCATCGACCTGTTCTCCTCGCTCAACAAGAACATGGGCATCACGGTGATCATCGTGACGCACGAGCTGCGCGTTTCCCGGGTCGCTGACCGGCGCATTCGGCTGGAGGACGGTCGGGTCGCCTCCAACGAGGGGGGGGACGAGCATCCCCCCTGCGGCGACGCCGCTCCGCCCCATGAGTCGGACAGCTGAGGATTCCACCATGCGCCTGGCCAAAATCCTACGCCTGATCATTCAGAACATCCGCCGCAACTCGGGGCACTTCTCGATGTCCGCCATCGGCATCATCATCGGGATTGCGTCCCTGTCCTTCTTCGTGGCGCTGCGCAACGGCGTGAAGGTCTGGATCCACAGCGAGGACATCCTCCCGCTGAACAAGATCGAGATCGTCCCCAAGAAGAGCAACCTCAACGATCAACGTCCGAAGGACACACTGTTCGAGCCGCTGAACGACGCCGCCGTCCAGAAGATGCGCGCGCGTCCGGAGGTGGTGGCGGCCTATCCGAAGATGAAGTTCGCGTTTCCGGGCCTGGCGCGGGGAGGCCAGTCCCTCTTCGGCCAGGACATCCAGATCGAATTCATCGGCGACGGCATCGATCCCAAGCTCGTGGCGGACGAAAAAATCACCAAGCCGCTCGGATTCCGGGACTACTGGGGTACGGAGAATCCTCGCAAGGACTGCAAGGTGGACGCAGAGTGTCCCCAGGGCAGCATCTGCAATCAGTACTCGCACTCCTGCAGCGAGTGTCGCCTCGACGGGGACTGCGCTGCGGGCCACTACTGCGAGCCCCGGATCAAGATGTGCCTGCCGCTATACAAGTGCTGGCCCAAGGATCCGTTCACCCGGAAGCAAGACGGAACCTACCTGACTGATAAAACGGGCAAGAGGCAACGCAAGCGCACCAAGCACGAGGACTGCTGGGCCGTGTCCAACCGGTTCCGATGCGATTTCCAGACGCAGCGCTGCACCAATCACTGTCTGAGCGACGCCCAGTGCGGCAAGTTCTATTACTGCGACAAGGAGGCCACCCAGACCTGCTACCGGGCAGTGCCGGCGCTGGTATCGCGTTACATCATCGAGATGTACAACGGCAACATCGCCCCCGGTCGGAATTGGCCCAAAATCAACGACTTCGTCGCCAGCCAGTTCTTCGGAATGGTCTTCACGGCCGCCATCGGGGACTCGGTCATGGGCGCCGGCCGGAAGAACGTGCGGGTGCGTAAGATCCAGCTCGTGGGCATCAGCCGCAAGGCGATCAACCTCGGCGTCACGGTGCCCATCGGCTATGTGAAGCGCTGGAATCGCGCCTTCGCGCTGCGCGACGGCTCGACCAAGCGGATCCTCCCCTCCGAGGAGTTCAAGTACAAGACGTACTCGTCGGTGGTGATCTGGGTGCGCTCGAAGTCGGACGTGTCCCGGTTCACCCATTTCGTCCAGACCCTCGGGTTCACCCAGCAGGACTCGGCCGCAGAGATGGTCGGCCAGTTCATCGACTTCGTGGGGCTGCTGCTGGGAATCGTCAGCCTGGTGATCCTGATCATCTCGGCGATCAACATCGCGCACACCTATTACATGATCATCAGCGAGCGGCGCCGGGAGATCGGTGTGATGCGCGCCGTGGGCGCCAACCGCTGGGACATTCGGATCCTCTTCATCGGAGAAGCCTCGTTCCTGGGCCTGATCGGAGGCTCCATCGGACTCGCCATCGGGCGGTCGCTGGCCGCCCTGGTGGACCTCATCTCCCAGAACCTCGTCTCGGAGTTCATGTTCAAGCCGAAGACCTACTTCGACTTCACGTGGTGGGTCTGGGTCGGTGCCGTGGGATTCGGTGTGCTGTTCTGTTTCCTGGGAACCATCTTCCCGGCCAATCGTGCGGCCAAGATGGAGCCTGCCCACGCCCTGGTAGTTCAGTAGTCCGGGGGCAGTCCTCTCCGCAAAAAGCCCCTGAATCAGGGAGTGAGATCCGGCGTCTCACAAGACGAAAAATCACAGCGATACAGGCTGTTACATCGACTTGTGCCCCCACTGTCCAACAGACAAACTTGTTGACCCATGTCGGTAAATGCTATACTAAGTTGTTCCTAACGTGAGGTTAACATGGGCAAATCTGCTCTGAAGCCCGGGGCCAAGTCGTGAAGAAGCCGATTCCATTCGGGAAGTACTACCTGCTCGAGCGCATCAACGTCGGCGGTATGGCCGAGGTGTTCAAGGCCAAGGCGTTTGGAGTAGAGGGCTTCGAGCGACTGCTCGCCGTGAAGCGAATTCTGCCGAACATCGCGGAGGATGAAGAGTTCATCACGATGTTCATCGATGAGGCGAAGATCGCCGTCCAGCTCAACCACGCAAACATCGCCCAGATTTTCGACCTGGGCAAGGTGGATGACAGCTATTTCATCGCGCTCGAGTTCATTCACGGCAAGGACCTCCGCGGCATCTTCGACCGCTGCCGCGCCTCCGGCGAGAACATGCCCATCGCCCAGGCCTGCTTCATCATCATGAAGGTGTGTGAAGGCCTGGACTACGCCCACAACAAACGCGACGCGAGTGGCCGGGAGATCGGCCTCGTGCACCGCGACGTGAGCCCACAGAACGTCCTGCTGTCCTACGAGGGCGAGGTCAAGGTCATCGACTTCGGGATCGCCAAGGCCGCGGGCAAGGCCTCCAAGACCCAGGCCGGGATCCTCAAGGGCAAGTTCGGCTATATGTCCCCAGAGCAGGTGCGCGGCCTCCCGCTCACCCGCGGCTCGGACATCTTCTCGGTGGGCATCGTGCTGTACGAGCTGCTCACCGGCGAGCGGCTGTTCATCGGGGAGAGCGACTTCTCCACCCTCGAGAAGGTCCGCAACGTCGAGATCTTACCGCCCAGCACCTACAACCGGAAGATTCCCGAGGAGCTCGAGCGGATCGTGCTCAAGACGCTGTCGAAGGATCCCGAGGATCGGTACCAGCACGCGATCGATCTGCACGACGAGCTCCAGGCGTTCATGTACACCGCCGGCGAGTTCTACTCGCGCAAGGATCTCTCGGCCTGGATGAAGCGCACCTGGTCGCGGGAGATCCAGGAGGAAACCAAGAAGCTGGAGGAGTACCGACATCTCCAGCCACCGGCGCCCTCTGCAGCGCCTGCGGGCGGCGGGCTTCCGCCTCCGGCCCGGGCGCCGAACGCCGCCTTCAGCGCCGCCAGCGTCTCCAGCGCCGCGGCGGAGCCGGATCTCGACTGGGACGATGACGAAATCGAAACCCAGCTGTATGACCGGGAAGAGGACGAAGATCCCTTCGGCCAGGCCGCGGCACCTCCCGCCCCGGCGCGGCGGGTCGGGGCCAGCCCGCGCTCCACGCTGATGGGCATGGGCGCCCTCCAGCCGCCGTCCCTGCCGTCCCCAGGCGGCAGTCCGGGGCTGCCTGCGCCCCGCGGCGGCTTGCCGTCGCTCCCGGCTCCGCGTCCGGCCACCGAGCCCATCATGGATCCCTTCGCGCCTCCGATGGGGCAGCCCGAGCGTCACCTCGGTCTGGATGACGTGATGCCCGCAGTGGATCACGGCGCGCCCGTTGCAGCCCCGTCCGACCTGGCGTCCAGGAGAAAATCCGGCGGCGGCCGGGTCGCGCTGATCCTCGTGTCGGTTCTGCTCATCCTGGGCGCCTCCGGAGGCGCGCTGTGGTACTTCCTGCTCCGCAGCAAGCCCCAGGGATCGCTCACCGTGCGCTGCGCCAAGGCTGGTTGCACCATTCGCGTCGATGAGCAGAAGACGTCCCACGCGTCCCCCTTCACCACCGAGCTGTCCCCCGGTCCACACATGATCACCCTGAAGGCCCCAGGCTACAAAACCCTGGTGAAGGAGGTGGAGATCAAGGCCGGGAAGGCCCTGGAGATCGAGCCCCCCCTCGTCCAGGCGGTGGTGTCCAAGGGCTGGTTCAATCTCATCAGCGCGCCGTCCGGGTCCGAGGTGCTCCTCGACGGCCAGCCGCTGGCGCAAAAGACCGACATCCGGGTGGAGGTGGCGGTGGGACCGCACTCGCTGCAGCTCCGCCGCGCCGGCTACTATCCGTGGCCGCTGGAGAAGCCGCACAACTTCGACGTGAAGCCGGGAGAGAACCCACAGATCAAGCGGATCTTGATCCCCCGCCGGCTGCAGCTGGTGATCTCCGCCTCGAACGTCCGGCGGGGTGCCGCGAAGTTCTCGGTCTACAAGGACGGCGCCAAGATCCTGGCGGGCACGGTGCCGAAGACCATCGCCATCAAGCAAGTCGACCCCAACGCCAGCTATCGGGTGATCATCCGGGCCAAGAGCTACCCGGACTGGTCCAAGAAGCTGGCCTTCGACGGCTCCGACGAGATCAGCGTGCACGCGCCGTTCTCGAGCAAGTCCGTCGCGGTCATGCCCGTCGAGCCCATGCACCCCGAACCGGTGTACATGCGGCCCGTGTACATGCAGCCCGTGTACATGCGGCCCGTGTACATGCGGCCCGTGGAACGCCCCGTCGAACCGCGGGGCACGGGCGGCAAGTTCGGCATCCTGCGGATCAACACGATCCCGTGGACCACGGTCTACGTCGACGGCAGCCGCAAGGGCAACACGCCCCTGCTCAAGCTCAAGCTCACGGCGGGGAGGCACAAGCTGGTGCTGCTGAACAACAACTTCGGGATTCGGAAGACTTTCTGGATCACCATCCGCCCGGGCAAGCCCACAACCTTCATCCGCCGCTTCCAGAAGCCCGCGCCCTAATGCTCAGTTGCGCCCCCGGACGCGATAGCGCCACCAGAACCCGAGCATCCGGCGGAGCGTCTCGAGGGCGACCTGCGGCCGACCCACCGTGGAGACGCCCGTGGTGCGGGGCAGGTAGCGCGCCCGCATGACACCGGCGCGATAGCCGCGGTCGAGGGCTTTGACGAGCACCTCGGTGCACAAAAACAGCCCCGACGTCTCGATCTCGATCTCGTCGAAGAGGTCCCGCCGAAAGGCGTAGACAAAGTTGAAATCCCGGTACCCCCGCAGGCCGAACAGCAGCCAGGCCAGCGCGATGTAGCCATAGGAGTATCCCCGCCGCAGCAGGGAGTAGTCGTGACGATCCGAGCGTTCCCCCACCAGCAGATCGTACTGCCCGTCCAGGCCCGGGAGCGCCGCGGCGATGTCGTCGAACACCAGCTGATTGTCGGCCGGATGAAAGCAGAACAGCTCGCACCGCGCCTCCGCCAGGCCGGTGACGATGGCCGAGCCCGGCCCGCGGTTCGCGCCGTGCTGCACGAGTCGGACCTCGGGCCAGCGGGTGGCGAGCTCTCGGGCGAGCGCGGCGGTGCGGTCTCGAGAGCCGTCGTCGACGATGATGATCTCGAACTCGCGGCCCGTCCGGAGCAGCGCCTCCCGAACCGCGCGGGTGGCCTGCTCGAGCATCTCCTCCTCGTTGTACGCCATGACGGCGCAGCTCACGCTGGCGAGTCGGGGCGGCGCGTGCTCTTGGGGGCCCACGTCAGTCGACATCCCTGGTGGACGTGGCGTCCCCGGAGCGGTCGCACGCTCCCAGCACCGAGAAGAGATCCGACGAGCCGTAGGGCAGGCAGCGCTGCCAGGAGCGATCGAAGCGGTCCTTCTGTCGGGCGACTTCCTGCACCTGCTGCTTGCTCTCTGACAGGACGCGCTCGGTTTGCAGGACCTCCCCTACCAGGAACGCTCCCAGCACGGCCGGGTTCCCCGCCGTGGGCACGCCCAGTCGGGCAAAGTGCTCGACCAGAGACATGCCGCCGGCGCTGCGGCTGAGCATTTCGGCGAGCCGATCTCCCATCTCCTGCCGCACCGATCTGAGCTCCGTGGACTTGAACTCCTCCAGGGCGCGCCGATAGGCCAGCATCCACTGCCCCTCTTCGCTCCAGTACCGCGCTGCCAGGGAGGGCAGCCAGGCGGGCCCGCCGCCCACCATGTGCGCCTTCCAGAGATAGTCGGCGGCGATGCGCATGTTCCGCGACCGCCTCGCGCGCGACTTGGTTCGCAGCTCGGTGTAGGCGCAGGCGAGCTTGAACAGGAGCTCCCAGTTGCGCGGAAAAGCGCGATGGCCCCGCTCGAGGTAGTGGATGGCGCGCCGCCAGTCCCGATTCCGCAGGCGGCCCCGGGCGTAGGTCAAGGTGCCGTCGGTCCAGAGGTACACTTTGAGCAGGAATGGATTCAGCGCCAGCACCGCGTCCACGTACTGTTCGAGCCAGGGGAAGCGTTCCCCCCCGACGTACCGACGGTCAGCGGCGTGCTGGATGGCGGCGATCCACACCAGGTCTGCGGCGGCCTCCCGGTATCCCATGGACGTGATCCGCAGGGTGTCGGGTGGGGGCAGATAGTACTTGTCGGCCTCGTCGGGGAAGCTGCCGCGAAGGCGCTGCGCCCGGACGCGCAGGTCCAGCAGGAACACCACCAGCGCGATGCCCACCGCCACGCCGAGGATCGCCTGCGACGCGGACGAGAGGTGGCGGAGCTGGCTCAGGAGGCGTTTCATTCACGGCCAGAATACACGAAAGGCGCGTGAACTACAGTGGTCCACGCGCCTTTCGGAGGGCAAAAACCCTAGCTGCGCCTACTCGATATCGTCCGAGATGAAGAGCGAGGCCGCGCCCACGACGCGATTCTCGGCGTCGACCGTTCCCGTCCGCTCGTAGGTGGACAGGTTCTGGTCGCAGTCGAGGTCGGCGTGCGCTCCGGCGGTGAACGCCGAGTTCTGGCCGTCACCCGAGGAATCGAACCGGTACTGGAAGAAGTGCGGGTCCGAGATCTCGAAGCCCACCGCCGACCAGGTCGGGTCCGCCCAGGTGCCCTGAACGATGTGGCAGCGGTCGCCCGCCTGCCCACAGCAAGGAGCCTGCGGGGTGAGGCCCACCTGCGCGGGGAACGTGTGGGGCTGAACCACGCCCGACCGGTTGACCACGGCGCCCTTCTCGAAGTAGCCCTTCGCGCCGTCGAAAATCTTCTTCAGATTCGGCGGCGCCTCAGTCGTACGCGAGCGCTTCATGTATTTCATGAACGCGGGCACCGCGACGGCGGCCAGGATGCCGATGATCGCAACGACGATCATCAGCTCGATGAGCGTAAAGCCCTTGCTGTCTTTGAAGCGTTTCAACATGCTGCGTACCTCCTGATGCGGACTGGTTTGCTGTTTCAGTCGTTCGTGCGGTTTGGACGAAACTGCAACATCGGTGCCAAAACAGATCCGTAATAGATCGTCGCAACTAGCCGAGATCATTGAAGCGAAAAAATGAGTAAGCCATCGCACAATTTGAAAGTGACAATTTTTGCCCGGCAGGTGACAAAATTTGTCACCTAGGCCTCAAAAAACAGGCACCTGCGAGGCGCCGGGATCCGAAAGCCCGGATTGGATCCACAACAGAGGTTTCCAGGTGCGTGGGGAAACGGGAGGCAGGCTACTTGTTTTCGTTGTCGATATAGACGAGCTCTTGGTTGAAGGTCGTCTCGAAGGTCGAGTTCACAGAGCTGTTGCCGTCGAAATCGCACTCGGCGCGAACATAGTACCACGGCCGAGAAGGCGCTACATTGTTGAACAATGTTCGTCCTCTAGCACCGGCTCCGGACAGGTCGTCCGCATTGCCCGCGACCACCACGTAGCCGCAGTACAGCGAGCTCTGCGGAGCAGACACGGACAGCGCCGTCCACAGGGTCTTGCCGTCCGAGGTCGGATTGAACTGCTTGAGGGACGGCTCGGATCCACCACTGCCCAGCGCAGGGTAGTAGTCCGTCTCGCCGGAAGTCGTTGTCGAAAGGTACTGGGATGATTCAGCTTTGTACGCCTCCTCAGAGCTCTTGATCGATGCGATCATGGAGAAGACCTCCGACTTTCGAGCCTGCGCCACGTACTTCTGGTAGGCAACGACTGCGACCGCTGCCAGGATGCCGACGATCACGACGACGATCAGCAGCTCTGTGAGCGTAAATCCCCGAATTTGGCGAGACTTTGACATTCCGTCCTCCGGCTAAAGGCGAGTTCGCCGCGCCCACAGCAGGCGATCTCAGTGTATCTCAACCATTTTCAGCAGTCCAGCTATAGGGCATCCGATCCACAGTAGTAGCAGTTGCAGACCATCGGCAAATGGTTGAATCATACGGTCTGCCAGGCCGCGATCCGACGGTCGGCTCACAGCAGCACATCCAGCTGATCGTACACCGCTGAGAGTCGCTGGACGACTGCGCCGCCGAAGAACAGCGCCTCGATCCCTGCCAAAGCAAGAAAAGGGCCAAAAGGCAGCGCGCCTTCGGGCAGATCCTCGTTTCCCGGCACGCCCTCCTCTGAGTCGTCTTCTTCGAGCTCCGCACCTTCAGACATCTCTTCGTCTTCATCGGGAGGCTCGTCGGTCAGGCCGTGATAGCTGTGCTGGGCCAACATCGACTTGCCCGCGAGTCGCATCGGAACGGCGACGAGCAGGCCCTGCACGGATCCCAGGAAGAGCACCAGCGGGATCGCCTTCCAGCCGAGAAATCCGCCGATCACCGCGAGCAGCATCCCATCCCCCCAGCCGATGCCTTCCTGGCCCCGGATGAGCAGATAGAGGCCCCACACGAGGAGCACCAGCAGAAAGCCGGCGGCCGCGCCCAGGATCGCTTCCTGCCAGGGCAGCCGGCCCAGGCCGATGGCCGATCCGGTGCAGAACACCACCATCGGATAGGTGATGGCCCGGGGAATGATCATCGTTCGAATGTCGATGAAGGCCACGGCGAGCAGCCCCGCGACGAAGAAGAATTCGACCAGATAGCCGGCCAGACGCTGCTGTGCCGAACCGCCGCCGTACCGGGCGGCGTGATAGAAGCACGCCACCGAGAGCCCCAGGCCGAGCACTTCCACGAGGGCGTACCGCCCCGAGTATCCGGCGCCGCAGTGCCGACAGCGCCCCCAGAGCACCAGGTAGGACAGGATGGGGATGTTGTCGTAGACCCGCACCGGCTCACCGCACGAAAAGCAGTGCGACCCGGGTCGGAGCAGCGACTCTCCACGCGGCAGACGCTCGATGACCACATTGAGAAACGATCCCCACATCGCGCCCCAGACCGCAGCCACCACCGGGCCCAGGGGTGAGAACACGAGCATGTCGAAGGGAGTGTCGTACACGGTGCTGCTGCCGGGGATTGCTTTCGGCTCAGCTCATCATACCTCAGGCTACGTCCCGAGCCTATTTTTGCCCAGCGCCCCTCACCGCCGCCCGGCGCTGCAGCAACTTGTCCGCAAACGCGGCCTGATGGTACACTCGCTGCAATCCGGCGGCGCCGCAGGCGGCAACAGCGGACGACAGAACGAGGTAGATACGCGACATGCCAGTGTTCCTATGGGAAGGCCGCACCCGGGCGGGTGAGCTGAGAAAGGGCGAGTCCGAAGCGGAGAACGAGCAGTCCCTCGCGGCCGCGCTCCGCGACCGGCAGATCACCCTCCAGCGCGCGAAGAAGAAGGCCAGGCAGCTCAACCTGTCCATCCCGTTCATCGGCGGGGTGGGGACCAAGGACCTGGTGGTCTTCACCCGCCAGTTCGCGACGATGATCGACGCCGGGCTGCCCCTGGTGCAGTGCCTGGACATCCTGGGCAACACCACCGACAACAAACGGTTCAGCAAGGTGCTGCTGGACGTGAAGGGCACCGTGGAGAGCGGCGAAACCTTTTCCAAGGCCCTGGCGCGTCATCCCAAGGTCTTCGACGGCCTGTTCGTCAACCTGGTGGCGGCCGGCGAAACCGGCGGCATCCTGGACACCATCATGAACCGGCTGGCGATCTTCATCGAGAAGAGCGTCAAGCTTCAGCGCCGCATCAAGGGCGCGATGGTCTACCCCATCGCCATCCTGATCATCACCGCGTTGATCCTCACGGTGCTGATGGTCAAGGTCATCCCCACCTTCGAAACAATGTTCAAGGACTTCGGCGCGGGCTCACTTCCCGCGCCCACCCGCATCCTGATCTCTCTGTCCCACGGCTTCATCGGAAACCTGCACTTCATTGTGCTCGCCGGCATCGCCGCGGCGACGGCGTTCACCTTCTTTCTCCGGTGGCCCAAGGGGCGCTACATGTGGGACGCTTTCATGTTGGGCCTCCCGGTCATGGGATCCCTGCTTCGGAAGTCTGTCGTGGCCCGCTTCTGCCGAACCCTGGGCACCCTGCTCTCCTCCGGCGTGCCGATCCTGGACGCCATGGAGATCGTGGCCAAGACCTCCGGCAACAAGGTGGTCGAGCGGGCCATCTTCTTTTCCCGGGACCGGATCTCCGAAGGAAAGGACATGGTGACCCCCCTCGGGGAGTCCAAGGTCTTCCCGGCGATGGTTATCCAGATGATCGGCGTCGGAGAGCAGACCGGCGCGCTGGACGCCATGCTCCAGAAGGTGGCCGACTTCTACGAGGACGAGGTGGACGTCGCCGTAGAGAGCCTCACGAGCCTGCTCGAGCCCATCATGATGGTCTTCCTCGGCGGCCTGGTCGGCGGCGTGATCATCGCCATGTACCTGCCGATCTTCGACCTGGCGGGCAACATCAAAGCCAAATGACGCGCGTCGAGGCGGCAGGTGGCTGAAGACACGTCATCTGCATCGCCCTCCGGGCACGACCCGACGGACGACGACGCGCTGGTCCCGGATCCCAGCCGGAAGATCGTCTACCTGATGTTCTTCCGCACGACGTTGATCACCGTGCTATTCGGCGTGATCCTCGCGGTGGGCCTGCTCTCCCAGCGGCCGTTCCGCCTCACCTCCGTGCACTCTCAGGCGATGTTCCTCCTGGTGATCTTCGCCTACGCATGTTCGCTGCTGTACGCCGTGCTCTTCCGCCACGTCCGCCGGAAGCGGCGTTTTTTCGCCGTGCAGGCGGGCGTGGACGTGCTGTTGGTCAGCGTGCTGGTGCACCTCACCGGCGGAGTGAACTCCGTCTACTCCTTTCTGTTCCCGTTGCTCATCATCGAGGCGACCATCGTCTACTTCCGGCGGGGCGCCTTGGTGGCCGGCGTCGCGGTGGT
Source organism: bacterium (assembly GCA_043825095.1). GTDB lineage: Bacteria > Myxococcota_A > Polyangia > HGW-17 > JAJRWW01 > JBDRSE01. The sequence goes on from JBDRSE010000107.1 coordinate 25,892, forward strand.
GGTGGCGTTCATCTCGGTGACGGTCGGGGGGTGGATCCAATTCCTTCCGCCCATCCCCGACCAGGTGGCGCTGCCCTGGCAGGCGACCCCCAACGAGCTGGCGCGCTACCTCATCCTCAACGTCGGCGGGCAGATTTGCATCGCCGTCCTGGCGTCCTTCCTCGCTGAGCAGCTCCGTCGGGCCGACCTGCGGGTGGCCGAGCAGCGCCTCACCATTCGCGACATGGTGCGGCTGAACGAAAACATCCTCCAGAGCCTGCACACAGGCCTGATCACCGTGGACAACGGCGGGCAGGTGTTGAGCGTCAACCGCGCTGCCTCACTGCTGTTGCAGCGCTCCCAGAACCGGCTCACCGCGCGCTCGATTCGGGAGGTGCTTCCGGGCCTGGACCGGATCGGGAGCGCGGAAGAGCCCAGCCGCCATCGCACCACGATCGATCGAGGGGAGGAGGGCGACGCGATTCCGGTGGAGGTCACCGTCTCACCGCTGTGGAACCGTGAAGACAGACGCGCCGGCTCGGTGCTCCTCATCGAGGACCTGACCGAGATCAGCGCCATGGAGGATCGCGTGAAACGGGCGGAGCGGCTGGCGGCGGTGGGGCGGCTGGCGGCGGGGGTGGCCCACGAGATTCGCAACCCCCTGGCGTCGGTGTCCGGGTCGCTGGAGCTGCTCCGAACCGCCGACGCGGCCACCGACGACGACCGCCGACTCATCGGGATCGCCATCCGGGAGGTGGAGCGACTCGACGCCCTGGTGTCGGACCTCCTCGCCTATGCACGCCCCCGCTCCCTGCAGCGGATGGAGTTCGACCTGGCGACCATGGCGCAGGAGGTGGCCTCCGCCTGCGCCCAGGATCCCTCTTTCCACGGGATCACCGTGGAGGTTTCGACGCCGGACGGTCCCTGCACGCTGATGGCGGATCACGATCAGCTGCGGCAGGTGTTCTGGAACATCTATCGCAACGGGGCCGAGGCCATGGCCGAAGGGGGGATGCTGCGGGTCACCGTGTCCCGGCCGGAGGCCCCGGAGCCCGCCGGCGTGCAGATCCGCGTCACCGACACCGGACCCGGTATCCCTCCGGACAAGCTCGGTCACATCTTCGAGCCCTTCTTCACAACCAAGGATCGCGGCACGGGGCTGGGCCTGGCCACGGTGTACCGCATCGTGGAGGATCACCGCGGCCACGTCGAGGTGGAGTCCAACTACGACGAGGGCGGGACGACCATGACGGTGCTCATCCCCGACACCACTGTCGCACCCGACCCCGACGAGCCCCCCGAGCCGGCCGGCACAGGCGCGCCCCCGGACACAGCAACCCCTTGAAGGCGCCCAAAAACGCCGACGCGGCGCAGGCAAAAAGGCGTGCGCCGCGTCCCAGTGGAGCTGAAGGGGATCGAACCCTCGGCCTCTAGAGTGCGATTCTAGCGCTCTCCCAGCTGAGCTACAGCCCCGGAAGCGGAGGCGTAGATAGCACCGGCCGTGTTGGCTGTCAAGCAACAGCCGGTTGGAAACCGGCGCGAGCTGGGTACAATGGCCGCCGGGAGTGATGGCACCGGTGGCACCGACCAACTTCTCGTCAGCAGAGCTGAGACAGCTCAACAGCGTGAGTGAGTTCGCCGAGGAGCTCACAGGCGACTATTTCCAGCTCAGCGGCTTCGGTCCACGCCGGTATCTCTACGACGTGGCCACCGCGCCGGAGCTCGCCCCCGAGGAGGTCGCCGCCGGCGCCTTTGCTCAGCTCTGTCGGTACGTGGCATCCACCCCCACCCCCGGAGAACGACAGCGGCCGGCGCGCTACTACCGGATCTGCCTGCAGGACGACAACATCCTGGGAGCCGTGCGCCGCGGCAACGGCTTCGACCTGCAGGCCCTCTTCTTTTACATCATGACTCACGAGCTGATTCACATCGTCCGCTTCGAGCGGTTTCAGCACCCCTTTCTCACCGACCCCATCGGGCGCGACGCCGAAGAGCAGCGGGTGCATACCATCACGCACGACATCCTCTCCACCTTGGACGACGACCGCATGTCCGCCCTGCTCGCCTACTACCGCACCCACCGCATACCCAGGTGCCTCTGACCACGACCACGCACCGCTGCCCTCACCGCTGCCCTCACCGCTGCTTGACGCATCGCGTCAGCGTCGGTATGTTGTCCTGGCTCCGCGAGGTCGCCCAGCGTTGGCCTCGTCTTGGGCTCGAAAGGAGTTCCGATGAAGGACGTACAGGGAAAAACGGTACTCATCACCGGCGGCGCGTCGGGAATGGGATTGCTCTGGGCCGAGCGCTTCGCCGACGACGGGGCGAACCTGGTGCTCTGGGACATCAACGCCGCCGCCCTCGAAGACGCAGGGGAGCAGCTGCGGTCCCGGGGCGTGGACGTCATGACCCAGGTCGTCGACGTGTCGAATCGGGAGGCGATCTACAAGGCGGCGGTGAAGGTCCAGGCCGAAACCGGCGGGGTGGACGTGCTGGTCAACAACGCCGGGATCGTTTTCTCGAAGCCGTTCCTCGAAACCCCGGACGAGCAACTCAGCGCCACCATCGACGTCGACCTGAAGGCGCTGTTTTGGACCATGAAGGCGTTCCTGCCGCGCATGCTCGAGCAGAACAGCGGCCACATCATCAACGTCTCGAGCGCCTCCGGCTTCATCGGCGTGCCTCGCATGCCGGCGTATGTCGCGTCCAAATGGGCGGTCATCGGCCTGACCGATTCCATCCGCCTCGAGGTGCGCGCCATGAAGAAGGACGGCGTCGGCTTCACCCTGTTCTGCCCGAGCTACGTCGACACCGGCATGTTCGAGGGCGCCAAGGCGCCGCTGCTCACGCCCATGCTCAAACCCCACACCGCGGTGAACATCGCGTACAAAGGCTTTCACGACGGCAAATATCTGATCACCGCCCCGTGGATGGTGGGCCTCACCCCGGCGCTCAAGGGGCTGCTGCCCTCGAAGATCTTCGATCTCGTGTCCGACGTCTTTGGGGTGACCAAATCCATGGAGGACTGGAAAGACGTCCGCCGGTAGCGTGCCGCCCCCGCCTCCCTACTTCACGCGCCAGAGCTTGACCTTGCCGTCCCGCCCCCCGGTGGCCACCAGGCGCCCGCTGGACGACACGGCCACGGCGAAGAGCTGCCCGCGATGGGCCTGGATCACCCGCCCGGGCTGGAGCTTGTCCGGCTGCAGGTACAGCAGCCGCCCGCGGTAGGTCCCCCCCACCAGCACCGCGGCCTTGCGGGCCAGGGCGAGACAGATGATGCCCGGGCCGCGGACCCGCTTGACCGCCAGGCCGCTCGAGGCGTTCCACACCCGCAGGAACTGGTCGTCCGAGGTGGAGATGAGGTGCTTGCCGTCGGCGGTGAACACCACGCTGTTGACGGCGAAGCGGTGGCCGAAGGCCGACTGCAGCAGCTTGCCAGAGGCCGCGTCCCACACCCGCACCGCGTGATCCCACCCCGCGCCGGCGACGCGCCGGCCGTCCGGGGAGAACGCCACGTCGTTGACCCAGGACGTGTGGCCTGCCAGCACGCGCCGAACCTTGGCCGTGGCCGGATCGACCAGCACGATCTGCTGGGACTGCCCGGCCACCGCCAGCACCTTGCCGTCAGGGGAGAACACCAGGCTTCGAGGCCAGCCCTTGAGCCCCCGGACCCGGCGCAGGATCCGGCCTGAGGAAACCGAGAGCAGATCCACCTCCCGCCCCTGCCAGCCCAGCGCCAACAGCTTGCCGTCCGGGGAGAACGCCAAAGCGGTCACCGGGCCCTGGGTGGAGCTGACCCAGAGCGTGCGCCGCTTGGGCAGGTCGTACAGGAGGAGCTGCTTGCTGTCCCCGCCCGCGGCCAGAAACCTGCCGGCGGGGTCGATGGCCACGGCTCGAACCGGCTTCTTCCAGCCCGTGGGCACCTCGGCCGGCGCCCCCGCGGGGCCGACGCGGGCGTGGGCCCGTGCCCCAATGCAAACGCCGAGAACCACTGCGAGCGGGAGCCACCGGGTCATGCCATAGCTCTACCCCCCTCCTGGTCATCCTTCAAGTTTTCGCTGGAAGATTCCCCGTCCTGGAATACAACAATGTCGGGCCGGGTTAACGTAGACAGCGGCCACGGATCGGCCGGGGATATGCCATGCGCACAAGAACCAAAGAGATGATCATCGCCGTAGGAGCCACTGCCGTGCTCAGCATCGGCGCGTCCCTCGGCCTGTTCATCGCCATCGCTCCCCACGTCATCGACAGCCCCAAGGCGCCCCGCGCCCCGCGGCTGACCCAGGAGCGCCGGACCTTTACCACGCCGGCGGTCACGAGCCCGACCCAGCCCGTCTCCTTCAAGCAGCCGCTGGCCTCGACGCCGCCGGTGAAGCTGACGCCCGGCAAGCCGATTTCGTTCATCGATCTCGTGAAGGTGCTCGGCCCCACCGTGGTCCACATCGGAACCGTGAAGAACCTCGGCTACGGCCCGCTCCAGCGGTGGATGGGCGGAGGCCCCCAGGGCCGGGCGAGCGGCCTCGGCACCGGCGTCATCGTGCAGCCGGACGGGCTGATCCTGACCAACAACCACGTCATCGCCCACGCCGACATCATCAAGGTCCGCCTCGAGGACAAGCGCGAGTTCCGCGCCCAGATCATCGGACGGGACCCGGACACCGACCTGGCGCTGATCCGCATCACCGCCGACAAGCCGCTCCCCTACGCGAAGCTGGGCGACTCCGAGCAGCTCCAGATCGGCGAGTGGGTGGTCGCCATCGGCAACCCCTTCGGCCTGGACCACACCGTGACCGCGGGCATCGTCAGCGCCAAGGGGCGGCGGAACATCAACCCCGGCGGCAAGCGCGGCTACTGGAACTTCATCCAGACCGACGCCTCCATCAACCCCGGCAACTCCGGCGGGCCGCTGCTCAACGCCAGCGGAGAGGTGATCGGGATCAACACGGCCATCGACGGCCGCGGCGCGGGGATCGGCTTTGCGATCCCCATCAACATGGTCAAGGTGGTGATGCCGCACCTGCTCAAGTACGGCCAGATGCAGCGCAGCTGGATCGGCGTGTCCATCCAGCCCATCACCGAGCAGTTCCGGGTCACCTTGAAGCTCGCCGACAGCAAGGGCGCGCTCGTCACCGAAGTCGTCCCCGGCTCGCCGGGCGCCAACGCCGGCCTGCAGCCCCTCGACGTCATCGTGAGCTTCGACGGCAAACCCATCGTGCGGTCCTCGGACCTGCCCTGGCTGGCGTCCACCGCGGGTATCGGCAAGCAGGTGCAGCTCCAGCTCATCCGAAAGGAAAAGGCGATGACCGTGGTGATCACCATGGCCGCCAAGCCCGGCACCCAGGTCGCGCTGCCCCGCGGTCCCGGCCGCGGCCGGGCCGAGCTGGGCCTGGTGGTCAGCGAGGTCACCCCCGACATCGCCCGGAAGTTCGGCCTGCGCCAGATGGGCGGGGTCGTGATCACCATGGTGGAAGCGGGCAGCTACGCCGAGCAGGCCGGCGTGGTCCGGGGCGAGATCATCCAGCAGGTGGGCAACACCGTGTGTACGTCCCTCGCCGACTACGTCCGGGCCGTCAAGGCGGTCCCCCAGGGCCAGAACGTGATGCTCCTGCTCCGCTCCCCCCGCGGCACCCGCTGGATCACCCTCCGCAAGCGGTAGCGTTTTCGCTGGCATCCATCGAAATGCCGTGGTGGGGTCAGACCCCATCACGGCATTCTGAGGACCGGAAGGCTACTCTGTACAGCCTGCGGAAGCGGTGAGGTAGTAGTCTGCCGTTAACGCCTTCCACAGACCGCAGGTCCCCACCCCACCGGAGTCGAAATCGATCACAGGGCTGGGCGCTGCCGAGTCATAGAAGCAGGTCCCGCTTTGGATGACGGGAGGCTCGCCGCCGAGATCCACTCGGGCAACGCAACCGCCGCGGAGCACGACCCTCAGCTCGCCGTCCATGGTGGAACGCGCGGCACCCACCACGTCGTCGCCGGCGATGTTCGAGAGGACCCACAACGCATCGTTGCCCGTGAGCAGGGCGCCGTGGGTTCCGACCGCGATGAACCCGTCCTCGGAGACCAGCGTCTTCACCCGGAGCAGGTCGTTGTCGATGATTGGATCGGGAAAAATCGTCCAGGAGGTGCCTTCCCAACGCCACACCTCGCCCGCGTCTCCCACGGCGCAGAGCCGCCCGTCCGGTAGCACCGTCGCGTCGTTCAGCCGCGGGGCGTACTGGTTGGACATCAGCTCGCGCCACCCGATGCCATCGAAGCACCACATGCCCTCCCCGAAGGCGCAGACTTCGGGCTCACCGGCCGGTGACCAGGGCCGGCGCATCAGCCCCCGGGGGACGGCGCCCGCCGGCAGCTCGCCCCCCGGCAGTGCGGTCAGCACATAGGGCTCCACGGTGCCCAGCTCCACACCGTAGAGCCGGCAGCCTGCGGATTCACAGCCCAGGGTGACGGCGGTGAATCCGAAGACCTCGTCTCCCATGAGCACGCCGTCGGTACCTGCCCAGACGGAGAGCGCCATGATGCCCAGCGCGGACACCGGTCCCTGGGGGCTCACCAGCCCGGCCTCAAGCCACGCATCCCAACCCCAGGCCATGACGACCACCGGCGTGCTCCCCTCGCCCTCCGGCAGCGGCCGTTCCGCCAGGATCACGTCATTGCCCCCCAGCGCGAGAAACCGGAGCCCACCGGTGGCCTGCAGCTGCACGAGGAAGGGCGCCCCCGGATCGGCGCAGCCCTCTTGGACGGCCAGGTCACACGGCTCCGCCGCGACGTCGGGCAGCGTCCCGTCCGCCTCGGCGTCGAGCACGCCGCTGTCCTCCGCGCCCACCCACGCATCGCCCGGTGTACCGGCTGGCCGCGTGCACGCCGACAGCCAGAACGTGACCACCATGACCACCATGACCACCGAAGTGTGAAGCGCTCGCTCTAGAAGGAACCGCATCCACCGAGCCTCCCTCAATCGGTATGACGTCCCATTCACCCTCCATTTTCGCAAAGGCCGGGCGCGTAAGAAGCATCATGCACGTCTTGGGCCTCTACGAAAGTATCCTGCCTCTACGAAAGTATCCTCTGGTGGTTTGGTCGGAGTCAATGGGCATCAATCTGGGCATCGTGAAGAGACATCGACGATGAGGACGACATCGACGAGCGCTGAAGACAGATCGGTGCAGGAACCCGTGGCGATGCGATCGGCGAGTGCGGCGGGAAAGCCCAGCACCCCTGCCTCAGGCTGAACCCAGCACCCCTGCCTCAGGCTGAGCAGACCGGCGAGTCTCGAGTTTCGGGCCCAGGCTTGGGCCGGGGCTTGGGCCGAGGCTTGGGCCGAGGCTTGGGCAGAGGCTTGGGCCGGGCGGGTCCGGTTGATTGGTTCGCCTGTCTGTGTCTTTGTGAGAGCCAAGCCTAGCCTAGCCGAACCGCACCGAACGTCAGGGGGGCGCTCGTGAGGTCGCGAGCCGAGCTTGTGGCGCCGGCGGCTCGTCGAGCTCGGCATCGGTATCGGTATCGGCATCGGTAGACGGATGGGCGTCGTTGAACGCCAGCTCAGACTGGGGATCGAGGCGGGCCGGGGCCACGGGTGGCGGGTGCGCCGGCAGGCTGAAGTGGGTGAGGATGCGGATTCCGTCCCAACAAGGCCGGTATCCGGCTACCCCGCCCCCCCCCGTCCCCACAACAGCCTGATTTCGTTTTTCCTAGTTATCGGCACGTGACTTGCTCTGCTGTCACCCACCATGACGTTACCCCAAAGAATCCTCCCCGGCCTAAGGCGATCCCGGCGTTGGACGGCAGGCATGAAATATGTCATATTTGACATGAGAGTCGATCGTGTCCGAGGATGACAAGCCTCTGATCTGGCTCGAGGGTGAAGTGAAGACGCCACCGTTTTCCGCAGGAGCGAGAGTCGAGGCGGGCTTCCTTTTGCGCCGGCTACAGCAAGGAGAGCTGCTCTCGTTGCCGCATTCGCGTCCAATGCCCAAGATTGCCGCGAAATGTTTCGAGCTGCGGGTTCGAGATCGGGATCACAGTTGGCGAATCATCTACCGAATCGACGACGACGCCATCGTGATCGCTGAAGTGTTCAGCAAGAAGGTTGGTCGAACACCTCGCACCGTTGTCAACCGTTGCCGGGATCGGCTTCGCGCCTATGACGAAGCAGCGGGTGAGGACCGGGAAGCATGAAGAAGGCAAAGCGAAATAGGCTCGAGGCTGCCGGTTGGCGGGTTGGAGCTGTCGACGAGTTTCTCGGCTTGAGTCCGGAGGAGACGGCGTACATCGAAATGAAGCTGGCGTTGGCTCGTCGCCTTCGTGCGCTCCGACTGGCCCGAGAGCTGACCCAGCACGAGCTGGCCAAGATGCTGGGATCGAGCCAGTCACGTGTGGCAAGAATGGAGTCGGCCGACACCTCCGTCACGGTCGACGCGATCCTGCGCGCGTTGTTCGCTCTGGGAGACACGAGGGAGAAGCTCGCAAAAGCCCTGTGCGCGTAGCGCGGCGCGTAGCGCGCAAGAAAAATGCACCTGTGAGTCGCCGCCACCGGAGAAGCCATGCCGACCCTGTTGCACGAAGCCATCGTGATGCTGTTTCAGGAGCGTCCCCAGCTGGCGCCGGAGCTGATTCGGGAGGTCCTGGAGCAGCCCTTGCTCCAGGCGGCCAAGGTGCTGGGCATCAACCGCAACGCCCTCCGCAAGAAGATCCGCGCCCTCGGCATCCGCTTCCCTCGGTAGCTCCGTCTTTTATCAGAATCTTGCTCACGCGGCACCCGCTGGATCACCCTCCGCAAGCGGTAGCCCGCCCCTAGCCCCTCCAACCTTTTGACCTTTCACCGGGTTCGGGCTACCATCACCTCTGGCAGTGGAGGATCCGGATGGCCAAGTACGACAACCCCGATCGCGCGAGGATGCTGGCCCGGGCCATCGCCTCGGACCTGATGCTCTACAACGAGGAGCGTCTCACCAGGGCAATCCAGAACGACTCGGTCTTCGAGGACCTGTCCGAAGAGATCCAGGAAGGCCGCCAGCTCTTCATGAGTCGGGTCACCGACGAGATCTACGAGCTGAATCTGTACGAACGGGCCATCGTCGACGTGATGATCAAGTCCAAGGGGCACGTGAAGTCCAAGATCTGGTAACGGCGAGCCGGTGGCGTTCGATTTCACCGTAGGCGAAGACGGGGCTGGGCAGCGGGTGGACGTGTATCTCGCGGCGCGGACCGATCAGACCCGGTCCCAGATCCGCCGGCACATCGAGGCCGGCGCCGTGCTGGTGGCGGGCCGACCCACGCGACCCGCGCGCACGCTCCGCTCGGGGGAGTCCGTGCTCTACGATCCCCCGCCCCCCGTGGCCGACGAGGCGCTGCCCGAGGAGATCCCGCTAGACGTGCTGTACGAGGACGAGCACCTGGTCGTGGTGGACAAGCCCCCCGGGCTGGTGGTGCACCCCTCCCCGGGACACCGCACCGGCACCCTCGTCAACGCCCTGCTCGCGCACTGCGGCGAGCTGTCCTCGGTGGGGGGCCGCAAGCGCCCGGGCATCGTGCACCGCCTGGACAAAGACACCTCGGGCGTGATGGTGGCCAGCAAGACCGACCTGGCCCACGTCCACCTGGCGAGGCAGTTCCACGCGCACTCCGTGGAGCGCTCCTACCAGGCCATCACCGTGGGCTCCCCACCCCAGGGTCGGGGCACCTTCGACACCTTCCACGGTCGACACCCGGTGCACCGGAAGCGCTTCACCAGCCGCCTGGACAAGGGCCGACGCGCGATCACGCACTACGAGGTGCGCGAGCGAGTCGGCGGCCTGTGCCTGATCGAGGCGCGACTGGAAACCGGGCGCACCCACCAGGTCCGCGTCCACCTCTGCGAGCACGGCGCCCCCATCCTCGGGGATCCGGTGTACGCCAAGCTCCCCAAGGAGCCCCAGCTCCGAGCGCTGGCCAAGCAGCTCGGCCGGCAGGCGCTCCACGCCGCGGTGCTCGGCCTGGACCACCCGCTCACCGGCGCGCGGATGATCTGGTCGAGCGGGCTGCCCGAGGACATGGCGACCGTCCTTGGGGCGGCGCGCGGCTTTGACCCCATGTGATTGTATCCGTACCCCAGCGGCCGCAGACAGCAACCGCCGCGCGCAGCGCGGCACCCCGGAGGGGGGGCGAAGTGAGCCACGAAGTGGCGGATCGATGCTCAAAACTTGCGCTGCTGGGTCTCCAGCTCCATTTTCTGGCGTCTTTCAGCGCGTCCGGAGCCGATTCGCCATCCGGGGAGTGGGGAACGCCTGTGAGCAGATGGGGCTTGGACCGCGACTTTGACAATGCCGGGGGCTGACCGCTAACATCCGCCGCTGCCATGATCACCCCGGACGTGCTGCACGCAAAGGTGCTGGACCTGCCTCGGACGCACCACGGGTTCACCTCCCGCCGGGGCGGCGTGTCCCAGGGCTCCTTTGCCGGCCTGAACCTCAGCCCCAAGTGGTTCGAGGACGCAGGCGCGGTCCAGGAAAACTACCGCCTGCTGGCGGAGCACGCGGGCTACGACGCCGAGCGGCTCTACATCGCGCACCAGGTGCACGGCCGCCGGGGGGTGATCGTGGAGGGGCAGCCCGTGGCTGACGTGCGGCAGCAGGAGGCAGACTTTCTGGTCACCGCCCAGAGCGGGGTGACGGTGGCCGTGATCACCGCCGACTGCGTGCCCGTGCTGCTGGCGGACCGGGCGCAGACCGCCGTGGCCGCGGTCCACGCGGGCTGGCGGGGCCTGGTGGGCGGGGTGATCCAGGAGGCCGTGGCCGCCCTGCGGGATCGCTTCGGCGTGGATCCGACCACCCTCGTGGCCGCCCTCGGCCCGGGCATCGGCGCCTGCTGCTTCGAGGTGGGGCCCGAGGTCGTCCGGCAGTTCGAAACCGCGTTCCCGGACGTCGAAGGGATCGTGCGCCCCGGACGGATCGGGGAACTCGGCGGTGACGCCAAGCCCCACGTGGACCTGTGGAAAGGGGCGCGGCTGGCCCTGGAGCGGGCCGGGCTCCAGCCGGACCGGATCGAGGACCCTCCGGCGTGCACCATGTGCGAGCCGGAGCGCTTCTACTCCTTCCGCCGGGACGGCGGGCGGATCGGCCAGCACCTGAGCTTCATCGGGATCGCGGGCTGAGCACAGACGGTTTCAGGTTCCTAAACACCAGGATCGATCCGCCGAGGATCGCGTCCGGCTCCCGGCCGCGCAGCCAGGCGTAGCAGCGATTGCGCTGGGTGAGGCTCCAGCGCCGTCCCACGCGCCGGCCCGTGGCGCCCATCAGACAGGTGGCCGAGATCGCCAGGACCTCTGCGCCGGCGCGGCAGCCGGCCCGCGCCTGACCCCGACGGGGAGGAAATCCCAGCCCGCCGCACGGCCGCCACACGGTCCGGCCCACATAGGCCCGGGGATCGGCGTTGCCGAAAAACGCCAGGTGCGCCGGCCCCTGCTGCGGCGGATGTCGCGCCAGGTACTCTTTGAGCGCCGGCAGATCCTGACCCCAGTCCGTGGCCGAATCCACGGCCACCCGGTGCGCGCCGTCCACCCCGCCGAACAGGATATTGGTCGCCGGCAGGTAGTGGGGGTGGAGCGCGAGCCCCTCGATGGTCAGGGCGAGCAGCAGAACCCCGGCGTAGATCCGCCCCCGAGGGGTGTGACGCCATAGCGCCAAGGCGCCGAACCCGCCGATGATCCACAGGGCCGGGAGCACCGGTGTGAGATGTCGAAAGCCCATGTTGACCCGGCTCAGGATCGCCACGAGCAGGTACAGCGCGGGAAGCAGCAGCAGGATGCGCTGCCGCGAAATCAGGGCCCGGGACTCTCGCAGCGCCGCCGCGATCCCCAGCAGGACGAGCAGCACCAGCGGGGTCTTGGCCAGCAGGAGCACCGGGAAGTACAGCACGCTCGACCGGGAGTGGAAGGAGCCCAGGAGAAACACGCCGCGGGGCTCCGCACGCTTGGCGATGGCCTGCTCGAGGCCCTGGATCACGTGGTTCCAGCCGTCGGCCAACCCCAGGCCGTGCCAAAGCGCCGCCCCTTCGATCACCAGGAGGTAGCACGCCAGCCCGATCCCGAGCACGATGCCGCCCGCCGCCACCGACCAGCCCAGCCGCTTGAGCAAGCCCTCGCGAAAGGCCTGCCCCGGTGCGGGCACCAGGAACAGCAGCGGCACCGCGGCCGCGATGAGCACGGCCGAGAGCTTCGCGGTCATTCCGAAGCCCAGAGCCAGTCCCGCAGCGATCAGCGGCGTGAGCTCGCGCGTCTCACGGTGGCGGGCGAGGGCAAAGGCGGCCAGCGCGAAGGCGATCCCCAGGGCGGTGTCGGTGGTGACGAACCGGGCCTGGGCGATCCAGCCGGGATCGAGCGCGCCGAGGCCCAGCACGAGCAGCGCCGCCGCGGCGCCGAACCGACGCGCCGCGAGGACCGCCAGCACGAGCAGCGCCACCGCGGCGAGCGCGACGTTCACCCGGCGGGCGGGAAACAAATGGCCGGCGCGCTCCACCCGGAGCTCGCGGCCGGAGGCCGGGCCCGCGCTGCTGTCGAACACGGCGGCGGCCAGCAGGGCCGCCACGGGATACGGATGATCCCGTCCGTCGAAGCCGGGTCCCTGGGCGATGAAATCCAGGCCGTAGCCCAGGTGAAGCTGCTCGTCCCACACGGCCGACTTCTGTCGCAGGCTCAGCTCCGCCCGGATCACGAACTGCGACACCAGCGCCGCGCCGATCAGCGCGCAGAGCACGGCCCGTCGGCCGGGTCGACGCCAGGGGCGGCGCGCGTTGCAGTCGCTTTCGGAGTGACGCATGTCCGCACCCTATCACAGGGCACCGTACGCCGGCAGGGCAGGAATCCGCAGCGGAACAGGAAACGACGGATGAAAGGAAACGACAGATGAAAGGGAACGGGAGGAAGGCGGGGGGAAGACTACTTCATGCCGTCGAGGCCGGTACCGATGTCGGGGGTCTTGGACTTGCCTTCGTCTCCGTCCTCACCGACCTCCAGGGAGGTCGACTGGGCGTTGGACTTGGTCTTGGCCTTCGACTTCTCCTTGCCCTCTTTCCGCAGCTGCTCCGTGGTTGAGCTGCCGCGCCCCATGGTGTACATGCCGCCGAACATGAACGCGATCAGCCCGATGATGAAAAACACTGCCAGCACCTTGCCGTGGCCGGGGGCGATCTTCGACTGGGCCTCGTACTTTGTCATCTCCCCCGCGGGGAGCTTGCCGAACTTCTCGGACTCGTCCTCCAGGGCGACCTTCTTTTTGATCAGGTCCACGATGGCGAGCACGGCGATACCGGCAACGGTGAGCATCGACACGACGAGCAGGAACGGGAGGATGACCTTGAAGATCCCGGGGACCTCTTTGGCCTTGGGTGCCCAAGCCACCACAATGGGAAACAAGCTCATCAAGACGGACATGTGGCTCTCCTTCCGGTCCTCCGACACCGGTCTTTCCGGTTCGGACGTGGGACGCTGGGGCGATCTCAGACGGCCAAAGGATATAACTACAGGGGGGTGGTCAGTCAAAACAAAAGAGCATTCACTGTGTTGCCGCCCTCTGCAGTCACTGAGCCCCGCTCCGGCCGCCCGGTATTTTTCACACCCGGGCCACCGGCACTCCCAACCGGGCCCAACCGGGCCGCGGCCGACTCAAGATCAATGCCTCAGTATAGCTCGTCCCGAGGCCCGCGGCTACTGCCATTCCCGAACCGTTCAGCGGGCGGACACCCGCAGCTCGGCGCTCCGGGTGAGCTTCAGGCCCCAGCGGGCGAGCAGATCTCCCATGAGCGTGGCCAGCTCCACCCGCCGCTTGAACACACTGATTCGCGCGCTATAGGCTTTGTGGCGCGCTTTCGTCAGATCGTTCTGGATCTGCAGCAGCACGTAGGCGCTGGACCGCCCGGCGTCGTACTTCTTCCGCTCGTTCGCCAGCCGGAGGGTGGCGAGCCGCTCCTCCAGCCCGGCCGTGCGCGCCAGACGCTGCTCGAGACGCAGCAGGGCAACGGTGCTGGTGGCCTCCGCCACCAGGGTCTGGCGCAGCTCATCGAGGTCCACCTCCTTGCGCCGCAGCTCGATCCGGGCCTTGGAATGGGCCGCCTTGGCCGCCCGGTTGCCCACCAGGTAGCTGAAGGTCAGCCCGACCGACCAGCCCAGGCTCTTGAACTTGAACAGCGTCTCATGGGCACTGCCGAACGTATTGCCCCGACCCTGAGGCCCGACAGACGCGGACAGATCCAGCTTGGGCCAGGTGTCCCGCCCGGTGGTGACGATGCTGATCCGCTTGATCTTCAGCTCCTTGAGCGCGGCGCGCAGCTCCTGGCTGCTCTTCAGGGTCGCCTGGGCAGCCTGCCGGGGTGTGGGGACTCCCGCCCGGAAGGGATCGGGCGGCAGCTCTGCCGAGACGAGCAGCAGTCCGGGCTTGATCCGGAGGCCCATCTTGGAGCGCAGCACCAGGGAGCGCTGCATCCAGTTGGTCTCGGCCTCGAGCAGCACCCGCTGCTGCTGCGCCACGACGATCTGATAGTCCACGAGCTCGGTGGGCGCCATGCGTCCCGCGTCGATCAGGGCCTCCACGCGCTTGAGATCCCGTCGGGCCTGGACCACGGCCTCCCCTTGGACGCGAACTGCCGCCTGGGCGTCGACCACGTCTAGATACGCCTTCAAGAGATCCCGCACCACGGCCCGTGCCTTGCCCCGGACGCTCCAACGTAGGGCGTCCCGCGCGAGCTTCGCCTGCCGGACCGCGGCCAGATTCACGTCGAGGCCGATCCCCTTGAGGAGCGGGTGCGTCACGGTCAGGGTCAACGCGGTATCCCAAGTGGTGGAATCGTTGTCAAACTGGGAGCCGGCGAAGTCGAACCTGGACAGGGAATTCGTATAACCGGTGGCGAGCCCCAGGGAAATCGTTCCTCCGGTGGGCAGCTTCTGGCTGGCCGAAAGGCTGTACTCCAGCACCTGTGACTTCAGCTGCTGGATGTTGACGCCCTCCACGGGCTCGCTGGTGCTCCTGCGGTAGCTGAGGCCCGCGCCGAGCTGGGTGTCGTACAGCCCTTTGGCCGCACGAACGTCCTGGGCCACGGTGGCGAGATCCAGGCCGGCTCGTTTTAGATCCCGGTTCATTTTCACCGACAGTCGCAACACCTCCGTGAAGGTCATCCGCTCCGCTGCAGGGGCCACGGTCGCGGATGGGGCCGCGGTCGCGGACGGGGCCGCGGTCGCGGTCGCGGACGGGGTGGACGGGGTGGCCAGCAAGGCCGTGACGAGCACAAATGGCAAGAGCGACATGGCGCTGTTCTCCTGAGACGATGGACCTACGGAGCGCCCCTGTTTTAGCACAGTCAGGCCTGAGCCACGGCCGGTTGAACGGCCTCTTTAGGATTCGTAGCCCAACCGGATGCCCCGGCGCGGGGTCGTGAGCCTCACGAGGGCCTCCACCAGCAGCCAGAGCACCACCTCCAGCACCAGGGCCACGCTCAGCACCGCCAGCAGCGGCGACAGGATCCCCGCGGCCACCAGCACCCACTCCGAAGGTGGCCACAGGGCCCACCACCGGTTTGCGACGTCGGCCAGCAGCAGCAGCGTCAGCAGCACGGCCAGGCCCGGAACGGCGCCGCTCAGATCGGGCCGGCTCGGGCTCATGTGGGTTCCCACGCACAGCGCCAGGATCAGAAACACCCAGAGCTGCCAGGATGCGAGGTGGCTCCAGGTGAACATCTGACTCAGGGTGGCACCGGTCAGGACGGCCACGTGCCCGAGCTGCGCGCCGAAACCGGAGGGCGCCGACGAAACCGTGAGCTCGGGACGCGCCCCGGGCAGCAGCAGCGCCAGGGCGCCGAGCAGGACCAGGGAGCCGCCCAGCAGCGGCGCAATGCCGATGAAGAAGTTACCGGACAGCTGGTACAGGTTGCGCTGGCGGTAGGCGTGCTGGACGTAGCCGAGGGTCCCGGTGCGGGGATCGGGGTCGAGCAGGCTCACGGCGATGATCCGGTGCCGAAAGAGCCAGCAGCAGCCGAGGTGTGACAGCTCGTGCAACGGCACACCCAACCAGCCGGTCACCAGCACGCTCCGCCAGCCGAACCGATGGGATAGCCGACGCGAGATGCGTCGCTCCACCAGATGCAGCAGCACCGTGAGCAGGGCCAGCCCACCGAGCAGCGTGACCACCTGTGTCACGAAGTCCAGGCCGGCCCGGGAGAGAATCTGCAGTGCACGGTCCATCACTGCCATTGTAGGTCAATGTAGGCATTTGTGCTACATTTACCCAATCAGCCTTTAAACCAGGACCTTGCACCAGTCCACGCCCTCGCGTACCTTGGGTCGCAATGGGCGAGCGCTTCCACCTCCTCCGTCGACCCCCCGGCAGTCGCACCAGACCCTTGGGCCTGGTCGGGCTCCTGGCGGCGGCCTTTTTGCTGGCCTGCTGCAGCCGCTGCAAGCCGCACGGCAGGCGCCCCATGCAGACCACGGCGACCGTTCGCTTTCGGCCGGCCGGAGCCGCCGAGACGACGCTCCGTCTCGGGCTGCGCGCCACCTATCGGGAGCGAGAGGCCCCCGTCGGAAAGCTCGCCACGGGCGGGCTGCTCTATGTCTATCCCCGGGCACGGGCGTTGGGCGTGGACCTCACCACGGCCGAGTCTCCGGTGGACCTGATCCTGCTCGGTGCCGACAAGCGGGTGCTGCGCGTCGCCCCAGGCGTGCCGCCAGGCTCGACGAGACGTGTGGACGTGATTCCGTCCCTGCACAGCTTCGCGATCCTCCTGCCGAGCGGTCAGGCGAAGCGCCACGGGATCGTCGCCAAAACGCCGGTGTCCTTCACACTGCCCGGACGCGCCGCGCCGTCCGCCGTGCTGCTGCCAGTGGATCTGCACGCCCCCAGCGGACGGACAGTGCGGGTCTACGCCGAGCTCGCCCTGCAGGAGCAGGAACGCAACATGGGCCTGATGCACCGCACCCACCTGCCCCCCTGGGGCGGCATGCTGTTCCGGTTCCCCCAGGCCCACTACATCACGTTCTGGATGAAGAACACGCTCATACCCCTCGACATGATCTTCATCAATGACGATCGGGTGGTCACCGGGGTGGTCGCCGACACCAAGCCCCGGGACGAGACTCCGGTGGGCGTGGGCCGGGTGCTCAGTCGGTACGTGCTCGAGGTCCGGGCCGGGTTCGCCCGGCGACACGGGCTCACCCGCGGCACCCGCGTCACCTTCGCCATCCCCTGATCCGGGCCGTCCCTAATCTTCCCTCTTGACCACCTTGACCGTGCCCTTGACGTCGGGGCGGATGGAGCTGCTGTCCTTTTCGTTGGGCAGCAGGCGCACCTGCATCTTGATCTCGAAGGTCAGGCTGGTGAGGATCTTGGTGAGCTCGGCGCCGAGATTGATGGACTCGAGGAACTCGCGGATCTCCCCGGCCACGATCCGGAACAGCTCGTCCTTGGTGGTCTGCGCCTGGGTGATCAGATAGCTGGCCACATCCTTGGGGAGCGACACCTCGGACGCCAGGCGGCGGATGCCCTCTTCCGAGGTGAACACCGCGCCCATGCCCGCCACGAAGAGACGCTTGACCAGCTCCGGCACCATGCGGCCGCGCCAGCCTTCACTCCCCTCTCCATCCTCGTGCTCCCGGTCCTCGAACTCGTGACCCTCTTTGTCGTTGTGGCTATCCGTCATTCCCTAAGCGTTATGCGTGATGCCGCACCGTGTCAAGACCGGACCGGTTGCGCCCGGATGAAACGAAGCCTCATGCCGGACCCAACGCCGGACCCAGCGCCGGATCCAGCGCCGGATCCAGCGCCGGACCCAACGCCGGAAAAGACGTGAAGTATGGAACCATCCGGTCCATAATGGCGACCCATGTCCGAGCCCCTGCCGACCATCGCCCACCGCCCGGCCACGGTGAGGTTTCGCGCGCTCCGCGCCTACTGGGTCACCTTCCTGGTGGTGATGAGCTACCTCTCCCTGCGGTTCCAGGCGCGGTTCCGCTCGAGCACGTCCATCGAGCGCCTGCTGATGAAGAAGCACCGCCGGAACGCCGGACGGATCCTGAAAGGAATCATGGGCCTGCAGGGGCTGTACATCAAGGTGGGGCAGCTGATCTCCATCCTGTCCAATGTGCTGCCCGAGGAGTTCCGGGCCGGCCTGGAAACGCTGCAGGACAAGGTGCCGCCCCACCCGACCACGGACATGGAGAAGCGCATCCGAGAGGAGTTCGACGGCCGCACCTCGGCGGAGCTCTTCGCCGAGTTCGACGAGACCCCCCTGGCCGCCGCGTCCATCGGCCAGGTGCACCGCGCCCGCCTCAAGTCAGGGCAAGAGGTCGCGGTGAAGATCCAGTACCCGGACATCGACCGGATCGTGCACGACGACCTGCGCACCCTGCACCGCATCGTGCGGGTCATCGAACGCATGCTCCCGGACCACGGCGTGCCCGACGTCTACCGGGAGATCCGCAAGATCGTGCTCAAGGAGCTCGACTTCCGCGACGAGGCCGCCAACATCGAGCGCATCGCCGCGAACTTCCCCGACCGTCCCAACGTGGCGTTCCCCGAGGTGATCCACGAGTTCTCCACCCAGCGCATCCTGACCACGAGCTACATCGACGGCATCAAGGTGTCAGACGTGAAGTCGCTGGAAGCCGCCGGCATCGACCGCAAGCAGCTGGCGGAGCTGATCATCACCGCCTATTGCCAGCAGATCTTCACCGATCGCATCTATCATGCCGACCCCCATCCGGGGAACCTGATGGTGCAGCCCGGGCCCACCCTGGTGTTCCTGGACTTCGGCGCCGTGGCCGAGATCTCCAGCAGCATGCGGCAGGGCATGATCGAGTTCGTCCAGGGCGGCCTCGCCGGTGAGACGGAGAAGATCATCCGCGGCATGAAGACCATGGGCTTCGTCTCGAAGAAGGCGAACCCCGAGATCTTCGACCGCATCGTGAACTACTTCCACGACCGGTTCAAAGAGGAGATCCAGCTCGACAGCCTGAACCTGCGGGACATCAAGATCGACCCGCAGAAGGGACTCGAGAACCTCGCCGACCTGCGGCGGCTCGACATCTCGCTCCGGGACATCACCGACTCCTTCATCGTGCCCAAGGAGTGGATCATGCTCGAGCGCACGATCCTGCTCCTCATGGGGCTGTGCACCGAGCTCGACCCGGAGCTGAACCCCATGTCGGTGATCCGCCCCTACCTCGAGCGCTTCGTGTTCTCCGAGGGCATGGACCTGTCGAAGTTCCTGATCTCCACCGCGCAGTCCGCCACCACCGGGCTGCTCACCCTCCCGTCCGACATGCGCCGGTTCATGCGGGAGGTCCAGCGCGGCGGCGTACGCATGCGCTTCCCGGACGTCACCAACCAGGTGCGGGTGCTCTACATCCTCGGCCAGCAGATCGTGTGGACCGCCGTGGGAATTTCCTGCGCCGCCTTTGCCCTCGCCGCCCAGGATCGCGGGGAGCCCGAGGCGGCCAAATGGCTGTTCAGCGGCGCCGGCGTCGCGGGCGCCCTGCTGCTCGTCAACCTGCTCGGCGGCCGCGCGGCGATCAAGCGCTCCAAGAAGAACGGCGGCTAACCAACCCTCGCCTAAAGGCGAGGGGATTGGCCGCCGACAGAAGTCGGCGAAAGGCCGAGCCGGCGGCTTCAATCCCTACGGGGATCGCGGCGGCGCCGCCGTCCGGGTCGTCGCGCCGCGCCGTGAAGAGTGGGGCGACGAAGCGGTCGAAACGGTCGACCGCGACGACAGCAGGCGCCGGAGATCCACCTCCACGAGCTGCTTCCGACTGCGCGAGACGTTGCGCAGCAGCACGAGGTGGTTCTTGCCGTCCCAGTCGATCTCCGCGATGCCGAGCTCCGGCAGCAGGCGAGACAGCCGCTGCTGGCGCAGGTGCACGAGCAGCAACCCCTTGTCACAGCCTCGGGTCAGCAGGCGGCCGTCCGGACTGAGCACCGTGGAGTGGCCGAGGTAGTACGGCGTCGGGACGTTCTTCAGGGTCGCGAGCAGCTTCCCGTCGGACATCCGAATCCAGCGCACCTCGTTCGAGCAGCGGGTCGCGCCCCGCGGACCGAGGATCACGACCCCGGTGTCTCCCGTGGGGTCCATTCGAAATTGAAATCTGCGGTGACGGTCGCGTTTCCCGTCCAGCGCCTGGCACCACAGGGGGGTCTCACGCCGAGTCTTGACGTCCACGCGGACCAGGCACACCTTCTGCACCGGATCGATGTAGGCGCCGAAGCCCCGCACGTTCAACGAATAGAACGCCGACGAGTCCGGGCTCCAGTAGGGCCCGGAGTGGGAGTATCCACGAAGCTTGCAGAACCGTTCCGGTGCCCGGGATGCACCCTTCGGTCCGAGCTCCACGAGGGACGTGCAGTACTCACGCACGGATCGCTGGAAGCAGCTGTAGGCGAGCCACCGACCGTCCGGGGAGAAGGCGGGATGGTAACAGGCCGGGCTGCCGTGATTGAGCGGGCGCGCCCCTCCGCGCACCGGGCCGACGGCCATGTAGTCCGCGAAGTAGTTGAACGCCACCCGCCCGCCGGAGGGACTCATGGCCACATAGGGAGGGCGAGCGCTCACGAATCGACGTCCCCCGCTCCGCACCAGGCCAACCAGCCGCGAAAACCACGGCGGACGCTTCCCTTCATCCTTCAACCAATAGATGGGCGAGCTGAAGTAGGTTTTGGCGTGGTTGGGCAGCTGCCACCGAGCCAGGACGTTGCCGGTGGACAGCGCGATGGTTTCCAGCTTCCCGGCAGACCCCTTCAGCGGTATCGCGTGGGGACGAATCGCGAGGTGGACCCGGCGGAGCTGCCGGTCAACGCTGAGAAGCTCCACGAACTGGTTCATTGAGGCGAGCTCTCGCAGCACGTGAACAGCGGGGGGGGGACTGCTGCGGCGGGGTGGAGGCTTCGGCTTGGGGTTGGTGCAGGCCCAGCCGCAGCACGTGAGCGCCGCGAGGACAGCGATCGAAGCGCGGATCACACGTTGTTGATACATCAGGGGACCAGTCTCGACTTTGGCACTTTGTTCTACTGCGAACGGCCGAAATCGTGTCTGTCCGCGTTGCTCGTCGGTTTTTTTGCTCGATGTAGGTCGACTACACCTCCGCAAAAAACCTCCTCGCGCCTTGACAG
>JBDRSE010000108.1:0-14086 GCA_043825095.1 bacterium
GGCCAGCTGCGTCGGGTGCTCGGGGTCTGCGAGGTCCAACACGGCCACCGCGGTGGAGTGGCCCACAAAGGCCGTGCTTCCGATCATCGCCAGGCTCGTCACGCCGTGTAGGCCGTTCACCGAAGAGGCTCGCACCAGCGCGGCCTCCCGGTCGCGGAAGGTCACGGCCGTGGTCAGGTCCTCCGGGTAGCCCGGTCCGGCCTCCACCCGGGCCACGTAGCGCTGCCCGGGCTGGCCCAGCAGCACCACCTGGAGGTCCGTGCCGCCCCGCTCGTCGGACGCGACCGGGTTGCCTTCCAGGTCGGCGACCTCGAAGATGAGGCCCGGCTCGTCCGACTTGAGCTCCAGCAGCCGCACCTCGCCCTGGAGCGGAGCGGCAGAATCGATGCTCACCGCGAGCTGCAGCGGTGTGTCCGTAGAGAAGGTGCGCGACTGGAGGCCCGGCTCGGCCGGGGGCTGGCCGGACAGCGACACCCGGCGCTGCCACACGCCGCGGTCCAGGTCCAGCTCCCATGGGGCGAGCACCGGCTCGACCGGCTCGAGCTCGCCGCCGGCCACCCAGAGTCGGTTCCGCCGCCGCTCGTAGACCACCTTGGGGGCGATCCTGGGGCCCGGCCCCCCGGTGGGCGCGGTCCAGAGCGCGGTCCAGCTCCGGCGACGGACGTCGAAGGCGTGGGCGTCGCCCAGGGGTACGCCGTCCCGCTCTCCACCGTAGACGTACAGCACCTGCCCGTGGGGGTCGTAGTAGGCGCCGTGGGAAGCCCGGGACAGCTCAGGAGTGGTCCCGCCCCCGGCCCAGAGCGCGCGCGCGACCAGCCCCTCGATGCTCACCTCCACCACGCGCTGGGTGGCCTGCCCGTCCTCGCTGCCGCCGAAGGCGATGAAGCTGCGCCGGACCGGGTCGAAGGATACCGAGAGGTGGGTGGCGTCGCCCAAGGCTTCGACGTGGCCCCAGTCATTCCACAGTCCTGTCTTGAAATCCAGTGCCGTGAGGTTGTTGTGCTCCACCTTGTCGGGGCCCAGGATCCGATCGCCCAGCACGAACAGGGTTTGGCGCTCCTCGTCGAAGAACATGGGGCTGCCCACCCGGGGCTCCTCATGCATGCCGAAGGCCTGCTGCGCGGTCATCCAGAGGTTGTCCGGCGAGCCCACCAGGCCGATCCAGAGCCGCGGTCTGAGGTCGCCCACCGGGACACCGCGGGCGAACACTGCGTCCACCTTGCCATAGGACCGCCCGACCAGCGCGCTATCGAGTCGGCCCGCGCAGAAGGATTTCCCGCGCAGATCCACGGTGTCGGTGCCCCACGGCAGGTAGGTGATCTCCCGCGCCGTCTGGGGGGTGGCCAGGGATCGGTCGAAGGACACCAGGCGCAGCAACCCGGCGGGATCCTCCACCGCGGCCCAGCCCAGGGGCGAGGGGTCCCGGAAGTAGTCGAGCTGTGGCTCGGCCATGGGCCCGGGCAGCAGCCACCAGAACCAGTCGAACCGGCCTGGGTAGTCCTGCGCTAGCGCTGGGCACGCCGAGGCGTCCTTGAGATAGAAGACGCCGTCGGAGAGGACCGCCTGCCCCGGGGGGAACTCGCCGGGATGCTCGATGACGGTCGGATTCCAGGGAACCCGCACCTTGAGCGGCCGGGCTAGCTGCGGGGTCGTCTCCAGCTCCGCGTCGGTCGGGACGATGCTGGGGAACCCGCCGCTGAAGTCGTGGCCGTAGGGGTACAGCTTCGTGGCCTGCCAGCTCCAAGAGAAGGTGTGGCGGTTGGCCGCCGGGTCGCGCCGGAACTCGAACCGGCGATCCCGGCCCATTTCGTGCTGAATAGTGTAGATTTGTTTGGCAAAGGGGTCGGTCGAGCTCGGCGGGTAATCGTAGTTTTGACTGCCGAAGCTCGTGGAGCGGACGGGGTTCCAGCGGTCGCGGCTGTATCTGTCACAGTTGATGATGTAGCAGTTTGGATCCCAGTCCAAGTCCACAAGCGGCCGCTCACACTTGCACCACTCCACCGAGGTGCCCTCCAT
The DNA here is from genome assembly GCA_043825095.1 of bacterium. Taxonomy (GTDB): domain Bacteria; phylum Myxococcota_A; class Polyangia; order HGW-17; family JAJRWW01; genus JBDRSE01. The sequence goes on from JBDRSE010000108.1 coordinate 2,017, forward strand.
GGGGAGGGCGCTGGTGGGGGGCGCGGCGTTGGCGCGGAAGCTGACGGTGGCCGTGGTGGCGCCGCACTGACCCTGGTCGGCCTGTAGGTCGAGCACGTAGGTGGCGCACTTGTCGCCGAGGAGGCTCGGGTTCTCGCTGGCCTGGCTCGGGTTGAAGAACAGGTCCCGGCACCGCTCGAAGGCCTCGACCTGGGCCAGATCGCTCTGGTCCATCGCCGCGCCGGTCAGCAGGTGCTCGTACACGGTCTGGCAGGCGGTGGTTGTGAAGGCGGCGGGGTTGTCGTAGCAGTTGTCCGGGAGCGCGTCGCACCGGGCGGAGCAGCCGTTGAGGTAGCTGTTCCACTCGAGCGGGACTTGGCCGTATCGGTCCAGGAGGTATTGCAGGACCAGGCCGCACTGGGCGTGGCAGTTGTTGTGCTCGCTTACGGTCCAGGTGGGCCGCTCGCACACTTTGTCGCCGTCGGTGTCCCATGTGAGCAGCGGGTTGAACTGGTCGCAGTCGTGGTCGTCGTGGACCCCGTCGTTGTCGTCGTCGTCGTCGCAGGCGTCCGGGAGCTCGTCGCCATCGAGATTCATGTCGAAAACAGTGATCGGCGCGTCGCAGTAATGCATGAGCGAGACCCAGACACCACCCTCCTGCGGGTCGCAGACGCCGGTAACATGCGTGCTGGGACCGCAAAAGGTAGTGGCATAGAGTCGATACCCTTCTCCGCTCTGGTAGAGACCGGTGACGGCCTTGTGCTCCAATCCGCGGAGAGTCCGCGACATGCCTCGGTTGCTGGAGAACACACCACCATAATCAAGCTCGATGCCATCTTGGTTCACCCAGACGTGCCCTCCACAATAGAGCGCTCCGGGCACTCGCTTGTCCATGATCAGCGAGCCCAGGCAAACCATGTCGTATTCGTCCCATGTATTGCCGTGATCGACGGACTTGTAGAGCCCGTCTCCCTCGGCCAGGGCATAGAGGATACTCTCCATCGCAGGCCTTTCCTCAATTGCGATTCCGGTGACATGCCAGTTCAACGGCGCAATATTGTCCCAGTGCAGGCCACCATCGATCGACCGGAGGAGAGGCGGGGCATAGGTCGAGGGATTATCGTCGCGTCCAGGATGGTCCGCGATTTCGATTCCTACATATATGTTGCCGCTCGCGGGATCTTCAACAACATCCCAGGGGATGATGTACTGCCACTGGATGTTGTAGGGATAGTGCGCAAAGTCCTCTCCCAAGCTGAAGTCCGTCGACTTGAACAGACCCGCAGGTAGCGGATCCGCCTGTGCAAACCTTGTGCCCACGAGTATGGTCCCGTCGACGGCGCTGAAGTGAATCGACTGGACGGTTCGATCAGGGTGTTGAGGAAGGAATGCGGAGAAATCGTAAGCCGCCACCCATGTCCCGGGTAGGCCCATCTGGTCCGAGCGCCACAGCGTGTCGAGAAAGCCGACGAAAATCCGGTCTGGATTCTGGGGGTCGAGCGCCATCGAGTCAACGCTTGTGAAGACAGGTTGTTCCCATGACGCCCCATGGTCCCTCGAGATATGGAGCCCGCTCATGGTAGCCACGTAGAGCAAATCGGGGTTGCGAGGATCGACGATGATTCCGTGGACTCGCATCTCGCCGCTCGGAGACCCAAGATACGTCCATTCGAAGACTTGAGCATGCGCGGGAGAACTTGCGATTACGATCTCAGAAAAGGCCAAGAAGACAATTAGGAATACAATTGTCTTCCGTCTTCCGTCTTCCGTCTTCCGTCTTCCGCATCATTGAACCTCCTATCTCACCGGTGCACCCAGATGGCGGATTTCGATGGAACTTATCTCTCCCGAAGCGATACCGTTTTCTGCTTCCATCCTCTTTGCAAAAAACCTGTGGCCGACTCTGCTGGAACGTGATGATATCGTCTGATTTTTACAGCGAGCTGTCAAGCGCGGGCGCGTTCGTTCGGGCTGAATCTTGAGATAATGCCCTACATCTCGATTTCTGAGACAGCGCGAGTTGGGGTATTCTCAGGCATGTTTCTTGCTCCCCAACCCCGGCCCGCCCGCGTCGCACTCGGGTTGCTCACGACCCTCCTGCTGACCAGCCTGACCGCGCCTCCGGCGCGGGCAAAGGTCGAGCTGGACCTGTCGCGGAAGCGCGGGTTGATGGTCAGTGGAGGGGTCGGCTTGAACGGGTGTACCGGGGACCACTGCGACAACCTCCGGCCGCTGCTGTCGGTCAAGCTGCACCCGGCCTTCCGCATCCTCCCCTACGTCGCGGCGGGGCTCCACCTTTCGTTTCTGTCGCAGTCTCCCGGCTTCCCCACGGGCGGCGGCCGCGCCGAGCTGTGGCAGCTCCTGCTCGGACCCGAGGTGCGGGGGCTGCTGCCGCTCAAGAAGCTCGACCTGTGGGCAGCCTTCTCCCTCGGCTACCACCGGACCCGCCGGCTCGTGGCCTCGGACGGGCACCGCATCGAGAGCGTCACCAACGGCTTCGGCTTCGGCTGGGGGCTCGGGGTGGACTACTACCTGTACAAGAACCGCGTGGCCATCGGGGGCGACGTCTGGGTCTACAAGGCGATTCCCCTCGGGCTGTGCACCCGGGTGGGCGTGAATCCCCAGGCCTGCCGCACCGAGGACGTGCCCGACGGCTACGGCGCCACCATCGCCGTGGGCCTGACCGCGGTCTGGTTTCTCTCGCTCTGAGCCCGGCCGGCTGATATCCTGAAATCGGCGTGTCGCGATCCGCCCGCAATCCGCCCGCGATCCGCCCGCGATCCGCTCCGAAGGAGGACACCGTGAGGAAACGAACCCTGGTCATCGCGCTCTGCGCGGCCTCGATGACGCTGCTCGCCTCTGCCTGCGGTGGGGAAGACGGCAACAACGTGCCGAGCAACGCCTACTGCGATCCGGTGTCGGACTGGTCGTCGGAGTGGATCGCCTGGGAGAGCCGGATGCTCGACCTGTTCAACCAGGCCCGGGGCGTGGGCGCCGACTGCGGGGGAGAGTACTTCGGGCCCACCCACGCCCTGGAGATCGACCCCGCCCTGCGCTGCGCCTCGCGGGCGCACTCCAAGGACATGAGCGACCGGGACTTCTTCGACCACACCAACCCCGACGGCGAGGGCCCGGCCGACCGCTTCGCCCGGGCCGGCTACACCGGCGGCGGCTGGGGCGAGAACATCGTGGGCGGCTACGGCTCGGCAGACGCCCAGTTCGACGGCTGGATGGACAGCCCCGGACACTGCAGCAACATCATGAACCCCGGCTTCACCGTGGTCGGCATCGGCTTCTTCCACGGCCCGGGCTCCTACGGAGATCTCACCACCGCCGGCTTCGGATCCTACTAAGTGCTATTGGTTCGGATCAGCTGCGCCTTTGCCCGCCGGTTGCTGCGCTTCGAAAAGGTCCTGCAGGCCGGTAAAATGTTTCAAAATCGCCTGAGATGAATCGTCTGACGCGAAAGTGAAACAGCTCGGTGGGCGCGGTCGAACGCTCAGGACACGAACCAGCCCCAGTCGAGTGATCGACTGTTCGGAGCGGTGCGCTACCGCGGGAGGGGGACGCCGAGTTCGACGAGGCGGTCGCGGACGTTGCGGGCGACGGCCATGGCGGTGCGGTAGGGGCCGAGGGAGGACCAGCCGGAGGCGCGGTGTCCGTTGCTCGCGGCGCGGCCGCGGGAGCCGCGGGGGAGCGCGAAGCGGCCGTCGGCGGCGGGGAGGGGATCGCCGCGGGTGGACTGGTCGAACAGCCGGTTGATGTACTCGATGAGCAGCCGCTCGGAGAGCTTGGCCGGCAGGGCGTTCATGATGTCGTTGATGTCGGCCATCTTGTCGGGCACGCCCACGCTCTTGATGCCCGCCATGTTGATCATCTTCGTGAAGATCTTGTCGTTCATGCGGTCGGGGTTGATGGCCCCGAACATGGTGGACACGGCGGCGGCGATCTTGCCATGGGGCTTGGCTTTGGTCTGGGCAACGACCTCCCGGAGGTCGGCGAGCATGGCGGCTGCGTGCTGCACGTTGGAGGGGTTGACGGAGAGGTGGATGTTCGCGGGGGAGTGGCCCATCTGGAGCTGGGGCTGGATGTGCCAGCCCCGCTTCGCCATGGCGTCGACGACGTGGAAGACGTTGATGGTGTCGGACGTGAAGGCGATGAGGGGCAGATCGGGGCGGCCCAGGAGCCGGAGCTGCGGGATGGACTCGATGCCCTCGGTGAGCTGTTTCGTGACGTCGTACAGGGAGCGGGCGATCTTGCGGTAGCCGTCGTCGCCGAGGAAGTTGAGCACGGCCCAGGCGGCGGCCATGGGGCCGGCGCCCTTGGTGGACTGCACCGTGGTGTTGACGATGGTGTAGCCCGTCCAGGTGGCGCAGGCGAAGATCTGGTGCCGCCGAAGCTCGCGGGACTTGTAGAGCACGACCGAGGCGCCCTTGGGGGCGTAGGCGTACTTGTGCAGGTCCATGGAGATGGAGCTCACCCCGGGCACGCTGAGGTCGAAGTCACACACGTCGGCGCCGAACTCCTTGAAGTAGGGCAGCAGGAAGCCGCCGATGCAGCCGTCCACGTGGAGCAGGAGGCCGTGCTCCAGGGCGAGCTGCCCGAGCTCCGGGATGGGATCCGTCACGCCGTGGGCGTAGCTGGTAGCCGAGCCCACGAGCAGGATCGTGTTCTCGGTGATCGCCTCCCGCATCAAGGCGGGATCGGCGCGGAAGGTGACCGGATCGACCTCTACGAGGGCCACCTTCACGCTGAGGTAGTGGGCCGCCTTGTGGAACGCCGCGTGGGCCGTGGTGGGCAGGATCATCTCCGGCTCGCTGATGTCGGGGCGCACGGACCGGAAGTAGTCCCGGGCCGTCTTGACCGCCAGGATGATCGACTCGGTGCCGCCGCTGGTGAAGGCGCCGGCCGTGTCGGCGTCGCCCCCCAGGTGCGCCGCGGTCATGGCGATGATCTGGTTCTCCAGCTCGAGCACGCTGGGGAAGAACGTCGGGTCCAGGGCGTTCTTCGACATGAACCGCACAAAGGCCTCCTTGGCCACGGCCTCGGCCTCCTTGCCGGCGTCGAAGGTGTAGGCAAAGGCCTTACCGTCCCGCCAGGAGAAGTCGTCCTTGGTGAACTGCTCGAGCTGTCGGGCCACCTCGTCCCGCGTCCGTCCCTGCTTGGGCATCCTCATCTCAACCTCGCTTCTCCGGCGCGGCTCGGCGCCGGTCCTCTAGGTCCCTTCAGGCTCGTGCTCCGCGGCGAGCCCGTGATTCATCAGATCGAAGGCTTGTTGACCAAGCGTTCGCAGGCTCAGTCGCCCGCCGCTCGCATACCACTCCTGCAGGGTGGCGCGGACGGCGCCCATGAGCGCCCCGGCCTCCAGCCGGGCCCGACGGCGCTGCTTCGCTCCGGTGCGCGGGCAGTCCCCCAACGCCTCGGCCACCGCGCCCTCCCAGTGGCGATCCAGCTCGAAGTCGTAAGCAAGCAGCGTCGGCGAGTCCTCTACGACCCGCTGCTGCAGCATCACGCGCTCGCGGTTCGCGGTGTAGTCGTCGGCCAGCACCAGGAAGGCCTTGCGGAGGGTCTCGAAGGGCGCGCTCCCGTTGTGGTGCCCGGTCAGCATCGCGCGGAACTCGGCGAGTCTCCGCTCCCGCTCCGGAAACACCACCGCCTCCTTGGTGGGGAAGTACCGGAAGAACGTGCGCCGAGACACCTTTGCCTCCTCGGCGATCTGATCCACCGTAGTGGACTCGAAGCCGAACTTAGCGAAGAGCGTCAGCGCCGCCTCCACCAGGACCTCCCGGGTCCGTGCTTTGTTGCGTTCACGCAGCGTCATGCAGAGGGATCTAGCAAAAGTGGCACTGAGTGTCAAGTGGCATTTGGTGACATTTCGCCGGGGGACGAATCCGACCGACTGCCTCGAACGGTCAAGCGTGCCAGAGGCGGTTAAAAGCCAGGGGTTTCCATGGGGCCGTGGGACTGGCCGGTGATGAACTGCTGCACCACGGGGTCCGGGGAGTGCCGGAACTCGTCCTGGGTGCCCACGAGGTGGATGCGGCCCTGGTAGACCAGGGCGATGCGGTCGGAGATGGAGAAGATCGACTCGAGATCGTGGGACACCACCACGGAGGTCACCCCGAACTCGTCGCTGAGCCGACGGATGAGCTGATCCACCCGTCGGGCGCTCACCGGGTCCAGGCCGGTGGTGGGCTCGTCGAACAGCACGTACTCGGGATCCAGCGTGAGGGCGCGGGCGATGGCGACGCGCTTGCGCATGCCGTCGCCCAGCTCGGCTGGAAACCGGTCCGCAAAGGTGTGCATGTCCACCTTGCTGAGCAGCTCCATGGCCTCCTCCCGGGCCTTCTTCTCCCGCAGCCGCTTGTGCTTGCGCAACGGCAGGATGACATTCTCGACCACGGACAGGGAGTCGAAGAGGGTGGACGACTGAAACACCATCGCGCAGCGCTTCCGGATGGGGTAGTAGTCCTTCTCCTTCAGATCCTGCACCGGCTGGCCGTCGAAGTAGATCTCCCCGCTGGTGGGCTTGAGCAGGCCGATGAGGTGCTTGATGGTGACCGACTTGCCCACCCCGGAGGTGCCGATGATGAACATCACCTCACCCCGTTCGACCTTGAGCGTCACGCCGGTCAGCACCGCCTTGTCGCCGAAGGTCTTGTGCACGTCATGGAACTCGATGGTCATCCGGTGCCTCAAAGTCCCTTGGACTGCAGGAAGACATAGCTCAGCGCCGAGAGGATGAAGTCCAGCAGGATCACCGCCAGGGAGCTGTTGATCACCGCCCGGGTGGTGGCCGAGCCCACGCCCTCGGACCCGCCCCGGGTGGTGAGACCGCAGTAGCCGGACACCACGGGGATCGCCGCCCCGAAGCACACCGCCTTGGTGAACCCGGTGACCATGTCCCCGGGCGTGACCTTGTCGAAGACGAGGAACATGGTCGGGTTCACACCGAAGGAGGCATAGGCCATGGCCGCGCCGGCGAGGATCGCCACCGCCAGGGCGATCATCGTGAGCACAACGGTCATGAACAGGGCCGCGATGAACCGCGGCGCAATGAGGTACTCGATGGGCTCCACTCCGCACATGCGCAGGGCGTCCACCTGCTCGGTCACCATCATCGAGCCGATCTCCGCGGCGATGCCCGCCCCCACCCGGGTGGCGATCATCATCGCCGTGAGGCTCGGCACGAAGGCGTGCACCATCCCCTTGATGAACTCCGCGCCCACCTGCGAGGTGTCGCCGGTGATCTTGTTCACCTGGAGCAGGATCTGATAGACGAGCACCATGCCGAGGCAGCCGAGGGTGACGCAGACGAACAGCAGGGACTTGTTCCCCACCTGGTACATCTGGTTGAGCACTTCGCCCTTGGGGCGCTTGCCCCAGATCGAGTAGCGGATCGTCCCGGCGAACACCCGCCCCAGCTCCCTGGTGGAGTCGAACATATCGAACACCACGCCGCCCACCTTGTGCGGGATGGTGGCCGGGAACTTCAAGGGCGCCTCGGCGCCGGTGTGCGGGTCACTCGCCATCTACCTCACGTCAACATATAGGTCAGGAAGTAGTCGCTCAGCACGATCCCCAGGGCCGAGCCGACCACCGCGGCGTTCACCGCCCGCCCCACGCCCACGGCGCCTCCGCGCACGTTCAGGCCGAAGTGGCAGGAGGTCAGGGCGATGATCAGGCCGAACACCAGGGACTTGATTAACCCATGCATCAGGTCCCCGACCCCGATGGAGTTCACCAGGCCGGCGTAGAACACGGTGTACTCGATGCCGATCATGGCCTTGCCGAACAGCATGGCGCCCAGGATGGCCACCAGGTCCCCCATGACCGTCAGCAGGAACAGCATGATGACCATCGCCAGGATGCGCGGCACGATCAGGTAGCGCATGGGGTCGATGGAGAGCGCCCGCAGGCCGTCGATCTGCTCGGTGACGACCATGGTCCCGAGCTCCGCGGTGTTGTTCGACCCCACGCGCCCCGAGAACATCAGCCCGATGAGGATCGGCCCCACCTCGCGCAACACCGAGTAGCCCGCCCCCCAACCGAGCAGGCTGGTGGCGCTGAACCGCTTCACGAAGACCGCCGACTGGATCACCATGATGCCGCCGACGAAGAAGGCGGTCAGCATCACGATGGGCACTGATTGGTTGCCCATCTTGTAGAGGTTGCGCCAGAACTCCGGGATGTCGAAACGCGGAGGCACGAGGCTACGCAACAACCGCGCCAGGAGCACGACCACGGCGCCGAGGTGGCTCGCCATCTCGATGACCGAGCCGCCCAGCTTGGCCACGGGGTTCGTGAGGGCTGTGAGCAGACGTCCCATCAGAGCGGCCCCTCCAATTCACCCCGGATGAACTGGTGGACCACCGGGTCCTCGCAGTCGTCGAGCTCGGACTCGGGGCCGTCGTAGATGAGCCGCCCCTGGTAGATCATGGAGATCCGCTCCGCGAAGGGGCGCAGGGCCACGATGTCCGAGGAGACGGCCAGCACCGTGGCGCGGCTCTGCTCCTGGATGCCGTTGAGCAGATCATAGATCTTGCTGGTGGTGACCGGGTCCAACCCCGCGGTGGGCTCGTCGTAGACCACGATGGGCGGCGTAGCGATGGTCGCCCGGGCGATGCCCACACGCTTTCGCATGCCACCCGAGAGCTCGTTGGGCATCTTGTTCTCGCTGCCCGCGAGCCCCACCGCCTTGAGCCGGCTCGCCACCCGCTCGTCGATCTCGGCCTCGTCCACGCCGCCGGCCCGCACCAGCGGGAACGCGACGTTGTCGCCCACGGTCATGAAGTCGAACAGCGCGTTGTTCTGAAAGAGCATCCCGAACTTGCGCCGCGTCTCCATGAGCTCCCGCTCGCCGTCCTCGGTGATGTCCCGCTGGTCCACCCACACCCGCCCCTGGGTGGGCTTGACCAGTCCGCACACGGTCTTGAGCAGCACGCTCTTGCCGCTGGCGGCCGGGCCGATGAGCCCCCAGATCACGCCCTTGGCCAGCTCGAGGTCCACTCCTTGAAGCACCGGGACGTCCCAGCGCACGTGCACGCCGTCGAGCCGGATCACGCGTCGCCCCCCAACCCGACGAGACCGCGGGCCGACGCGCCGGTGTGGGCGCACTTCGGCCAGGGCGGCAGCCTCGGCGCGTGGCGCGCCAGCCAGGATCGCGGCTGCGCCCGGCGGAGCCGGGCCCACGCCCGGCACGCCGAGGGCTCCTCACCCGCGCGGGCAGCCGTGCGGAACGTCGACCACAGCTTCAGCGCCTCCTCCTCGCCGCTGTACCGGCTGTCGGGGAAGTCACGCTTCAGCTTCCGGAACTCCTTCGCCGCGGCTTCGCGTCGCCCACGCTCGATCTCGACGAGCACGATCCAGAACTGCGCGTCGTCCCGCAGCACCGAGGTGGGAAAGGACGACAGCACCTCGCGAAACTCAGCCAGGGCCCGCTTGGGACGGCGCAGGTCCTGCAGCCAGATCTTCGCGATGGCGAACTGGGAGTCGTCCAGGTAGACGGAGTGGTACGAGGCCCCCCCCATGGCGTCCTCCCGGGTGGCCAGGAGCTGCTTGTAGATCAGGATCGCGTCCAGGGGCCGCTTCTGCGCCCGGCGGATGGAGGCCGCCAGCCACAGGGCGTCGTCCCGCAGGGGGCTCTTGCCGTGGGACCGCGCGAGCTCCAGATACAGGGCGGCCGCCCGGGCCGGCTGGTGGAGGTCTTTCTCCAGGATCCGCGCCGCGAAAAACAGCAGGTTGTCCCCGATGTCGGTCTGCTGGAACCGTCGGTAGCGCGCCCGCAACAGCGGCAGCAGCGCCGGCAGCCGCCCCTGATCCCGGTACCGCTGGATCAGCCGCAGCAGCGCGTCGTCGGTGGGAAGCTCCGTGGGATACGAATCGATGACCTCCCACCACAGCGCCTCCGCCCTCCCCCAGTCCCCCAGGCGCGCCCGCACCTCCCCGGCGCGCACCAGCGCGCGGGCGCCGATGCGCAGGCCGCGGCCCACCCCCCGGGCGATCCGGATCAGCTCTGTCGCCGCCTTGCGCGGCTGCCCCAGCTTGAGCCACATCTGCGCCGACCGCATGGCCGTCGTCGCGCAGGCGGGCCGTTTTTTCGTGCAGGTGCGCGCCGCCTCGGCGTACCGCTTCTGGGCCTCGTCAAACCGCCCTTGCCGCTCCAGCCGCTCTGCCACGTAGTAGTCCGGCGGCAGCGCCGGCGCCGAGCAGGCCCCCAGCAAGGGCAAGAGCAAAAACGGAGCCGCCGACACCCAACCCCTGCACACAGCCTCCGGCCGCCGACGCAGTCTCTTCCCCGGTCGCGGCCGGAGATATGTCGCCTTGAAGTTCGACAGACGCTGTGCCATTCCGCGCAGATTCGCCGTGGCGCAGGCCCCCGAGAACGAAGGTGCCGACCCACGGATCCGTGCATATGGCGGGCATGATAGCCGCTCTGCCCCGGGTAGGGCAAGGTCCGACGCCCAAGCTGTTTCCTCTGGTCAGACCCCTGCCAACCCCTCGGAATGAGCAGCAGGCGCGGGCTGCGTTGCTTGACTTTGGCTATCCATTCAGTCAACGATGTACACAGCAAAAAACCCTGGGAGGTTACCATGCGAAGATTGAGGCCTATGCGGCTGCTGCTGCTCGTGCTCGGGGCTGGGATCAGCCTCGCAGTGGCGGGCTGCAGCAGCTCTCCGGGCGCCGTCTGCGGCAACGGCGTCGTGGAGGGCGCCGAGCTGTGCGACAACGGCACGCAGCCCGGCTCCCTCGGCGGCGGCGCCTGCACGTCGACCTGCACCTGGCAGGAGTACAATCCCGACACCGCGGGCACGGGCAACGCCATTCGACCCTCCGTAGCAATGAACCGGGCCGGACAGTACGTGGTGGTGTGGCAGGCCTCCGGGGGAACGGGAGCGGAGGGCCAGGACATCTACGCCGCGGTCTTCGGCGCGAGCGGATCGCTGCTGATGCCGGCCTTCCGGGTCAACGAGATCACCACCGTGGACCAGGAGTACCCCAGCGTAGCGATAGCGGGAGACGGCCGCTTCGTGGTGACCTGGCACACCACCGATCCCTACGGCGGCCACGACGACCTGGACAACGTCTCGATGCGGGCGTTCCTGGCCAACGGGCTGCCGGCCACCCCAGAGCTGCAGGTCAACACCTACACCACCGGGCGGCAGAACTTCCCCAGCGTCGGCGTGAACGAGCCAGGCGACCTCGTCATCGCCTGGTCGAGCGACGGCCAGGACGGCGACCTCACCGGGGTGTACGCGGCCTTGGGGAGCGTAGACGGCCAGCTGCTCGCGGCGGAGCCGTTCCAGGTGAACACCGAGATCATCAACCTGCAGGAGAAGCCGAACGTGGGTGTGGCAGACGACGGGAGGTTCGTCATCACCTGGGAATCCACGGGCCAGGAGTCCACGTGAGACTGCGTGGGCGTGTTCGCGCAGCGGTTCGCTGCCGACGGAACGCCCACCGGCCCGGAGTTCCGGGTCAACGTCTCCGAAGACGGGAAGCAGTTCTATCCCAGTGTCGCCATGCTGGCTGACGGCGGGTTCGCCATCGGGTTCCACGAATCGGACGCGGAGGACGACCGGCTCTTCGAGGTCAAGTGCCGCCGCTTCGACAGCAACGGCGAGGCCGACGACGAGTTCCAGCTCAACACCTACACCGATGCCGTGCAGAAGGCAGTCCGGGTCGCCTCCGGTCCGGATGGCTTCATCGCGGTTTGGGAGAGCCTGGGCCAGGACGGGGACGCCTACGGCGTGTTCGGGCGCTCCTATGACACGGTGATGGGGGAAGACGCCGAGGAGTGGCAGATCAACGAAATCGGCGATCGGTGGCAGCAGGCTCCGGCCGTTGCCACGGGCGCAGACGGCCGGATCGTCGTGGTCTGGCAGGAGAACGACGGCTACGGTGAATTCAAGATCCGCACCCGCGTCTTCGAGCCCTAGGGCGGTACACTAGCGCTCCCGGGGAGAGGCGCGACGCGCGACCCCAATTCCAAAATCAGTAATCGTTCACGTGGGAGACGACGCAGCGCCCCCCGCGCCGCGCGGGCTTCCCCTTGAGGGGACGACAGGGGTGTACCCCGCCGCTTAGCGGC
>JBDRSE010000109.1:0-36239 GCA_043825095.1 bacterium
ATATTCGACCGCCTGGCAACAAAGCGAGCCGGGATGGATCGGCGGCCTGAACGATCGAGTTGTCCATTCGCGACCCCTAAGCGCGGGGGTTGCCGTTCACGTGGCAGACGGCACTGCACGCCCGCGCAGCGCGGGCTACCCCTTGAGGGGACGGGAGGGGTGTCTTCCACCGCGGAGCGGCGGATCTGTCGCTCTGTGGCACCGAGCAATGGCGTCCCGCCCGGAGATCGATCCGCCACTTCGTGGCTCGGCTCCCCCCCTCCGCCCCCTCCGGGGGAACCCGCGCTTCGCGCGGAGGTTGAGCTGCCTGCGGCCCCGATTGCAGGCGCGGTGCTGGGGAGGGTCGGGCTTCCCTTTGACGCGACCGGAGACTCGGAGTACCTTGGCCGTCGCGCAGTAGGCGCACGGAGGCAAAGCCATGGCGTTGACCATTAGCGAGGTTCACAGACGCAGCGAGGACGCGCTGCTCAACGACGAGTGGTTCCTCGTGGAGAACCAGACCGAGGGCGTTATCTCCACTCGGGGCTGTCGGGTCACCATGACCCGCCCGGGCGGCAAGAAGGGCCTCGAGCTGGCCACGCTGGATCCCGGCTTCAAGGTGGAGCCGGGCGGGAAGGTTCGCGTGGTGTGCGGCCGGCCGGGCACCAAGGCCCACGGCAAGGCGCCGGAGGACGACGTGGAAACCTACTATCTGCTGATGAAGGCGCCGCTGCTCAAGTGGGATGGGGGGACGCTGAAGATCGTGAAGGGTCAGCTCAGCCTGGCGAGCGTGGTCATCACACCTCCATGACCTCCGCTTCCTTTTTGACGAGGATCTCCTCGACCCGCTTGACGTGATCGTCTGTCACTTCCTGGACCTTGATCTGTCCGCGCCGGAGGTCGTCTTCGGAGATCTCCTTGTCCTTCTCCAGTGACTTGAGCAGCTCGTTGGAGTCCCGCCGTTGGGAGCGCAGCTTGACCTTGAAGTCCTCGCCCACGCGCTTGATCATCTTGACCAGCTCCCGGCGGCGGTCTTCGGTGAGGGGCGGCACGGGCAGCCGGATGATCTCGCCGTCGGAGTTCGGGTTCAGGCCCAGGTCGGACTGCTGAATCGCCTTCTCCACCGCGGACACCATGTTCTTCTCCCACGGTTTCACCACGATCAGGCGGGCGTCCGCGAGCTGCAGCGAGGCCACCTGATTCAAGGGCGTGGGGACGCCGTAGTAGTCGACCTTGATGCCGTCGAGCAGCGCCAGGTTGGCGCGGCCGGTGCGGACGCGGCTCAGCTCTGCGCGGAGCCGCTCCACGGTCTTGACCATTTCGCTCGTGAGCTCTTCGATAACTTCGTTGACCATGACTCCCTCCTGGGGTCGCGCAGCCGGCGGGCGCTACGCATGGATAACGGTGCCGATCTTCTCGCCGTCAAGGACCCGCACCAGCGCGCCGGGCTCCCGCATGTTGAACACGACGACCCGCAGGCCCTGGCTCGCGCACAACGCCGCAGCGGCGAGATCCATCACGCCGAGCTCCCGGGAGAGGACCTCGCCGTAGGTCAACTCAGAGAAGCGTTCCGCGTCGGGATGGGTGACCGGGTCGGCCGAGTACACGCCGTCGACCTTGGTCCCCTTGAGCAGCGCATCGGCCTGGATCTGCAGGCCCCGCAGGGCGGCGGCGGTGTCGGTGGTGAAGAAGGGGTTTCCGGTGCCGGCCACGAAGATCACCACTTGGCCCTTCTCCAGCGCCCGGAGGGCCGAGGCCGCCTCGAACAGTTGCACCACGCCCGGGATCGGGATCGCCGACATCACCTTGGTGGGGATTCCGCGTTGACCCAGCACCGAGCCGAGGGCCAGGCCGTTGGCCACCGTGGCCAGCATGCCGATCTGATCGCCGGTGGCGCGGTCGATGCCTGCCTGCTCGCCGGTGGCGCCGCGGAAGATGTTCCCTCCGCCGACGACGATGCCGAGCTGGATGCCACGGTCCAGGACCTCCCGCAGCTCTGCCGCGACGCGGTCGATGACCTGACCATCGATGCCCGAGTCGCGCTCTCCCCGCAGGATCTCCCCGGAGAGCTTCAGCAGGACACGCCTGTAGGGCCGCTCACGCAACGTCATTGGTCCTGGGGCCTACCCCTTGATCAACTCTGCCACCTCGGCGCCCAGATCCCCGGAACGCTTCTCCAGCCCCTCGCCGAGCTCGTAGCGCTGGAATCGACGCACGACGATCTTCTCGCCGGTGGCCGCTGAAACCTCGTTCAACAGGTCCTCGATGGTCTTGTCACGGTCGCGGTTGTAGGGCTGCTCCAGCAGACAGATCTCGGAGTACCACTTGGTGATCTGGCCCTCGAGGATCTTCGGGATGATCTTGTCCGGCTTTCCCGAGTCCTTCAGCTGGGCCGACCGGATCTCCTTCTCCTTCTCGAGCTCGGCGGCCGGGACCTCGTCCCGGGTCACGCACATGGGAGCCGAGGCCGCGATCTGCATCGCGATCTCGTGGACCAGGGTCTTGAACTGGTCGGTGCGGGCCACGAAGTCGGTTTCGCAGTTGACCTCCACCAGCACGCCGATGCGGCCCTCGCCGTGGATGTACTGGCCGACCGCGCCCTCGGCCGCCGTACGGCCCGCGCGCTTCTTGGCCCCCGCCAGTCCCTTTTTTCGCAGGAACTCGATCGCTTTTTCCATGTCCCCATCGGTTTCCGAGAGGGCTTTTTTGCAGTCCATCATCGGCGCGTTGGTGCGTTCGCGCAGCGTCTTGATCATCGTCGCGGTAATTGCCATCCTGTGCTCCTGATATGGCATCGGCCCAGTTCTGGGCAAACAGTTGGAATTAATTGCTTTTCTTGTCTTCTGACGGGGCGGCTGCCGCTTCGGGCTCGAGGTGGGATGTGGAGCGCCGTGACACGATCTCGACCTTGGGGCCGTCGCCGCCGGAGGAGACGCGGATCGTGGCCGCCTCTTCGGCGGCGCGCTCTTCGTCCTTGTTGGCGCGGGCCGCTGCGCGGTCTCGGCCGATCCGGGCGCCCGCGATGCACGCATCGGCGATGCTCTGGGTGAAGAGCTTGATGGCGCGGATCGCGTCGTCATTCCCTGGTATCAGGAAGTCCACCACGTCCGGGTTGCTGTTCGTGTCCGCCACGGCCACCAGGGGGATGCCCAGCTTGTTGGCTTCCGCCACGGCGATCTTCTCCTTTTCGGGGTCGATCATGAACATCACCGCGGGCAGCTTGCCCATATCCTTGATTCCACCGAGGTTCCGCTCCAGCTTGGTGCGCTCCCGGTCCAGCCTGAGCACCTCTTTCTTGGTGAGGCGCTCGAAGGTGCCGTCCTCGGCCATCTTCTCGATGCTCTTGAGCCGGTCGATGGAGCCCTTCACGGTGCGGTAGTTGGTCAGCGTGCCGCCCAGCCAGCGGTGTGTGACCGAGAACATGCCGCAGCGCTTGCTCTCCTCGGAGATGGCGTCCTGAGCCTGCTTCTTGGTGCCGACGAAGAGCACGATCCCGCCGCCGGCCACTGCCTCGCGGACGAAGTTGACGGCCTTGTGGAACATGCTCAAGGTCTGCTGCAGGTCGATGATGTGGATGCCGTTTCGCGCCCCGTAGATGTATTGGCGCATCTTTGGGTTCCAGCGTGTGGTCTGGTGACCGAAGTGCACCCCTGCCTCCAGCAGCTGGCTGAGCGAAACCTCTTGATCGTCGGATCTTATGGAAGTGACAGGCGTATCGTTGGCTTCCATGGTGACCTCCTGGCGTTGATCCTCCGCGCAGCGCCGCCGACTGAAGCCTCTGTCGGCTCGGTTCGCAACCCGCGTGGCGGGACGCCAGCGAACCGACGCTGCGCGTGTGTAGTTTAGGCAATCGACGGCCAGCGTGGGCCCTGCCCGCCGAAAGAGCGACCGGTCAATAGCACGAGCGGCCGCCCAGGGCAACCCCATAACAAGGATCCCCGGATCTGCTCAGGGACACCCCGGTTTTCGGCGTGGGTCATGTCTCTGTCAGTGCTCTAGCTCTCCTTGAGTTGCTTCCAGGCCAACTCTACGTCGGTGAGAAACCCCATGGACTCCTCGTCGAACCGGAGGAGGTCCAGGGAGGCGAGGCTGTTGAGATCCTCCCAGGCCCCGGGCCGAAGTGCCAGGCCAGCCTGTTCGGCACAGGCCTGTCCGTGGAGCACCCGGGCATTCGCCCGGCGGCCGTCCGGACGCTCTTGCCAGGCCAACACTCCGCCCTTGCTCGGTGTCACCGCGCCGCCACACCCTTCACACACCAGCTCGATGGGCTGGCTTGCGTAGCTGGAAACCCGGATGGCGGCGGTGATCGTGCGCTGGCCGAGCTGTTGATGCAGCGCAGCCAGGAGCTGGGCCAGCTGGCTCGGGTGTCCGGTGGACGTCTTTCCGGTGGCGAGGTCGGTGAGTCGGACCCGGTGCGCGCCGACTCCCAGCACCTCCTGTCGGTGCGGACGGCCGAGGCAGAAACGGCACACAGGCCGGGGCGCGCCGAGGGGCACCAGGGTGTCGAAGGCGGTCACCTCGAGCTCTGCGCGGCGTCCGCAGAATTCGCAGTCCGCCGCTTGGGTGGTGGAGGTTGGTTGATCCCAAGGCATCGGTGCCAGGCTAACCGATTGCCCGGTGCCAGGTCCAGCCCCGGAAGCTCGGGCCCGCTCAGGGCTTGGCAACGTTGCGCTGGCGGACCTTGAAGGGGGGCTGGAAATCCGGCTTGTGGCTGTCCGGCTTCCGGCCGGCGATCACGGGCGTCTGCGCGGGCTGTGGCCGGCCGCGGACATCGAGCCACGGGATCTCCCGGAGCGGGTGCCAGCGGGCGACGTCGTACATGTAGCGGGCCCACAGGGGGAGCGCCGTGGAGAAGGAGGCGTCGTAGCGGCCGATGGAGCGGACATAGTGGTCGTCGCCGAGCCAGGCCGCGGTGAGCCAGCGTGAGGTGTAGCCGACGAACCAGGTGTCCGCAGTCCGGGAGGCGGTGCCGGTCTTGCCCGCGGCCGGCAGCTGCGTCATCCGCACCACCTCGCCGTGTCCGTGGGTGATCACCCGCCGCAGCAGGATCGACATGCGGTGCGCCGTCTTGGCCGAAATGGCCTGGGGGAGACGCCGGCCCGCCCAGGCGTAGAGCCGGTCGAAGCGATCCGACGGCGGGAGCATGGGGTCGTAGGGAACGGTGTGATCCAAGAGCACTTGACCGTTGCGATCCAGCACCCGCCGGATGTAGATCGGCTCCACCACCCGGCCCCCGGCGCCAAAGATTCCGAAGGCGCGGCTCAGCTCGTCGATCCGCGTGCACGACGCCCCCAGCGCCAGCGCCTCGTCGGCGATGATTTCGGTGGTGAAGCCCAGCTTGCGGGCCCACCGCGCTACCGCCCGGGCGCCCAGCTCCATGAACAGGTTCACCGACGCTTTGTTCTTCGACCACACCAACGCCTGCTCGAGGGTCTTTTTGTAGTTGGCCAGCTGATCGGCGAAGCGGTGCTTCACGTCCGGGTTGTGCGCGAAGTCGTGGGCGTACCAGACCTTTCCGGTCTGGGGGTCGATGATGGAGTAGGGCTTATCCTTCAGCGTCTTTTGGAAAGACATCCCGCGATCCAACGCCAGGGAGTAGTACACCGGTTTGTAGGTCGAGCCCGGCTGTCGGCAGGCCTGGGTGATCCGGTTGAAGGCGGACCTGTCGTAGTCGGTCCCCCCCACCATGGACACCACGTACCCGGTCCGCAGATCGAAGCTGAACAGCGCGCCCTGGAGCCGCGGTGCCTGCTCCAGCGCCAGATAGGGCGGCCCGGGCCAGTCGGGGCCGCGTTCCACCTCGAGCGGCTTCACGGGCCGGTCGGGCCGGCCGTCCCGCAGGTGGTGCCGGGGCGGACGGTAGCCCTTGGCGTGCACCGAGGGCCCATCATCGGAACCGGGAATCAGCGGGTCGTAGTGGCTCTCCGGCGCGAGGCGGACCCAGACGACGTCGCCCGGCATCAGCACGATCTGGGCGTGCGCGATGAAGCGATCGTTGCGGGACGAGCGGGTGTAGAAGCGTGCGCCCCAGCGCAGGAAGCGCAGGGGAAGGGTGTACGGCTTGCCCGCGACGGTGACCTGCGCCGAGCGGCTGCTCACCCGCTCCACCAGGCCGAGATAACGGCGCCCTCGCACCAGAGGCCCGCCACCGTACCGGGAGGCGGTTTTCGTGCGGAACGCCGCCCGGTCCGCCTCGTTGTCGAAAAACGCCACCGGACCGCGCCAACCCTGGCGCTTGTCCACCCAGCGCGCCACCTCGTCCACATTGCGCCCCGCCGCGGCCTGCACCTGGGTGTCCACCGTGGTCTCCACCCGCAGGCCGCCCCGGGCGATGCCCTCCTGCCCGAACAGCTGCACGATCTTCTGCCGCACGTGCTCGGTGAAGTAGGGCGTCTCGTTGTGGAAGAAGTCGAAGCGACGCCGCAGGCCCAGGTCGGGCTTTCCGTTGCCGCGCGGCGTGCCCTTGGCCACGGCCCGGCTGTAGGTCGCCTGGCTGATGAATTTTTCCTCGAGCATCCGCGCCAGGACGACGTTGCGCCGGGCCAGGGCCCGCTTTGGCCGTACGAAGGGGTTGTACCGGCTCGGCGCCCGGGCCAGGCCGGCGATGAGCGCCATCTCCGGCAGGGTGAGCTGATCGAGGCGCTTGTCGAAGTAGCGGCGGGCCGCGGCGGAGACGCCGAAGGCGCCGTTGCCCAGGAAGATCCGGTTGAGGTAGAGCTCCATGATCTCCGGCTTGCTCATGGAGGCCTCGATACGGGTGGCCAGGATCGCCTCGCGGATCTTCCGGTCCACGGTGCGCTGGGTGCCGATGTAGGTCTTGGCGAGCTGCTGGGTGATGGTGGAGCCGCCCTGCACGATGGACCCGGTCCGCAAGTTGATCCAGGCGGCGCGGAGCATGCCCATCCAGTCGATCCCCCGGTGCTGCAGGAACCGACGATCCTCCACGGCGATGAACGCGTTGACCAGCAGCGGCGGGAGCTCGTCGTAGCGTGCCCAGTGGCGCCACTGAACGGCAAACTCACCGATGAGCCGGCCGTCCCCGCCGTAGATTCGGGTGAGCGCCTGGGCTGAGGAGCGCGCCGTGCGGCGTGTCGGTGTTTGGGGCACGTGCTCCGAACGGTGAATGTAGAGCGCGGCCAGCAGGGCGATCACGTGCGCGGCGACCACGATCAGCCCGAACAGGTAGTACTTCCCGAGCCAAAGGAGAAAGCCGGCTCCGTTCGCCGTGATCTGGGTTTCATCCTTGGTCATCACCGGGTCTTTGAATACCACGAGCGCGAAGATGGGGCAAAGTCAGGTGCCCCATTTCTCGGTGCCGAAACCAGACCGACAGCTCCGCCGCTCCGCGGCGGAAGACTCCGCTCCCGTCCCCTCAAGGGTAGCCCGCCAGCGCGGGCGTGCTGTGCCTTCGACCACGTGAACGGTTACTTTTTGGGGTATACTTCCTCGAGCCGCAGGGTATTCCCTATACGTGGAGTTGCAGCTCATGACCTGTTCTCGCGCAGCGATTCTGGCCTTCGCGATGGCGGCGGTTGCCTGCGGCGGTCAATCCAAGCGCAAGGCGCCCACCGGACGCCGCCCTCCGACCTCTTGTGACTGCCCCCCCGACGGCGGCCTGGGCGGCGCCGGCCCGGACGCGACGACGAGCCCGGCGCCGGGTTCCAACGGCCGGCGGCCGCAGTTCTTCTCGCTGCTGGCCGCGGCAAAGTCCTACCAAAGCCACAGTCAGTGCGTGGCCACGGTCACCGCGTCTCTCCCTCCGGAGCTCACCCGGGAGGCCGACGAGGCCAACCTCGCCGAACGCATCTGCCAGACCCGTCGTGCCCTGGCCGAGAAGAGCGCTTCGCTGTGCGAGGAGATCACCGATCCCTTCTGGCCGATGGCGTGTCGGCGGCTGTTCGCGGCCCTGTACGGCAAGCCCGACGACTGCCCGCATCGGACGCCGCGCCACCGGGGCCGTGATGCGCTCTGCGTCGCCCTGGCCACCCGGGACCCGGCGTTGTGCGCCGCTGTGGACGCTTTCGGGGGACAGGTGCGCTGCCGCGCCATCCTGGGTCGGCCCAGCGTGTGTCGCGCCATGCGCACCACCGCGGAGCTGACCTCGTGTCTGCTGGATCGGAAGCGGTGGCGCAGCGTGCTCAAGCCGACCAAGCCGTCCCTGGCGCCCAAGTATGCGCCGCGGTTCGAGCTCCAGATCGTGTCCAAGCAGACCACCCTGAGGGGCGAGAGCAAGGCCTTGGATCGCGGGGTCGTGGTGCCGGCGGCCGGTCGCTTGATGCTCGGCTCCCTGCAGCCCGTGGGGCGACCGTCCGCAGTGGGCAAGGCGCTGGCCGTGCTCGTGGATCTGCCGCCGCCGGGCAAGCTTCCGGCCAAGCTCCCGGTGGGCGCCGGCGCGAAGGGGGCGCGGTTCTGCGCGCTCTGGCTGGGTCGGCCGGTGCTCCCCTCCATGGCCACGGGGCAGGTGGAGTTGACCAGCTACGGCACCACCCGGGGCGCACGGATCGTCGGCACGTGGAAGGTCCGGGTGGAACGTGACGGTGAGACCGCAGAGATCTCGGCCACCTTCGACACGTTTGTGAGGGATACCGTTCCTGCGACCTGGGCCGGCAGCTCCTGTCAGGAGCGCCTGGCCAGCCTGGTTTCGGTGCAGGCCACCCCGGCGCAGCCGACGACGGGCCCGACCTCGGAGCACCCTTGCTACTTTGTGGCTCACTGGGAAGGGCTGCGAAAGGTCGGGTATCGCGCCTATGGTGTCCGGAAGGGCGGCGCCTGTGCCCGCCTCGGCCTGCGCGCCGGCGACGTGGTGCTCACCGTGGCCGCCCGGCCCTTGAGGCAGTGGTCCGACGTGCTGGCGTTCTATCAGAAGCTGGCTTCGGCCGCGCCCCTGCAGGTGACGGTGCGGAGGCGGAAGAAACGCGTGGTCCTCAGGGGAGCCCGCTGAGCCCGGCCGGCATGCCCATGGGCGGATTGTCCTCGGGACGCTTCCTCAGGTCGCGGTTCGGGCGGGGCGCACCGCAGTGCACGTCGCTGCTCAGGCTTCTCGGCGGAGTGCTGCAGGACCGGGCGGCCCGGGGCGTGGCAGCTGCGAGGGAACGGTTTCGGCGCTACTTCGAAACTTGTGGTCTCGGGTTGATCGACGAAGATCGCCCGGCGTACTCAGAGCTGCTCGCGAGCCAGACCTACTACCATCTCTTTCTGTCGCTGTACGCCACGCGGATCGTCGATCACCTTACCGGCCGCCTCGACTCGGCGCGCCTACTCGACCGGCTCGCGTCCGGGCGAGGCGCCCTCGGCGACATCGTCGGCGCGCAGGTGTTCAGGGACGCGGGATTCGAGAACCTGCTCGAGCCGGAGCTGTACCTTTGGGTGGCCGGGGTGGATTCGGAAGCGCTCGAACGCGCCGTGGGAGCGCTCGCCTCCGCGCTGCGGGAGCTTCCCCCAGCGCCGGCGGAGGGCGGGGACGCCGATCCGCTGCGCGAGCTGTATTTGTCGCTCTCGCCGAGGGCGGCCCGTCGTGCCCTCGGGGAGTTCTACACGCCTGATTGGCTGGTGGAGCTGGTGCTCGATCGGGTGGGTTGGCCGGGAGCAGAGCCGGAGCGGCTGCTGGACCCGACCTGCGGCTCGGGGTCGTTTCTGGTGCACGCGATCCAGCGGCTGCGCAGGCAGGCGCCGGCCCGGGATCCCGGGGAGGCGGCCCGCGACGTGCTGCGCCGAGTGGAGGGAATCGACCTGAATCCGTTGGCCGTGTCCACGTCACGGGTCAACTACCTCATGGCTCTCGGTGGAGACCTGGTGCGTGGGCTCGATGCGGTGCGTCTTCCCGTGCGGCTCGGGGATGCGCTCTTTGGGCCCCGCGGCGTCGGGTCGTCGCGCCGAACGGGTTGGCAGGGCGTGCAGCCGGCGGAGCTCCTGGTGGGCAACCCCCCGTGGATCAACTGGGAGCAGCTGTCTCCCGCCTATCGCGACGCCATCCTCACCCACCCCCGGGGGTACGCCCGGGCGTTGTTTCCGCACCGTGGGCTGGCCGCAAGGGGCGGTGGCGCTCACGACGATGTCGCGGCGTTGCTCACCATGGCCAGCGCGGATACGTTCCTGGCCGACGGGGGCCGCCTGGGGTTCGTGCTGCCGGTATCGGTGTTCAAGTCCAAGGGCGGCGGCGCGGGGTTCCGCTGCTTCGAGCTTCCCGGTGCGTTTCGCCTGGGGGTCGAGCGCGTGGACGACCTGGTGGGGCTGCGACCCTTTCCGGGAGCTTCCGGCAAGGCCGCGGTGCTGACGGCGAGCCGAGGTCGGCCCACGGTCTACCCGGTCCGCTACCTGAGGTGGACGGCGCAGCGGCCGCCGCTGTCGTCCGCGTCGCTCCGCGAGGTGCACGCGGCCTGCTCCACGGCCTTGGAGGAGGCGGTCCCGGTGGACGGCGCCGATGCGACTTCTCCTTGGCTCACGGCCTCTCCCGGCGAGCTGGAGGCGCTGCAATCGGTGGCGGGGGCGTCCGGGTACCGCGCGCGCAAGGGGGTGGACACGAGCCTGAACGCGGTGTTCTGGGTGCGGGTGCTCGACCGGCGGGAGTCGCTGGTGCGGGTGCGCAACGCCCAGACCCGCTCCCGCACGGCCGTTCCGCCGCGCGAGGCGCTCGTGGACCGTGACACGGTGTATCCCCTGCTGCGGGGGAGGGACTTCAGGCGGTGGAACCACCGGGTGACGTATCATTTGCTGCTGCTCTATGACCCGCGCACCGGTCGACCGCGCAGTCCGGAGGAGGCGACCCGGCAGAGCCCACGCACCTTTGACTACTTCCAGGGCGACGGGTATCCGGAGCTGCTCCGGCGGCGGCGGATCTATGCGAAGCACCTGCGCAAACAGCCCCCCTACGCCTGCTACGACATCGGCCCCTACACGTTTTCCGAGCACAAGGTCGTGTGGAAGGCGCTGGCCACCGGGATCCAGGCCGCGGTGGTGGGTCGCGACGAGGGTCGGGTGATCGTTCCCGATCACAACGTGCTCCTGGTCCCTTTGGACGATCCGGCCGAGGCGCACTACCTGTGCGCAGTCCTGAACA
The DNA here is from genome assembly GCA_043825095.1 of bacterium. Taxonomy (GTDB): domain Bacteria; phylum Myxococcota_A; class Polyangia; order HGW-17; family JAJRWW01; genus JBDRSE01. Next base: position 11,036 of record JBDRSE010000109.1, read on the forward strand.
GTCGGCTTTGCACCGCCTTTGCCAGGGCCTACACGGAGTGGTTCTACTCCGCCCACCTGTTGCGCTACTTCAGAATCCCGAAGTACAATGCCCGCTTGAGCTGCCACAGGGAGCTCTCCCGTCTGAGTCGGGACGCGCACAGCGCCCGAGCGGGAAATCACCCGACGTTCGAGCGTTCCATCGATGAGCAGGTCGGTCGTCTGAAGGGATTCGAATCAGCTCGCCCTGCCCGGGTCGGTGGAAGCAATGGGAGCAAAACGAAATCATGAGTCGACTGAATCCGCTTCTGACCCGGTCCGGCTCGGAGCTGGCCGAGATGATCCGGCAGGGGGAGACGAGCTCCGCGGCGGTGGTGGACGCCCACATCCAACGGATCGAGCAGGTCAACCCGTTGTTGAACCTGGTGGTGGAGCAGCGCTTTGCGCAAGCCCGGGCCGAGGCCCGGGCCGCCGACGAGCGGCTGGCCGCCGCGGGGCCGGGGGGAGTGCCGCCCTTTCACGGGGTGCCGTGCACGATCAAGGAGTCCTTTGCCCTCACCGGCATGCCGAACACGGCCGGCCTGATGGCGCGCCGTGGAACGCTGGCCGAGCACGACGCCACCACGGTCCGGAGATATCGCGAGGCCGGGGCCATCCCGCTGGGCGTGACCAACGTCAGCGAGCTCTGTATGTGGATGGAGTCCTATAACAAGGTGTACGGCCGCAGCCGGAATCCCTATGACAGTCGGCGGATCGTGGGGGGCAGCTCCGGGGGCGAGGGCGGCATCATCGGCGCCGGCGGCTCGCCCTTTGGCCTGGGCTCGGACATCGGCGGGTCCATCCGCATGCCGGCTTTTTTCAACGGCGTGTTCGGTCACAAGCCCACCGGGGGGCTGGTCCCCGGCACCGGGCAGTGGCCCTACGCGGAGGGGGACGCGCGGCGCTTCGTGACCACCGGGCCCCTGGCCCGACGGGCCGAGGATCTCTGGCCGCTCCTTCAGATCCTGGCCGGTCCGGACGGGGAGGACGGTGGTTGCCGTGACGTGGCCCTGGGCGACCCGGCCACGGTGCAGCTCGAGGGGCTCACCGTACTGGACGTCCCGGACAACGGCACCACCCCGGTGTCGCAGGATCTCCGCGCTGCCCAGCGCCGGGTCGTGGACTGGCTCGCCCGGCAGGGCGCCCGGGTGGTGCGGCTCGAGGTGGGCCGAGGGCGCCTGGACGCGCTTCGTCAGTCGCTGCTCATCTGGTCGTCCATGCTCTCCGCGGCCGGCGGCACCTCCTATCGGGAGCTGCTGGAAACCGGCGGCCGGATCAACCTGCCGTGGGAGCTGCTGCGCACCCTGTGGCGGGGCTCGCCCTTCACCGTGCCGTCCCTTGGGCTGGCCGTGCTGGAGCTGGTGCCCAAGCTCCTGCCGGGCAATCGAGAGGGGCTCGTGCAGCGCGGCCTGGAGCTGAAGGCCGAGCTGGTGGAGCGCATCGGGCCCCGGGGAGTGATGATCTACCCGCCCTACTCCAGCCCGGCCCCCCGGCACGTCCAACCGCTCCTGCCGCCCTTCAACTGGGTCTACACGGCAATCATCAACGTGATGGAGCTGCCGAGCACCGCGGTGCCCCTGGGCCTCAACGACCAGGGGCTCCCCCTCGGTGTGCAGGTGGTGGGAATCCACGATCACGACCACGTGACCGTGGCTGTGGCGCAGGCGCTCGAGGGCGCCTTTGGCGGTTGGGTGACTCCGCCCAGGTAGGGGCTCTGTCCCTAATCAGGGAAAATTTTTGTTGGATCATTTCGAAGAGAGACGTCTACACGGCACGCCGCAGCGGAGCGGAGCCTGAGCGGAGGGGATCGCGACAAGCCCGACATCGCGAGCCGAGCGAAGCGAAGGCGAGATTGGCGGGCGGGCGCGGTCCCCGGAGCGATTGGGCGAAGCGGAGCGGGCTTCGCGGAACGAACGCGGTGGGATAATTAGGGACCGGCGTCGACGTCCGGGCCGCCGTAGTCGACCACCGGGCCGCTGTCGACCGCGGCGTCGAGGTCCGGGCCGCCGTACTCGATCACGGGGCCGCTGTCGACCGCCGCGTCGATGTCCGGGCCGCCGTAGTCGACCACCGGATCGGCATCCACCGCTGCGTCACCGGACACCGCACTGTCGGACATCGTCTGGGCGTCCGTGGGCGGCACGCCGTAGGCGGGCTGGGCCGTGTCGCACCCTGCCAGGGCCAGGCCGGCGACGAGGGCAGAGCCGGCGATCAGCCTGCCCAGGCGTCGACGCGGCCGACAGGGCGGCTGGACCCGTCCCGAGTCGATGTCCTCGATCACGTCCTCCAGCAGCTTTCTCAGGTCCTGATCGCTCATGTGTCCCGTCTCCGTTTCTTCGATCCGCGGCCATTGTAACGCATACGGGCACGCCCCGTCGAGTGGCAACTGTGGAGCAGTTGATGCGCGGACATAATAACGCGATACGTTAATACCAGGAAACGTCATATGTGCCCATCGTTGATAATATGTTACCCTACGCCGGGACAAAGGATAGGGGCATGAAGACCGTACTTGCCGCTGCCGCGGCCCTGATCGTGGGGCTCGCCGCGGGATACCTGCTCCGAGGAGGCATGCGTGGCTCTTCGGAGCGCGCGGCACAGGACCGTCCCTCGGCAGGATCCCGGCCTGGAAAACCGGGCCCGGACCGGTCTGGGCGCGCTCCCTTCGGCCGGGTGCGGCGCTTCCTCACGGCGAGCCGGGAGCTCCCGGTGCTGAGGCACCGCAACGCCCAGCTCGTGCAGGAGAACCAGCGGCTGTCCGGGAAGTTGGACGAGCTGAAGCAGGAGCTCGTGTTCGCCCGGGGGCGGCCCGCCCCCTGGCCGGCCGAGGCGCCGGCGCGGCTCCGGCGTCAGCAGGTGGTCAAGGCGCTCAACGCCGCGCTCAAGGAGGCGGGCCTGAACGGTGAGGTCACGGACACCGACTGCAAGGAGTACCCCTGCGTGCTGGCCGGCACCCTGGACGGAGCCGTGTCTGCGGAGCGGTTCAAGAAGATCCTGAAGACCCGGGCCCTGCAGGCCTACGGTGACGATCACACCCAGACCAGCATCACCACCCGGGAGCTGCCGGACACCCAGGGTCGGCGTCACAAGAAGAGCTACTTCAGCATCGCCGTGATCCTCGGCGGCCCCCCCGGCACGGAGCCGGAGGTGAAGCGCACGGTCTTTCGCCTCCGCATGCTCCTGGACGCTGCCACCGGGCAGTAGCGGCCGGTGCGCCAGCCGTTTTGGGCGATAGTAACGCCAGGCGCTAATAATGTGAGACGTTAGTAATCCGCGGCTCAGGCCCCGGGTTTGGCTTCGATGGCGCCGGTGGGGCAGACCTCGGCACACTTGAGGCAGCCGTCGCAGTCGGTTTCGGCCAGGGGCAGACCGAGGCTGGGCGCCACCCGGGTGTTGAAGCCGCGGCTGATAAAGCCGAGCACGTCCAGGCCGTGGTCGTGGCAGGTGCGCACGCAGGAGCCGCACAGGATGCACTTGCCCGACTCCATGATGAGCTTTTCGTGACTCTCGTCGTACTGGTAGTCCCGGATCGCACCGGCGAGCCGGGTGGGATCGATGTCGTATTCGGTGCCGTAGCGCTTGAGCTTGCAGTCGTCCACGGCCATACAGCCGCAGAGTATGCAGCGGGAGGCCTCCTGCTGGCCGAGCTCCTCGCCCAGGCCGAGCTCCACCTCCACGAACCCGGTGAGGCGCTGCTCGTCAGGGATCATCGGCATGCGGACCCGCTCCGCCGGGGTCAGGCGCTCCAGGATCTGCTTGGGTGCCGGTCCCCCCGGCGTGCCGATGGTGGAGTACCACTCCTTGCCCAGCCCGATGATCGGCTGGCCCGTGAGGTACTGTTCGATGGAGGCCGCCGCTCTCCGCCCGGCCCGCACGGCCCAGACCGCGATCATGTCGTCGTTTCCGGGGGAGCAGTCGCCACCGGTGAACACCCCCTCGACGTTGGTTTCGCCGGTGAGGGGGTTCGACTCGACGAAGTTCCAGCGGTTGAGCGCGACAGCCGAGCCCTCCACGGCGCTGGGATCGAACTTCTGGCCGATGGCGTTGATCAGCGTGGAGACATGCTCGGTGTACTCCGATCCCTCCATCGGCACCGGACGTCGCCGCCCCGACGCGTCGGGCGCGCCCAGCTCCATCTTGATACAGCGCACGGCCAGCCGGCCATTGGAGCCCTTTTCAATCTGAACCGGCGCGGCGAGAAAGCGCATCTCCACGCCCTCGTGCAGCGCCTCCTCGATCTCGATGTCCAGGGCCGGCATCTCCGCCCGGGTGCGGCGATACAGCAGCACGACCTTGCCCGCGTCGAGGCGCAGGGCCGTGCGGCAGGCGTCCATGGCAGTGTTGCCGCCGCCGACCACCATGACGAGGTCGCCGAGCTCCACCTTCTCGCCGCGGGAGGCCCTTCCCAGCAGCTCGATGCCGGGCAGCACGCCGGGGGTGTCCTCGCCCGGGATGCGGGCGGCCGAGGCCGCCTGGGCGCCCAGTCCCAGGAAGATGGCGTCGTAGCCGTCGTCCTTCAGGCTCTGGACCGTGAAGTCCTTGCCCAGCCAGGAGTTGAATTGCCACGCGACGCCCATCTGGTCGAGCTGGTGGATCTCCTTTTCCAGCAGGTCTCGCGGCAGCCGGAACCCGGGGATGCCGTAGCGGAGCATGCCGCCGGCCTTTTCCTGGCCCTCGAAGATCTTCACCGCGTAGCCCTGCTGCCGGAGGAAGTAGGCGCAGGACACCCCTGCGGGGCCGGCGCCGATCACTGCCACGCGCTTCCCGTTGTCGGGCGCGCACTCGGGCACCGAGCGGTCGGCCGCCTTGAGGTCCGGGTCGCCGGCCACGGACTTCAGGTTGCAGATCGCCACCGGGTCGTCCACCTGCCCGCGCCGACACACCTGCTCGCAGGGGCGGGTGCAGACCCGGCCGAGGGCCGACGGCAGGGGCATCCGCCGCTTGATGATCTTGAGCGCTTCGCCCGGATTCCCCGTGGCGAGGGCTTCGATGAACTGTGGGATGTCGATGCCCGCCGGACAGGTGATGTGGCAGTGACCGTAACAGTCGCCGGCGTGCTCCGAGGCGAGCAGCTCCAGGCACATCTTGCGCGTGGCGCGGATGCGCTCGCTCTGGGTCTGGATCACCATCCCATCCGCGGCCGTGGTGGAGCAGGACGGAACGGGGTTCTTCTGCCCTTCCACATCCACCACGCACAGAAAGCAGCTGGTGTAAGGTGGATGATCGGGCAGGTGGCAGAGCGTCGGGATCTCGATGCCGACCTGGTTGGCCGCGTCGAGGATCGTCGCCCCGGAGGCCACGGTAACGGGCTTGCTGTCGATGGTGAGGTTGATGTCTGGCATCTGCGGTTTCCTCTATACTAAGGAGCGGACAGGGCTCCGTTACTCCACGATGATCGCGTTGTCCTTGCACACCTCGCTACAGGACGAGCACTTGGTGCAGGCGGTCTGGTCGAGGGTGTGGACCTCCTTCTTGGTGCCCGTGATGCAGTGTACCGGGCAGACCCGGCTGCAGAGCGTGCACCCGGTGCAGGTCACGGGGTCGATGGAGTAGGTCAGCAGCGGCTTGCACACCTTGGCCGGGCACCGTTGGCTCTCCACGTGCGCCTCATACTCCTCGCGGAAGTACTTCAGGGTGGTCAGCACCGGGTTCGGCGCGGTCTGGCCGAGGCCGCACAGGGAGGTCTCCTTGATCTTGATCGCCAGCTCCTCGAGCAGGTCGAGGTCGGAGAGCTGGCCCTTGCCTTCGCTGATGCGCTCGAGGATCTCGAGCATGCGCAGGGTGCCGATGCGGCAGAAGGTGCACTTGCCGCAGGACTCCTTCTGGGTGAAGTCCAGGAAGAACTTGGCGATGTCCACCATGCAGGACGTCTCGTCCATCACCACCATGCCGCCGGAGCCCATGATCGCGCCGGTGCGGGTCACCTCGTCGTAGTCGATCCGCGTGTCGAACATGTGCGCCGGGATGCAGCCCCCGGAGGGGCCGCCCATCTGGACCGCCTTCAACGGCGCACCGGTGTCGCTGCCGCCGCCTACCTCCTCGAGGATCTCCCGGATGGTGATGCCCATCGGCACCTCCACCAGGCCGCCGCGCTTGATCTTGCCGGCCAGGGCGAACACCTTGGTGCCCTTGGACTTCTCGGTGCCCATGGCGGCAAAGGCCGCGCCGCCGTTCCGGATGATCCACGGCACGTTGGCAAGGGTTTCGACGTTGTTGATGTTGGTGGGCTTGTCCCACAGGCCGCTGTTGGCCGGGAAGGGCGGGCGCTTGCGAGGCATGCCCCGCTTGCCCTCGATGGAGAAGATCAGCGCGGTTTCCTCGCCGCACACAAAGGCGCCGGCGCCCTCCTTGATCTTGATCTTGAAGGTGAACCCCGAGCCGGCGATGTTCTCGCCGAGCAGATTGCGCTCCTCGGCCTGGGCAATGGCCTTGCGCAGCCGCTTGATGGCGAGGGGATACTCGGCGCGGCAGTAGACGTACGCCGCGGTGGCGCCGGTGGCAAAGCCGGCGAGGGCCATGCCCTCCAGTACGGCGTGGGGGTCGCCCTCGAGGACGGAGCGGTCCATGAACGCGCCGGGGTCGCCCTCGTCGGCGTTGCAGATGATGTACTTCTGATCCCCGGGAGCCCCCTTGGTGAAGCGCCACTTCAGCCCCGTGGGGAACCCGCCGCCGCCGCGCCCGCGCAGGCCGGACTCGAGCACCTGCTCGATCACCGCGTCCTGGTCGCCCGCCGCGAGGCTGGATTTCAGCGCGTCGTAGCCTCCGGTGGCGAGATAGTCGTCGATCCGCTCCGGATCGATGACGCCGCAGTTGGCCAGGGCGATCTGCTTCTGCTTGCCAAAGAACGCCTTCACTTCGTCGGCGACGTCGCCCTCTTGGAAGGTCCACGCCTTGATGGGGGCGCCGCCCTTCAGGTGCTGCTCCACGATCTCCGGCACCTGCTCCACCGTGACGCCGGCATAGGTCCAGTGCGCGCCACCCGGCTCGTACACCTCCACGATCGGCTCCCGGTGACAGGCGCCGTTACAGCCGGTGACCTCTAGCGCTGCCTCCACCCCTTGCTCGGTGAGGGCGCCGGCCAGGGCGTCCATCACGTCCTGGGCCCCGGCGGCGATGCCGCAGGACCCCAGGCCGACTACCAGTCGCAGCCCGTCGTTTCGTGTTTGTGTGGTCTGGTCCATCACGCAATCCTTCTGTCGCAGTCCCCTAGGACTGGGGGTTCTTCTCGGCCTTGATGATCTTCCGCATCAGCTTCCGGGTCGCTGGAGCGTCCAGGCGTCCATGGGTGGTTTCGTTCACCACGATCACCGGGGCCAGGCTGCAGCAGCCCACGCACGACACCGGCTCCACGGTAAAGAGCAAATCGTCGGTGGTGTCCTTGGTTTCGTCCATGTCCAGGGACTCCCGGGTCACCTCGTGCACACGGCCGCCCCCCTGCACGTGGCAGGCGGTGCCGAGGCACACCCGGATCATGTTCTTGCCCACCGGCGTAAGGCGAAACTGCTTGTAGAAAGTCGCCACGCCGAACAGATGGCTCGACGGAATGCCCGTCTCCTTGGTCACGTGCCGGATGGCGTCCATCGGGAGGAAACCATAGGTTTCCTGGATCCCCTGCAGCAGGGGGATGGTCGCCTCCAACCCGGAGCCGTACTTCGAAATCAACTTTTCGACCGGTTTAAGGTCGGTTGGCTCGGTCTGCCCACTCGTCATCGGTGTCCTCAGGGTTCAGGTTGTTCTGTCTCGATTCTATTGCGGCTATAGCGAGGATCTCAGAATGTGTCAACACTGGAAATCACGGGTTTTTTCGCGATGTTCCTGGAGGGAATGGGGGAGGGATGGGCAGGGCGCCCAGCGACTACGGTCTGGGGACCGGCACGCCGCCGGTGCGGTCCCCAATGGGGGGCTGCGTCAGCCCTTGGTGACGAAGTAGACGACCACGCCGGCCAGGGCTGCAATCAGCACGACCACCGCGATGATCAGCGCCTTGTTGGCACCCTTGGCACCGAGATCTTTCTTGGTGAAGTACTGCTGCGGTGCACCGTCGTAGGCGTCCTTGGCAGCCTCGGCTGCGTACCCGGCGTTTTGCGCGAGGTACGGGTTGGCAACCGAGGCCCCGTCGGCCGGCTTGGCCTCGGCGTCAGGACCCACGTTCGGCACGGGCATGACCCGCTGACACTGTTTACAAACGATGGTTTTTCCGGCGAAAACGTCTTCGACTGCCAGAACCTGTCCGCATGTGCAATTGACCATGATCGGCATGGTGGGCCTCCTTGCAGGTGTTCGACTGTAGCGGAGCAGTGCGGGCAGATCAAGCGGTGGAAAATCGACCAGTGATCCGGCTTGGAACCGTTGCCCAGTGCGGGAGGACAGAGGATAATCCTTGCGTGGGTCACGGGTGTCGGGTAGGTAAAAGCCGTCCCGGCAGGGAGAATCCGCGAGGATGGCGGAACTGGTAGACGCGCTGGATTTAGGTTCCAGTGGGCACACCCGTGGGGGTTCGAGTCCCCCTCCTCGCACTCAGGAAGGGTTGACCATGAAAAAACGCGCGATTCTTTTCAGAGTGGCGTTGCTGGCGGTCGGAGTGGTGTTGCTGGCGGCCGGAGCGGCCTGCGGCGACGACGACGCGGGACTCAACGACAACGTAACCGACGCCGCAGAGCCGGACGTCCTGACCTTCGTGTGCGGCAACAACGCCCTGGAGCCGGGTGAGCAGTGCGACGACGGCAACCGGATCAACGGGGACGGCTGCAGCTCGGAGTGTGATTTCGAAGCCATCTGCGGCGACGGCGTCCAGGGGGATCCCGAGGAGTGCGACGGGGCCGACGGGCTGCCCACCTGCGTGCAGCTGGGACACATCGACGGCACGACCGCCTGCAGCGACTCGTGCCTCGTGGAGTCGGACTGTACCGACGAGGCGAGCGGCCTGGTGGCCTGGTACAAGCTGGACGGTGAATCGGGGAGCGTCGAGGACTCGACCTTCTCGGGGAACGGCTGCAGCGTGCACGGCGCGCTCGAGCGCGGCTATGCCGGGCACATCGGGAACGCGTTCTTCTTCAACGGCACCGACGCCTATGCAGACTGTGGGACGGGCTTCGAGATGGACGGTATGAACGGGCTGACCGTGGAGGTGTGGGTGCACATGACGTCTTTCTCCCCGGAGGGAATCTTCCTGTCCCGGGCCGCGTCCCTGGACGCCTCGGAGCTGTCGTACCTGATCGGCTTCGCCGGCAGCTCCCGCTTTGGGAGCGACCAGTACCACGTCATGTTCGGCGCCCACGACGCGAACACCCTGGTGTTCTCGAGTGGGATCATTCCCACCGGTGAGTGGCGTCACGTGGCCGGCGTCTACGAAGCCGGAACGCTGACCCTGTACGTCGACGGAGAACAGAGCGACTCCACCACCCAGAGCCAGACCGGCCCGGTGGCCGCCCCGGCGAACGCGCGGACGTTCATCGGTCACTTAAACGACGCCGGCGCCGGCTGGGACACCTTCTTCGAGGGGTACTTGGACGACATCAAGGTCTGGAGCGTGGCGCGCACCGCGCCGCAGATCTGTGCCGACGCCGGCGGGAACCCCGACGGCATGGGCCACTGTGACTTTGCCGAATAGTGCGCCGACTTCCCTCCACACCGGTAGTCGCAGCGGGGCTGGCCCTCCTGGCCGTTTCCGGACTGGTGGGTCTTGATTTGCGTGAGGCGCGCTCTCGCTCGCCGTTGGCCGTCGAGGGCCGCGAGGTCGAGATCCGGCTCGCCGCCGTGGGGGACGTCATGTTCGGCCGGTACGATGGGGCGCGGCGCTACCGCCCCCTCCGGGTGAAGCAGCCCTTTGCCAAGGTGTCCCACCTGTGGAAGAGGCACGACATCGTCATGTGTAACCTGGAGACGCCCATCACGTCACGCCTCCTTCGCAAGCCCTACAGGAGCCTGCTCTTCCGCGCCGCGCCCCGGACGGCAAAGGTGCTCCGGGACGCGGGCTTCACCGTCGCGGTGACGGCCAACAACCATGGGCACGACCAAGGCGATCGCGGCACGGCCGAGACCATCGATCACCTGGCCGCGGCGGGCCTGGGCATCTCGGGCACGGGAAAGACCCTGGCCTCGGCGTGGGCACCCTACGTGTTGATCAAGCGGGGCGTGAAGGTGGCAGTGCTGTCGGTGACGATCCTGCGCAACTTCCCGGTGCACGAGCAGGTCGGGTTCATGGCCTTCATCCGCCGGCGGGACGCCACCCGGGAGCTGCCCAAGCGGGTCAGGGCCATCCGCGGAGCGTACGACTTCCTGGTGCTGAATCTGCACTTTGGCGCCGAGTACAAGGACGTGGTCTACCGGTGGGACCAGCGGCTGATGGATCGCCTCCAGGCGGCCGGGGTGGACGTGGTCTTCGGACACCACCCGCACGTGCTGCGCGCGGTGGAGCGCCGCAAGGGGATGGCGATCTTCTACTCCCTCGGCAACTTCCTGTTCGACTTCGGGATGCGGAACACCGTGCACTCCGGCGTGGCCCAGGTCACGCTGGTCAAGCAGGGGCGCCGGCGCTCGCTGCGGCGCATGCGCTTTGTGCCTGTCTGGCGGCACTGGACCGGCCGGCCCGAGCCGGCCACCGGGCACCGGGGAGGGCGCGTGAGACGCGCCCTGTGGCAGACCACCCACTCCCTCCGGCTCCCGAACCGGTTCGTGACGCGCGGAGAGAGCGTCGACATCGAGTTGGGGCCCCACGCGCGCGTAGGGCAGTAACCCACCTCCTCTCGTGTTGCTGTCCTTGGTGGATGGTGCTACTCAATTGTCTTTGGGCGTGCGGGCACAGCTCCGGCGCTCAGGAGCTCCCAGGAGGGGCGATGTACACGCAGCGGAGATATCCCACTGGTCAGCGTCGGCCTTGTCCGGCCCGGGCGGCGGCCTTCATGATGCTGATCGTGCTCGGCGGCGTGAGCGCGTTGGGCCGGTGCGTGCCGTCGCCTGGAGGGGCGCGCCCCGACGCCGGCGCGCCGTCGCCTGACGCCGCGGCCACCGCCGCGGAGCTGATCAAGGCGGAGCTCGGCGCCGAGGTCAAGGCCCGTCTGAAGCCCCTGGAAGACGTGCGCCGGGTCCACCTGATCGGGCTCAGCGGCCCCCTCGACGACAAGAACGTCGCCGCGCTGTCAAAGGGGTTGGCCGGGATCCCGGCCGGCGAGGCGGTGGTGGTGGAGCTCGACGCGGCCGGTGGCACCGTCGGCGCGGTGGAGCGGGCGCAGAAGCTGCTCGCCGACGCCAAGCCGTTCACTGTGGCGTACGTGCGCGGACGCGCCCTGGGCGAGGCGGCGATCCTGCCCCTGGCGTGCCGGGTCGTGGCGCTGGCTCCCGGCGCGAGCTGGGGCGCGCTCAGCCCGTCGCAGTTCAGCGGGGCGCGGCTGAGCCCCGCGGACGAGGAGCGGCTGTGGAAGGCGTTCACCGCCGCGGCGAAGCGTCACGGTCGGTCCCGGGCGTGGGCCGCCGCCATGGTGCGACTGCCCGGTGGTCCGGCCCCGGGGGCGATGCAGCCCGCGCCGGCGTCGATGCAGCCCGCCGGAACAACCAAGCTCGCCGCGCCGGCGGCGGGGCGGCTGGTCACGCTGACGCCCGGCCGGGCGCAGGCGCTGGGCCTGGCCGACCTCGTGGCCTCGGATGCGATCCAGCTGGTGGGCCGGCTGGGGCTGGCCAAGGCGGAGGTGCTGCGTGCGGGCAAGAAGATCGTGGTCGCGGCTTCTGCGACCCGGACCGCGCTCAAGCGGCGCAACATCGACCCGAAGAAAGTGGTCCGGGGCGCGAAGCGGATCGTGCTGATCGGGGTCCGAGGCACCATTGAGCTGGGGCTGCACTCCTTCGTGGTCCGCGCGCTGGAGAAGACCGGCCCCACGGACCTCGTGGTGCTCGAGATCGACACCTTCGGCGGCCGGGTGGACGCGGCGACGCAGATTCGCGATGCGCTCCTGCGCAGCAAGGCCAAGACCGTGGCGCTGATCAATCCCCGCGCCATCAGCGCCGGGGCCCTCATCTCCCTGGCCTGCGACCTGATCGTGATGGTGCCCGGCGGCTCCTTCGGCGCGGCCACGCCCATCCAGATCAGCGGCGGGAAGGCCACGGCGGTGGGCGAAAAAATGGTGTCGTACATGCGCAAGGAAATGAAGACCACGGCCGAGGCCAAGGGCCGTCGGGGGGATCTCGCCGAGGCCATGGTGGACATGAGCATCGAGGTGAAGAACGTGCCCGAGGAGCTGATGGAGTCCATCTCCGGGCTCAAGGCGGGCAAGCTGCTCACCCTCACCACCCAGGAGGCCATGGCGCTCGACATGGCGGAGATGACCGCCCTGAGCTTCGACGACTTCGTGCGCCGGGTGGAGCTGCAGAACGTGCCGGTGATCCGGCCCACGGAGAACTGGGCGGAGAAGATCTCCCGCTTCCTCACCGGGCCCATCGTGTCCGGGCTCCTCATGACCCTGGGCATGCTGGGGCTCCTCATCGAGCTCTACAAGCCGGGGTTCGGGGTGGCCGGCGGGATCGGGCTTACGTGTCTGCTGCTGTTCTTCTTCGGCCACAAGATCTCCGGCCTCGCGGGTTGGGAACCGATGCTGCTGTTCCTGGTCGGGGTGGTGCTGCTGGGCGTGGAGCTGTTCGTCACCCCGGGGTTCGGGGCCCTCGGATCCCTGGGGATCCTGGCTGTGATCGGCAGCATGATCTGGACCCTCATGGGGCCCGGCGGCGTGCCGCTCACGATCTCCTGGAAAGCCGGCTATATCACGTCGGCCCTGGTGCGGGTGTTCGGCGCGGTGATCGTGGTCGGGGTGCTGATGGCGCTGCTGCTGCGCTTCCTGCCCAAGGGGGACGGTCCCCTCGGGCGGCTGGTGCTCTCGGCCACCGTGTCGGGGGACGCCACGGCAGGGGCGCACGTGCTCCCGGCCGAGGTGGCGACCCGGGAAGCGCTGGTGGGGCTCGAAGGGGTGGCCGAGACGGCGCTGCGGCCCACGGGCAAGGCGCGGATTCGCGGCAAGCGGCTCGAGGTGGTGAGCGGTGGCGAGTTCATCGATCAGGGGGCAAAGGTGCGGGTGGTGTCCGTCGAGGGGCGGCGCATCCTGGTCCAGGAGGTGTCCTCTTGATCGCGGGCGCGACGCAGCTCTTTCCGCTTCCGGCATGGTCCACGGGGCAGCTCGTGGGGCTGGTGGTGATCCTGATGATCGCCGGGTTCATCATGCTCGGCGCCGAGGTGTTCGTCATCCCGGGGTTCGGTGTGGCGGGCGTGCTCGGCATCACCTCTCTGATCGCGGGCACCGTCCTCGCCTGGCTCAGTCTCAGCGGGATGTGGGGCCTGGTGCTGCTGTTCGTGAGCCTCGGCGGCACGGTGATCCTGCTGCTGCTGTTTTTCAAGAGCCGGGCCGGCAAGCGGCTGGTGCTCGACAGCTCGCTAGAGGGCTCGTCGGCCGTGTCGGACGAGGACCGGCGGTTACTCGGCCGGCGGGGTGTTGCCTACACCATGCTGCGCCCGGCCGGCGTGGCAGAGTTCGGCGAGGAGCGGGTCGAGGTGGAAACCGATGGGGACTACATCGCCAAAGGGGCGCCCGTGATCGTCACCGCCGTGGAGATGGGGCGCGTGGTGGTCGAAGAGGTGTCGGAGGCGACGAGCGCGGAGGCACCCAGCGGCAGGTCCAACGCATAGCGAGCCGGCGGCGGCTCGATCAGGGAATACACGAGTCCGGCGGCTGCGCGAGCAGGGCCGGTGCACCGAAAGGAGCGACGGATGCCTTTGTTCATGGACGTGGATGTGACGAAGTACGCGAGCCCGTGGGTGATCGGGGTCGGGGTGGTGGTGCTGCTGCTGCTGCTCTTGCTGTTCGCGATGATCCCCATCCGGCTCTGGCTGGCCGCGCGGTTCGCCAAGGCGGGGGTGGGGCTGCTAACCATGGTGGCCATGAAGCTGCGGCGCGTGCGGCCGGAGAACATCGTGAACCCCTGGATCAGCGCCGTGAAGGCCGGGCTGCAGACCGAGGTGGGACTCACGGTGGAACGGATGGAGGCCCACTACCTGGCGGGCGGGAACGTGAACCTGGTGATCAACGCGCTCATCAGCGCCAACCGCGCGGGCATCCCGCTGGACTTCGACCGGGCGGCGGCCATCGACCTCGCCGGCCGGAACGTGTTCGAGGCGGTGCAGATGTCGGTCAACCCGAAGGTGATCAACACCCCGAAGATCACCGCCGTGGCCAAGGACGGGATCCAGCTCACGGCCATCTGCCGGATCACGGTGAAGGCCAACATCGAGAAGCTGGTGGGCGGCGCCGGGGAGGAGACGGTCATCGCCCGGGTGGGCGAGGGCGTGGTGTCCACCATCGGCTCGGCCCACGACCACAAGGCCGTGCTGGAGAACCCGGACATGATCTCCAAGACGGTGCTGAGCAAGGGGCTCGACGCGGGCACGGCGTTTCGGATCCTGTCCATCGACATCGCCGACGTGGACGTGGGCGCCAACATCGGCGCCAAGCTCCAGACCGAGCAGGCCGAGGCGGACAAGCAGATCGCCCAGGCCAGGGCCGAGGGCCGCCGCGCCATGGCCGTGGCTGCCGAGCGGGAGAATCAGGCCAAGGTGGCAGAGATGCAGGCGCTGCTGGTGCAGGCCGAGGCGCAGGTCCCCCTGGCCCTGGCAGAGGCCCTCAAGTCCGGGCGGATGGGCTTTATGGACTACTACAACCTCAAGAACGTTGTCGCGGACACCGAGATGCGCAGCGGCATCGCCGACGCCTCGAGCTCCAAGGACAAGAAGGACAAGTAGACCGTGAAGCTGCTGCCCGACAGGCGGGCGTCGACGCCGGAGCCGCTCCGGCGCGACGCCTTCTGGTGGCTCCGGGACCAGGACGCGTTGGTCCGGCGGTTCGTGCTGGCCCAGGCGCTCGACGCGCCGCGCAGCCAGCGGCCCCTCCCGGATCTGCGCCTGCCGAGGCGCGGGAGGTAGGCGGTGGAAGAGCTGATCTTCGCGCTGCTGGTCGGGCTGTGGAAGCTCCTCGTCGGGGCCTACAAGAAGATCCGCGACTGGCTGCAGAACCGGAGCGACCAGGACGAGGAGCCCCGGCGACAGCCGAGCGCGGAGCGCGCGCCCCAGGACCGGAGGCCCGTCGACGTTCTCACCCAGCGTCGACAGGACGTGCAGGAGGACCTGACCACGCTGGAGCACGAAGCCGCGGATCGGGGCCGCGCGCTGGGGCGCACGCGGGCGAATCGTCCCCTGGGAGCGGTGCTGGACCAGACCGTTGTGCAGCAGTGTCAGCGGCTGAAGGACGAGCTCAATCGACTGCCGCCCGACGCCGGCGCCGCGGTGGCGGTCGAGCGCCTCGCGAGCCGGGGCGCCGCGGCCCGACGCCTCTACGAAACCGCGGTCTGGATGGCCGAGCAGCGCGAGTCACCCACTCATCGGGAGCCCCTCGCGGTGGCGGACGGTTTGGCTCGGGCCTGTCGTCGCCCCCTGGTTTCCTGGGCCCGGCACCGGCTGTCGATGCCGGACCGGGAGCCCATCTCATTCGTGGCGGTGCGGGACCATGTGGACCTGCGTGGATTTCCAGAGGCGGGCGTGGCGGCGGTGGCGCTCCCCGCGGCGTTCCCGGGTCGGCTGCAGGGATGGCCCCAGGTCGCCCACGAGGTGGGCCGGGACTTCCTGGACTCGGTGCAGGGGCTCAAGTGGGAGCTGCGGAATCGTTTCGGCCTACCGGACCGGTATCCCATCCCCTTCGCGTCTCGGGGGTACCTGAGCCAGGACGAGGTGCTGCTGCCCTTCGGCGGCTGGCTGGAGTGGCTGTTCGGCGACCTGGTCGGCACCCTGCTGCTCGGCCCGGCCTATCCCATGGCGCTGCGGGATCTGCTCGCCAGCCCGTCCAACCCGAGCGCGGTCACGGCGGTCGGGATCACCTCCGACAGTGCCTATTACGCAGCCGAGCCGCCGGCGCACCTGCGGATGAGCGCCGCCATCGCCATTCTGGATGACCTGGGGTTCCCCGAGGAGCAGCAGCGGATCTGGGAGAGCTGGAACGAACGTCACGGCTGGCCCCAGTGGCTCTATCTGCCCACCCGGGTGGAGGGCTGGATCGAGGCGCCCATCTCCCACTTCGTGGACACGGCCGGCCAGGTGGCCGACCTCATCGTCAACGAAGCCCTCGGCGCGCTGTCCGAGCACAGCCTGCGGGCGATCCCGGGGCTGGCGTTCTCCCCGGAGCTTCAGGCCCAGGCGGAGCAGGCGGCCACGGCAGCGCTCGGGCGGCAGAGCCCGCCCCAGAGCGACCCGCGAATCCTGCTGGCCGGTGTCGTGCTGGCCAGGGAGCGGATGCCCAACCGGAGCCGGGAGCTCCTGCGCTGGCTGCGCGCCCTGCTGGCGCCCGTGGAGCCGGACCTGGAGGAGACGGCCGAGCCGACTGCGGCCGCCGCAGCGGGTGAAGAGTCCCTGGCCACGCTGCTGCGCGATGCGGTGATTCTCCACGCCGCGCTCAACCGGCCCGCCCTCGGCAGCCGCCCGGCCGCCCGGTGAAGATCGGCGAGCACAGGCTGGTCGTGCCGGTGATGCTGGCGCCCCTGGCGTCCATCACCACGCCCGCCTTTCGCATCCTCTGCGAGGAGCAGGGGTGCGGCCTCACCTGGACCGAGATGGTGTCCGTGCCCGGCCTGGTCCGGAAGAACGCCAAGATTCGGGCCCTCGTCCGCGGGAGCTCCCCGGGCCGGCCCGTGGCGGTTCAGCTCGTGGGGGCCCGGCCGGCCGAGCTGGAGCAGGCCGCGGCCTGGGTGGTGGAACAGGGCGCCGACCTGATCGACCTGAACATGGGCTGCCCGGTAAAGAAGGTCCTCAAGACCGGCGGTGGTGTGGCGCTCATGGGGCAGCCGGAGCTGGCCGAGGCGCTGGTCCGAGCGGCGCGCCGCGGCGCGGGCGACGCGGTCCCGGTGACGGTCAAGATGCGCAGCGGCTACCAGGGCGTCCCAAACGCGCCGGAGCTCAGCCGACGGCTGGTCGACGCCGGCGCCGCGGCCATCACCGTGCACGGGCGGACCCGGGAGCAGGTGTTTCGGGGAGAGGTCGATCTCGACGTCATCCGACAGGTCGTACGCGCCGTGCACGTGCCGGTGGTGGGCAACGGCGACGTGGTGGATGCTTCGTCCTATCGGCGCATGCGGGAGGAGACGGGGTGCGCGGCGGTGATGGTGGGGAGGGCGGCCCTGGGCAATCCCTGGATCTTTGCCCAGCTCGCGGCCGCGGCCGAGGACCGGGAGCTCCCGACGCCCCCGACCCCTGCCGATCGCCTCGCCGCCATGCGCAGACACCTCGAGCTCTACCTGGACGACTACCCCGAGCGCGTCGCCGTGCGCGAGATCCGCAAGCACCTCATCTGGTACTCCCGCGGCCTGCCCCACGCCGTGGAATTTCGTCGCTGCCTCCAGGGATTGGAAACCACCCAGGGAGTGCACCACGCCATCGATGCGCTGACCCTCGGCGGCCTCGATGTTGCTGACGCCCTGCCCTGTCCGTGAGCTCCGACGCCGGTGCGCTATGGGCTCCGACCCGCGAGGCGCTCCATCAGCGCCCTCAGGCGCCGCTCGCGCGTGGCTTGATCTCCGCCTCTTGGTACATGGGCGAGCACGGCCTCGCGGTGGACACGACTGTCGAGGATTTCGCAGAGGACCTCGGCGATCCATCCCTGCAGCTCAGTGGAGGCGGCGGCCATGCCTGCCTCCAGCTCTCTGCAGCCGTCCAGGAGCGAGACGACATCCTCCAAGTCTCGGCTCGCCAGGGAATCTAAGCGACCTCGATCGCTCCACGCTTCGAGCTTGCAGGCCAAAAGGTGCTCCGGCGTTGGAACCATTACCTGTCGACCCGTGACAAGCTCCCTGGGCTGTGCTCCCTTCACCGTGTGGGGATACCATCTGCCGCTGAATCCCAGGACCTCGGGATTCTCCGCCATCACGTCAACCAACGCACCGCCAGGGCTGCGATACCGGCAGATCGGACCGCCGGGTACAGGCGTCCATCCCCGGTCGCGGAGCTGCTCCTCCAACCTCCACCAGTCTGTGCGTGTCATGACCTGCGGAACGATACAGTCGATGTCGTATGTCGGGCGGAGCTGGGCACGCCCGAAGCGGTCCAGGAACAGCCCGATGGTCGCTCCACCCAGGAACACCGGCTTGGGCGTCAGCCAGCGCAGCTCCTCGGCTACGCGATCCAGGAGTTGCTCGATGCTGCTCATGTTCGAAGGTCCAGGAGCTCGACGAGGCGCTGCTCGGCGCGCCCGCGCTCACGCGTGCGGCCGACGCGGAATGTGTCGACCAACGCCAGCAGCTCGTGAAAGGCCGAGTCCTCCAGGGCGATGATCGGCACAGACGGATGAAGAGGGATCAACGCCGGACCATGGGCGTCACCGTCCTCTGAAGGCCACACGTAGGGAGGCTCCTCGGACCGGAGCGCGACGAGGCCGGCGCCTGGGTTTGCGGTCGGGACTCCACGGCAGGGAGCCCCGAGCTCTGCTGGGAAGACGTATTGTACGGCGTAGACGATCAGCCTGTGAAAGGCGGAGCGCTGAGGATGTCCATCTCGCCAAAGGCCCGAGCGCGTGAGCTGCTTCAGGGAGCGGTGGATACTCGGTTGAGACATACGGAGCTTGCGCGCCAGCTCGGACTGGGTCCCCTGCCGATCTGCAGGCCGGAAGATCAGCTCCGCAAGGACGACGACATCGATTGGCTTGAGTGTCGGGGGCACTGGGCTTTCTGTGATATTCAGTATTCTTTATTCGTATAATGAATCATCATGTCAGACAGGTCAATAGAATTTAGCCCGTCGTGGGACGCCTCGTTCGACTTCAGTGGTCCGGTCTAGAACCAGACGAAGGTGTAGATCGCGAACAGGGGAACGAGGATGAGGAAGGCGTAGGCCATGTAGCCGAAGAAGGAAGGCATCTTGATGCCGCGCTCGTCGGCGATGGCTTTGACCATGAAGTTGGGGCCGTTGCCGATGTAGGTGTTGGCGCCCATGAACACGGCTCCCAAGGACATGGCGACGAGGATCTTCTCGGGCACGAAGCCGGTGGTGGTGGCGATCTTGGCCGTGAGCAGCTCCGGCGGGAAGTTCTTGGCCAGGGTGACCGCGTCGCCCTCGGCGAGGGAGAAGAACACGACGTAGGTGGGCGTGTTGTCCAGGAACGACGAGAGCATGCCCGTGGCCCAGAAGAACTGCCAGGGCTGGGTGACGCCGAGCTCGCCGCCGCGCACCTTGAGCAGCACCACCGCGGGGATCATCGTGAGGAAGATGCCCAGGAAGAGCACTGCCACCTCGATGATGGGGTGGAACGTGTACTCGTTTTCCCGGCGGAGATGCTTGGAGGTCACGACCCAGGAGGCCACGGCGAGGCCGATCATCGCCAGCTCGCGGACCCCGAAGCCGGCGGCCTTGGAGCCGATCAGCACCGGGAACTTGGCGCCGAAGGCCACACAGAGCACCACGCCCGCCAGCAGGGGCAGGTTCACCAGCCCGGTCATCTTGATCGGCTCGCGCTGGGTGACCGCGTTGGTTTTGGCCTGGGCCTCGGTGTCCTTGCGCCACAGGATCGTGTCCCAGATGAAGTAGATCACCAGCAGGGAGCCCACCATGAGGCCCCACTGGGGCAGCAGCTTGAAGGTCCAGACAAAGGGGATGCCGCGCAGGTAGCCCATGAACAGCGGCGGGTCGCCAAGGGGGGTGAGCAGGCCGCCGATGTTGGCCACCAGGAACGTGAAGAAGATGACCGTGTGGACCCGGTTCTGGCGGTGCGCATTGATGGTGATCACGGGTCGAATGAGCAGCATCGCGGCGCCGGTGGTGCCCATGAAGGAGGCCAGCACCGCGCCGAGGGCCAGAAATCCCGTGTTCACCACCGGGGTCGGAGGCAGATCACCCCGCAAGAGGATCCCCCCCGAGATTACGTAGAGCGAGCCGAGCAGCGCCATGAACGCCACGTACTCGAAGAGGGTGTGCGTGAGGTGGTGCCAGTTCTCGGTGCCGCTGACCGCGAAGTAGATCGCCACCGGCAGGCCGAGCAACAGGGAGATCAAGAGCTTGTTCCGGTTCGCCTCCCAGAAGTGCTCGGACGTAAGGGGCAGGATGGCGATGCAGAGCAGCATCAGCACGAAGGGGATGACCATCCACACCGCGGGGGCCTTCTTCTTTTTGGTTTCGGCCTTCTTCTGCGCCGTTGCAGGCACCTTCTTCTGGGCGGTGGCCTGCTTGTCTTTTGCCGAGGTCGCGGCGGTCGGTGTCGCCATGGCCGGTTGGGCGGGTGCGGCCGCGGCGCCGGATGGCTCCGCGGAGCCGAGCAGCAGCGCAGCAGCGAACAGGGAGCAGATCAGGCGCTTCATGGAGTGGTCTCCGGGGTGCAGGATGAGCCCGAAACGGGCTCACACAATAGCATAGGAGCGACTGCGGCGAACAGGATCTTCCACGGCGGACTGCAGGCGCGGCGGGCCGCAGGCACGGCAGCCCGCCGAGGCAGACCCCACGCATACCGCTGCCGTCGGGAGCGGTGCGGGCCGTTGGGTCCGGGGTGGTTGTCGGGTCCCGCCGCGGGACGTCAGCGGGTCGAGGTGCGACTAGCTGATCTTGATGGCCTCGTCCGGGCACTCCTCGGCGGCCTCTTTGATCTCGTCCTCGTTGCCACTGATCTCGGCGGCGTTGACGACGGCCTTCTCGTCCTCCACGACAAAGACGTCAGGAGCAATGGTTTCGCAGACTCCGCAGCCGGTGCAATCGTCAGTGATGGTCACTTTCATTGGTTCTCTCCTCGGGTCGCCATCTGGGCTTTATGGGCCGCTGGAGCGCTGTCGCCACCGGCGGTCCGCGTGTGGTTACGCCCTGAGGTCTATAGCAAGAGGCACCCTTTACGCAAGACCACTTTTCAGGGGTGGCTCTAACCCGTTTCTTCGCCGAAAAGACGGCCCTGCCAGCGGGTTTCCAGAAGCTGACGCGCGGCCCCATGGCGCGGGTGGTCCAGGGCGGGATCCTCGTCCAGCAAACGGCGCGCGACCTCCCGCGCCGTGGAGAGCAGCCGCGGGTTCGCCACGGCCTGGGAGAGCGTGAGCACCGAATCCCCTGCCTGGCGGATCCCGAGCAGCTCCCCCGGCCCACGGATCTTGAGATCCTCCTCGGCGATGCGGAAGCCGTCGGCCGTGGACTCCATCACCTGCAGTCGCTGGCGGGCCTCCCGGGTCGCGCCGGGGTCCACCAGCAGCAGGCACAGCGCCTCGGCCCCGGCCCGGCGCCCCACCCGGCCGCGGAGCTGATGGAGCTGGGCCAGCCCAAACCGCTGGGCGCTCTCCACCACCATGAGGTCCGCGTCGGGGATATCGACCCCCACCTCCACCACCGTGGTCGCCACGAGCACCTGCAGCGCGCCGCTCCGAAAGGCCGCCAGCGTGTCGGCCTTGTCGTCCGCGCTCATCCGGCCGTGGAGCAGCCCCACGGGGTGGGGCGCCAGCACGCCGGTCAGCTCCGTGTGGGTGCGCTCCGCGTCGGCCAGGAGCAGCTTCTCCGACTCCTCCACCAGGGGGCACACGACAAAGGCCCGCTTGCCCTCGGCGAGGAGCGCCTTGACGCGCCGGTAGAGCCCTCCGCGCTGGCGCGCGGTAAAGACATGGGTCTTCGCGGTCGTCCGCCCGGCCGGCAGCTCATCGATCACCGAGGAGTCGAGGTCTCCGTAGGCGGTCAGCGCCAGGGTGCGGGGAATGGGCGTGGCGGTCATGACCAGCAGGTGGGGGCTGTGCTCGCCCGTGTCGCCCTTGTCCCGGAGCCGCGCCCGCTGCGCCACGCCGAAGCGGTGCTGCTCGTCCACGACCACCAGGGACAGACGCTCGAAGGCCACCCGCTCGGCGATCAGCGCGTGGGTGCCCACCACGAGCTGGAGCTGGCCGGCCGCGAGCAGCGCCAAGCACGACTCCCGGGCCCCCCGGGGCGTGGACGCCGTCAACAGCGCCAGCCGATAGCCCAGCCGCTCCATCCACGGCGCCAGGGTCTCGTGGTGCTGGGCCGCCAGGATCTCGGTGGGCGCCATGAGCGCCACCTGCCCCCCGGACGCCATGACCTGCGCGGCGGCGGCAAAGGCCACCGCGGTCTTTCCCGAGCCGACGTCTCCCTGCACGAGCCGCTGCATGGGCTCGGTTCGGCCGAGGTCCGAGGCGATCTCCGCAATCACCCGTCGCTGCGCCCCGGTCAGCGCAAAGGGAAACGCCTCGCTGAGCCGCGCCGAGAGCTCCTCGTCGACCGGGCACGGCCTGGCGGCGAGTCCCTGCACCTGGCGCCTGCGCCACGCCAGACCGAGCTGGAGCAGGAACAGCTCGTCAAAGGTCAGGCGCTGATGGGCCGGGCTCCGGCGATTCTCCAACGCGTCCACCTCGTCCGCGCTCAGGTCCTCGGCCGGGCAGTGGAGCTGCCGGAGGGCCTCGACCCGGCCGGGCAGCCCGAGCGCCTCCAGCACCGCCTGCGGCAACGGCTCCGGCTCGAGCTCTGTCGCCCGCTCGCAGGCCTGGGCGCACAGGGACCGGATCACCGTGCCGCCCACGCCCTCCACTGCTGGATATCGCGGCACGATGCCCTCGGCCGCCCCGCCGCCGCCGCCGCCGCCGTCCTCCGACAGCGCCCGCACCACCGGGTGCGCCATCTGCATTCGCGCCTTCCAAGGCTTGGGCGTGCCGGACACCCAGACCTGCATCCCCTCGACGAATTGTTTCGAAAGCCCCGGGTAGGTGCGGAACCAGCGGCACAGGAGCTCGTCTTCGCCATCCACCACCACCAGCTCGAAGAACCGCCGCCGCCCCCGCCCCAGCCACCGGGTCCGGGTCACCAGGCCCACGCAGCAGGCCGGGCGCCCCTCCTCCAGGCTCCTGATGGGCGTTACCTCACGACGATCCTCATAGTGCAGCGGCAGCAGCCCCAGCAAATCCCGGACCTCGTGGATGCCCCGCGCCCCCAACCGCTCCGCCGTCTTCGGCCCGCAGCCCCGGAGGCTCGTCAGCCTGTCGGTCGCGGGCGCCTCCGCGGGCGCCTCGCCCTGTTCCGTCACCGACGGTGCGGGCGCGCTCCGGCGCCGCGGCTTCGGCGCGGGGCGCCGGGCCTCGACGCCTGCCAGCAGGCGCATCCCCCGCGCCAGGACGACGCTCCGGTCCGTGGCCGCCAGGGTCGACAGCTCCCCCAACGAGGCGAGCCACGCCGTGAGCTCGGCTGAGCCCGTCCCGGCTGAGCCCGTCCCGGCAGAGCCCGTCCCGGCTGAGCCCCTCCCGGCTGAGCCCCTCCCGCCAAAGGCATCTGCCGCGGCGACGATCTTCTCGCACAGCTCGGCTGCCGCCCGGGCCTCCTCCGGCCAGTGGGCAAACGCCTGCTGCAGCAGGGAGGAGAGGTCACCACCAGGAGGCGATCCAGATTGGCTCCTATCAGGTGTCATTCCATGCAGATCTTCTTTGGGAGGGGTGTCGGGAATGACAATCGCTCCTGCACCGGGACCACGACCTCGGTCCACTGCGCGATGTGGTTGTTGCTGTCGATCTCCTGGAACGGGAGCCGGAAGGCCGGCGCGCTGGGCGCATCATGCACTTTTTTGGCCTCTGCGAAAGTATCCTCTGGTGGTTTGGTTGAAGTCAACGGGCATCAATCTGGGCAGCGTGAAGAGACATCGACAATGAAGACGGCCTTCGACGGCTAACGGCTAAGAACAACAAACCGCCGAATCGGGGACAGCGCAAGTACGAAGCGAGCGTCGTGGGTCGTGCAATCGGTGGTCACCATCAACAAGAGCGGATCGTCATTTGATCTTGGACACACCGCTCCCCGGGCTGCGCACCTGGCCGGTGGTTGAGCAGGGCGACAAGCAGGGCCTCGATTGTCGGCGGGGTTCGAATTCACCGTGAGGGTGGGCCTCGGGCCTTGCCAGAGGAGGTCTCCGGCTGGGCACTGGAAGCCGATGCGTAGTACATCCTCGACCTGCACCACAGCGCCAGCGTCCGGCTCCCCTGCGCGATAGAGATCTACCGGATAGGGTCTGTCTGAGAGGGCGCGGGGGATGTGGTTGAAAGCGTTGGTTGTCAGTGATTCTTGACGAGCTCGAGGACGCGGCGCTCCAGCTCGTCGAGGTCTTCGAGCGATTCGAGATCGCGGAGGGTTTGGCGGTCCACGAGGTGTCGGGCGAGGTCGAGAACGCCCTCCCGTCGTCCCTCCCGTCGTCCCTCCTGTCGTCCCTCCCGACGTCCCTCCTGTAGGAGTCCTTCGACTGTGAGCCGTTGTTCGGTGTCGGTTGCCGGGATTTGGTTGTTCATGATGGCCTCCAGGACGAGGTTCTTGGTTGATTGTAACACGGCCGGGTCCCGCTTCAATCGCTCGATGCCGCGCTCTGCCTCGGCGTCGTTTCGCGGAGTACAAGACGGACAAGTACGCGCGCTACATCGCGGACGTGTTCTACTACACCGAGAAGGCGACCCCGGCGGTGACCTTTGAGCGGGGCGTGTTTCTCAACCAGGAGCTGCTGGACAAGGGGCTGGCGGTGAGGCTGTACATGCCGGTTTGAGGCTGACGCCGATCAGGAGTCGCGGCGGGTGGCGGTGAAGATCAGCGCTACGGGATGCAGACGTTGTTTGTGTCGCAGGCCCGGCAGACCGTGCCGCCCGGGCGACCTTTGGCCAGTGGGCATACGCGTCCTGCAGTTGGGGAAATCACCCACGGAAGGTGAATTTGAGCTCGTAGTCGCAGAGGTGGAACAGATCGCCTTCGTCGATGCGCTTGTTGTCGATGCGCATGCCCTTGTAGTCGATGCCGTTCGTGGAGCCGAGATCCTTGATGTAGTACACGCCGTTGCGGCGGATGACGGCGGCGTGCTTGCGGGAGATGTTGCCGTCCTTGATCGCGAGGTCGGAGGTTTTGGAGCCCCGGCCGATGATGAACTGATCCTTGTCGATGGGGATCCGTTCTTCGTTGTAAAACAGGTAGAGCGTGGGCACCGAAGTGGGGGCTGCCGGCTCGGCCGAAGGGGTTCGGAGAGAACGCGAGGGAACAGAGCTCGTCACTGCCTTTTGTGAAACAGCGACGGGGGACGTGTCAGAGGCTGCTTGACGGCGGAGCCCCGGGGGAGGGGGAGGCGCACCGCGCCGGGGCGGAGGCTGCCTAGAGCCGCGGGCCGCGGCCTTGGCCTGGGGAGCCGGTGCCT